>NZ_CP031217.1:2013516-2349102 GCF_003346815.1 Halarcobacter bivalviorum
TTCATAACATTTTTGTACAATATTTAAAGCTTCTGATATTTTTTCTGTTTCAATTATAGTTGCCATTGAAGTTAACTGATAAGAAAAACCTGAATCTCTAATTACTTTAATAACTTCTGCCACATATTCACTTTTACTCTCTGTCTGATCTGTGGGAAACATTGCCATATTTAACAAAACACTCATTATTTTCCTTTTACATTAAATTTTTTATGCTTTTTTTAGCTATTGATTATATAATATTTATTATCGATATAAGAGAAATGACGATGCTTAAAAATATTTTTAACAGAAAACAACCTTCTGTAGAAGGATTTAAAAATGCCTTATTTAATAAAATATTTAATCCTGATGAAATAAACTTTCATTATAGTGAAAAAGTAAATTTATATAAAACAACTGAAAAAAAAGAGACTTTATTACACCTTTGTGCAAAATTTGCTTACATTGAATCAATAAAATGGCTACTAAATAAAGGCTTAAGTCTTGAAGCTCAAACAGAAGATAAAGAGACTGTATTATTTTATGCAGTTAAATCAAATAACATTGCTACTGTAAAATTCTTAGTTGAACAAGGTGCAAATGTAAATCATAAAAACTTTTATCATCGTACAGCCTTACAAGAAGCTATTCTTTCAGGAAGTAAAACCTATAAATACTTATTAGAGAAAACAACAGATCTTAATAATAGTGATTTTTACGGAAATAGTATAATCTTCCACGCAGTTTCTAGTGGAGACGATGAACTTTTAGATAATGTTTTAAAAAATGAAAATTTAAATATAAACTGTGTAAATAAAAATAATGATACTGTATTAAACTATGCTGTAAATAACTATTTGAAAGAAAAAGAGTCTCCTAAATCTCTTTTTTATTTCAAACTTATAAAAAAATTACTAGATTTTAAAATAGATATAAATAACTTAAATCAAAAAAAGGAGAATATTCTTTTTCAAGCTATAAAAGAAGAAGATATTAAACTTATTAATCTTTTTTTATCTCAAGAAATAGATATCAAACAAAAAAACTATTTAGGTTATACTGTTTTAGAAGAGGCTTGTTTAAAAGGGTATAGAAATATAGAAGTAATTAAAGTCTTACTAGAATTAGGAGCAGATGTTAATCAAAGAGATAATGAAGGTTCAACTTTAATTGAAAAACTAATTGATTTAATTCTTTATTATGAAAATAAAAAAGAGATAAGTTTTTATTTAGTTGAAAAAAGTTCTGATGAAAACAACTATTTTGAACTTCTTAAATATCTTTTACAAAATACAAAAGTAGATTTAAATAAATATACTTCAAAATCAAAACCTCTGTTTTTTGATACTATAATCTATTATAATTTTAAGCTTTTTAAACTTCTTCAAAAAAGTGGAATAGATATTAATCAAAATGATTTAGAACATAATAATGTATTAAGCTATTTAATTGAAAATGCAGATACTTCAACTACACAAAAACAAAAGCTATATTTAAATACTCTTCAAAGCCTAATAAACTTAGGAGTAAATATAAACAATAAAGATAATCTAGGTTCAACAGTAATTCACAAAGCTATTTTAAATAGTTCAATTTATACAATAAAAGTTTTACTAGATGCTAAACCAAATTATAAAAGTGTAGATAACAATGGAAGAACATTTATTCATAATATAGTGTGGAAAGACTGTACGAAAACTTTTAAACTAGTACACTCTTATGATAATAGTGTACTTAATATTGCTGACAAATATGGGATATTACCTATTAACTATGCAGTTTTTATGGGGAAATATGACTTAGTAATCAACATGATTGATGAATTTGCTCATGTAAATAATACAAATCAAATTAGTCCAAAAATGAAAGATTTTTTCAAAAAATTTCATAATAATTTAAATGAACTTACAAAGTATGCAAAAAACAATGTAGATGTTAAAAATTTAAGAATTTTAAGTGATAATATGAAAAAAGAGTTCTCTATTTGACCCTTAAAAGTCACAATTATAACTTTTTGGTCTATTTTTTAATAATTATTTTAGCTATTAGTTATATAATTTAGCTATGTAAATATTAGAAAAGTAAAAAACAATGCTAAAAAAAATTTTTAACAGAAAGCAGCCTTCAAAAGAAGGTTTCAAAAATGCTTTATTTAACAAAGTCTTTAACCCTGATGAACTTGAGTTTAATTATACTGATGATATTAACTTAAATGAACTTACCGAAAAAAAAGAAACTTTATTGCATTTATGTGCAAAATCTGCACTTTTAGAATCAATTAAATGGCTTATAAATAAAGGTTTAAGTCTAGAATCATTAACCTCAGATAAAGAGAGTGTTCTCTTTTATGCTGTAAAATCAAATAATACTTCTGTAGTAAAATTCTTAGTAGAAAAAGGTGCTAATGTTAATCACAAAAATTTTTATCACCGTACTGCTCTACAAGAAGCAATTATTTCAGGAAGTAAAACCTATAAATACTTATTAGAAAAAACTGATGATATAAGAAACAAAGATTTCTATGGGAACAATCTAGTATTTGATGCTGTATCAAATGGAAGTAGTGAGATTTTAGATGCAGTTTTAAAAAATGAAAAAATTGATATTAACTGTGTAAATAAAAATAAAAATATAATCTTACATAAAGACCCAGCTTTTAATAACTATGAATTAGCAAGAAAACTCTTAGAACATGGTGCAAACCCTACTTTAGGGGATAAAAATGGTAAAAACTTCCTTTTTTATGCGATTGAAAAAGGAATTGAAAATATAAAACTAGTAGAAAAAGCTATAGAATATGGTTGTGAAGTAAATAATAAAGATTTTCAAAATAAAACTGTATTAAATTATGTTGTTGATAATTATATAAAAGCAAAAAACGAATTGAATGCTATACAAGCACTTTCTCATTTTAAATTAATTCAAAAACTTATCTCTTTTGATATAAACTTAAATAGTTTAAATAAAGAAGAAGAGACTGTGTTATTTCAAGCTATAAGAAGTGAAGATAAAGAGTTAATTGAGCTTTTTTTAAATACAAATAAATTCAATATAAATCAAAAAAATATTCAAGGGCAAACTGTTTTAACAGAGGCTTGTTATAGAGGTTTTGGAAATATTGAGATTATAAAATCTTTAATTGAATTAGGAGCTGATGTTAATATTAGAGATAATCATGATTCAACTATTATAGAAAAGCTTATTGAACTGATTTTACACTATAGAAATCAAAAAATAATAAGTTACTCTTTAATTGAAAAAAGTTCATATGATAACAATTATTATGACTTACTCGAATATTTATTAAAAAATACAAAGGTTGATTTAAAAAAATATAATTCTAAAGCTAAACCTCTATTCTTTGATACAATAATTTATTATAACTTTGAAGTTTTTAAACTTCTTAAAAAATATGGAATAAATATAAATCAAAAAGATTTAAATCATCATAATATTGTTTTTTATCTAATAGAAAAAGCAGATACTTCAACTGCCCAAAAACAAAAGCTTTATCTAAAAACTTTACAAAGTCTTATTAATTTAGGAGTGGATATAAATGAGAAAGATGATTTAGGATCAACAGTTATTCACAAAGCTATTTTAAATAAATGTATTTATACTTTAAAACTTTTACTTGAAGCCAAACCAAATTTAAAAAGTGTTGACAAAAAAGGTAGAACATTTATTCATAATGTGGTATGGAGAGATTGTACAAGAACTTTTAAATTAGTTCACTCTTATGATAATAGTATTGTAAATATTGCAGACAATTATGGAGTACTACCAATTAATTATGCTGTATTTATGGGAAAATTTGATTTAGTTGTAACTATGATTGATGAATTTGCCCATGTAAATAATACAAATAAAATAGATCCAAAGATGATTGATTTCTTCAAAAAATTTCATAATAATGTAAAAAACTTAATAACTTATGCAAAGAGTAAGGTTGATGAAAAAAATTTAAAACTACTAAGTGAAAACATGAAAAAGGAATTTTTAATTCCTTAAGTAAAACTCTCTATATAATATATATTTTTTAATACAAATTTACATTTTTTTTGATAAGATTATCAAAATTATAAAAAGGAAGAAAATATGCATATAGAAGTATCACCTGAAGTTTTACTTTCACAATTAGGTTACTCAAAAAACGACTCTTCAATTAAACAAGCTGAAGAAGTTATCTCACAAACAAAAGATTTTAATAAATTTTCAAAACATTTAATTAGTTTAAATGATCATCTAAAAAAAATGAATGCCTATGTTGGATTATCTAACTCAACTAAATACTTAAAAATTAAGTGTGATGAGAATGATGCTGATGAAATTTTAGAAGAGTTTCATGAAGAAGTTTCTCATTGGGCAAATAAATATAATATTCAACTACAAAAACTAGAAGGAAAAGAAGTTTACTATATTTTAGGAGCTCTATAATTCTAATAAAATAGAGATTTTCTCTCTATTTTATTTAAATACCTTTCTGTAAGAGTGACAGTAAGGAACTTTTCCTGTCTTCTCATAATAATCTTGATGATAATCTTCTGCTTCATAAAACTTACTTGCCTCATGAAGAGAGGTAGCTACTTTATAGTTCATATCTTCTAACTCATCTATTAACTCTAAAGCTACATTTTTTTGTTTTTCATCTAAATAAAAAATTGCTGATAGATATTGACTACCTATATCGGGACCTTGTCCATTTGTTTGAGTAAAATCATGTATCTCAAAGAATAATTTTGTTAACTCTTTATATGGAATTTGGCACTCATCATATTCAATTTTTACTACTTCTAAATGTCCAGTTGTTCCTGTACAAACTGAATGATAATCTGGGTTTTCCACATGTCCACCCATATATCCAGAAACAGCACTATGTACACCCTTTAGTTTTTCAAAATAATACTCAACTCCCCAAAAACATCCAGCTGCAAAATATGCAACTGCGTGTTCTTGACATTCACAATTCTTACTTTCAAACTTTAAAGAAAGAGAGTTTACACAATGTCTTGTATTTTTAGAAGAAAAGCCTTCTCCTTCAAATACATGTCCTAGATGTGCATTACAATTGGCACAAACTATTTCAACTCTTCTACCATCAGCATCAAGTACTCTTTTAATTGCACCACTTATTTCATCATCAAAACTAGGCCAACCACAACCTGATGAAAATTTATCATCTGATTTATATAAAGGAGCATTACATTTTTTACATAAATAAATACCCTCTTCATAAAAGTCATTATATTTTCCACTAAAAGGTCTTTCTGTACCTTTATTCTCGATAACATAAGCCTCTTCAGCAGTTAATTCATTATATTTCATATTAGAGCCTCATTGAATTAATATTTGATGATTTTATCAAAATGAAAAAAATCTTTTAATAAAAAAACAAAATAGTTAAAACTCTTAAAGAACTTCAAATCTTTGTTCAACTATTACCTTCTCTTTATATAAAATTTTTCCTATAAAAATATCTCCTATTTTAAACTCTCCAACCCCTTTTGGAGTGCCTGACATCAATATATCACCATCTTCAAAACTAGAAAATGTTAAAAGTTCTTTAATAATCTCTTGTGGTTTGTTTATCATTAAAGATACACCACCTTTTTGTTTTAACTCATCATTTATATAAAGTTCCACTTCCAGTTCATCTATATTTCCATTAAAACTTTCAAATCTTGAAAATACTGCTGAGTTATTAAAACATTTTGCTCTCTCCCAAGGTAAACCTTTCTCTTTTAGCTTACTTTGTACTTCTCGTAATGTTAAATCTAAACCAAAAGCAACAGCAGAAATTTTATTCTCTTCAATTAAAAAAGAGATTTCAGCTTCATAATGACAAGAACTATTTCCTTTAGGGAAAATCAACTCTTTTGAAACTGAAGAGTTTGGTTTAAAAAAGAATACCATTGAATCAGGAGTCTCATTATTTAACTCTTTTATATGGTCAACATAATTTCTTCCAATACATACTACTTTTGATGGAAAAATTTCACTTTGATTTATTAAGATTGAATTCATCAAATTCCTTTTAAAATTTTTTAATTAAATCATTTATTATTACAGCTGTAAGTCCCCAAATAACTTCGCCTTTATATTGATATACCCAAACTTTATGCTTTTTATGTCCCCAAGGTTTATGATACATCTTTGGAAGATTTAGCTCTTCAACGGGAAAGTATACCTGTTTTTCGCCATTTTTATCGATAGAAAAAGGGTGTACTTCATATTTTAAAGTATATTCAATAGGAGGGTTATTTTTAAAGAACTCAATAGGTATTAATATTGTCTTTTCTACTTCATTCTTATCAATATGCATATGCATTAAAGCTTTTTTCTTTATTTTTGCTACAAAAGATTCTACTACAGCACCAATAGGAGCAACATAAGTATCTAATTGTCCTAAAATTTTAATATCTTTTGAATCTATTCCTAACTCTTCTTTAGTCTCTCTAAGTGCAGTATGTTTATATGATTTATCACTAGATTCATATCTTCCACCAGGGAAACAAATATCCCCACCTTGTCTAATATGAGCTGCTCTTTTTTGAAATAAAACATAGTATTTTTTATCTATTTTAATCAAAGGAATTAATACAGCTGAATTAAAAAATCTATCCCTTGCCATTACACCTGGTTTTTTAGGTAGATTTTTTATAAGTTTTTTTAATTTTATCTTCTTCATAATATTTTCTATTAACTATAATTTGTGCTTAAAGTAATAATAAACTCTGCACCTTTATACTTCTTTTTCTCATGTTCAAATTCAATATTAGAAACAAATACTTCACCTTTCATATGTTTTGTAATAATTTCTTGACACATAAAAAGTCCAATACCAGTACCTTGATATTGATGTTTTGTTGTAAAATAAGGATTGAAAATCTTATCTAAAATATCTTCTGGTATTCCTCCAGCATTATCTTTTATTGAGATTAAAATCTTATTTCCTTCTAATTTTGTAGAGATAAAAATAATTCTATTTTCTATTTGTCTCTCCACAAAAGCATCTTTTGAATTACTTAAAATATTCATCATAACTTGAATTAATTCACTCTCATAATTTATTAGCTTAATATCTTTAATATCTTTTACAACATTTATTTTTCCACTATGTAAATTATAATCAAAAATATTCAAGGTCTTATTTATTGTATCTTGAATATTAAAAACTCTTTTCTCTTCATTAGGTTTAAAAAAGTGCATAAAATCATCAATCGTTGTAGATAAATGAACAGAAGTCTCTACAATACTTGTCAAGGTATCTTCAAGAAGTTTATCATCAATTTTTCCATTCATCTCTTTTTGAAGTTTTAAACCACTAGCTCCTGTTGAAATTACTGATAAAGGCTGTCTCCATTGATGAGCAATATTTTGTAACATTTCTCCTATTGCTGCCATCTTTGATTGTTTTGTTAAAAGAGCATCTTTCTTTAAATTTTTATCTACTTCTTCTTTTATTGTTTTTTCTAAATCTTGATTTATTCTTTTTAACTCTTTTGTTTTTTCTTCTACAACTTGAGTTAACTTTGTATTCATCTTTTTTAGTAATAACTGTCTATAAAAAAAGATAATGAAAATTGTTAAGAATAGAAAAATAATTTGATATAAAGTTTTATAATCAAACTCTTTTTTATACTCAATAGCAACCCACTTCGTAAGTAATCTCTCTTTATCTTCTTCACTAATACTTTTTACTGATTTTTGAAGAATCCTATTTAAATAAATTTTATTATTGTTTATTGCTATCGATAAAGGGACATTCTCTTCAAGTTTACTTGAAATTTTCAAATCAGGACTATCTAAATCATGAATTTTATTCCAAGAAGAATATAAAAAGTCAACATGTCCAAAAACTTCATCATTTTCTACTTTTTCAATTCCTTCATCTATATTTTCAACATCTACAAACTCTAATTTTGGATATTTTTCTTTAAGTAACTTATTAAAAGAGTAACTTTTATAAATACTTATTTTTTTGTCTTTTAATATTGAAATATCATCAATAAAATTTGTAGTATTTTTTGTAATTAAAACTAAAGAAGTTGTAAGAAAAGGTTCTGTAAAAGTCATAAACATTTTTCTTTCTTTTACATTTTGAGCAGAGGCTAAAATATCGCATTCACCATTTTTTACGTAATCTAATGAATTTTTAAAATTTTGAGTTTCTACAAGTTTAAAATTTAATCCTGATTTTTTTTCAATTAAAGCCAAATAATCTGCTACATATCCATGAAATTTTCCATCTTCAATAAAACTATAAGGTTTTAAATTAGGAAGAATACACATTTTTACTTCTTTATTATGCTGAATATAATTTCTCTCTGTTTTTGTAAGTTCAAGGTTTTCATTAAAATTATCATAAAGAACAAACTTATTTAAATCTATTTTTCTTGGAGCTAAGCCCATAACATTGTACAAGTCATAAATTCTTTGAATTTTTTCTGCTTTTATTAAACCTAATTCCTCTGTTTTTGAAAATGACAACCTTTTTAATACTTCTGCTTCAAATTTTAATTCATCTTTTGACAAATTTTGTTCATTAAACTTATTATAAATTAAATCAACTGTTTCATCTATATGTGAATACGCATATTGCCACCCTTTTAAAGAAGCATGTTTAAAAGCTAGTACTGTATTTAATTGATTTTCTATCATATCTTCATTTGTAAATAAAAAATCACTATACATATCAAAGCCATAGTCTCTTGGATTAAATACTTTATAAGGTATATCTAACTTTTGCAATTCATATGGTGCTTTTGATAAATATGCTGACATAATATCTACTTTTGAATCTATTAAATCATTTATATTATGAGAGTGTTTTACAAAAATTAAATCACTTGCTTTTAAACTTTTTGAAAGAAGCATTGCTTTAATAGAAACTTCACTTGAGTCATCTATTGTCGTCATTATTTTCTTATCTTCAAAATCTTCTACACTATTTATTTTATTATCATCTTTTGAAATCAGAATAAGTGGAGAATCTTGAAAAAGAGCATAAAGAGCTACTAGCTTTCTACCTTGTACTCTTTGTAAAATTAGAGTTTCTCTATCTACTCCAAAATTAACCTCACCTCTATCAACTAACTCAGGAACATTTACTCCAAAATCAAAAGGTTTTATTTCTACATCTAAACCATAATCTTTATAAAAACCTTGCTCTTTTGCTACATAATAACCTGCAAATTGAAATTGATTAAACCATGAGAGTTGAAGAGTTACCTTCTTCAACTCTTTTGAATATAAAGAGGAAGAAAGAAAAAAGAATAGTGTAAGAGCAAACACTTTAAAAAGCTTAATATACACAGTAACCCTTTTTAAATTTAGATTATTATATTAAAATAACTAACTTATTTTACTTAAAAATTTTACTATGTTATAACATTATTTATAAACTAAGCATCTTTATTATAAATAAACCCCCAAATATTAGCCATACAAAAAGTATTAAGGCTAAAAGAATAGGTTTAAACCCTGTTTGTTTTATACTTTTTAAATCTGTTTTTAATCCTAATGCCATCATTGCCATTGCTAAAAGAAAAGTATCTATTTTATTTATTGTAATAACTACTTCTTTAGGTAAAAAATCAAATGAATTAAAAACTGCAACCAAGATAAAAAATAGTGCAAACCAAGGGATTACAACTTTACTTTTCTCTTTTTTTTCTTTTGTATTTATTAAAAATAGTGAAACCACTATTAAAAATGGAGCTAAAAGCATAACTCTTAACATCTTTACAACAACAGAATTCTCTTCTATAAGTTCATTTTCAAAACCATTTGCAGCACCTACTACATGAGCTACTTCATGTAAGGTTCCTCCTATATAAAGCGCAGTTTGCTCACTATTTAGGTTTATGAAACCTGCTTTTATTAAATATGGATATAAAAACATTGCAATAGTTCCAAATAGTACTACAGTAGAGACTGCAATAGCACTTTTATAAGCTTTGTTTCTTAAAGCACCTTCTGTAGCTAATACAGCAGCAGCTCCACAAATAGCACTTCCTGCACTTGTCAAAATAGTAATCTCTTTATCTAGTTTTAAAATCTTTGTTCCAAGGAAATATCCTAAAATAAAAGTTGTAAGAACAATTAAAAAACTTACTATCACCCCATTAAAACCAATATCTAATATCTCATTAAAAGTTAATCTAAAACCATAAAATACAATTGCCATTCTTAATAATTCTTTTGTACAAAAAGCAATAGCACTATCAAAACTTTGTGGCAATCTGATTTTAAAAATATTAGTTATTATCATTCCAATTAAGATTGAGATAATTAGTAAAGATAATCCAAGTTTATTAAAAAAATCAAACTGCGAAATATAGTTAGCAAGCAGTGTTAAAATAAAGATTATAAGGATTCCAATATAAAAGTTTTTTTCTTTAAATTTTTCCATTTTTTCTCCTTTTTTTGAAATTATAGTAATTTAGTAGATATTTGTAAAATTAATTATTTTTGATATAATCATAAATATTTTTAATAAGGAAATTCCTTGATTACTTTTAAAGAACTAGATATCTTTTTTAAACTTTGTGAAGAAACAAACCTTTCAAATGTGGCTAAAAAACTTAATATGACACAATCAGCTATCTCTATTAGTCTTAATTCTCTAGAAAAAAAACTTGATGAAAAGCTTTTTGATAGAATAGGAAGAAAACTTATACTAAATGAAAGAGGAAGATTTTTTAAAGAAAAATCATATAAACCTTTCTTAGATTTAATCCATGCAAAAGAGAGTTTTAGTTCTGATAGATTAAAAGGTGATTTAAAAATTGCTGCAAGTAAAACCTTTAATAGTATAAACATATCTCAATGCATTTATAAATTTATCTCTAATCATGAAATACATATTACAAAACACTCTATAAATACAAAAGAGATTTTAGACTCTATTTTAAACTCAAGTATTGATATAGGTTTTGTGGAAAGTGATTTTAATGAAGCAAATATTATAAAAGAAAAAGTAGCAAATGACTCACTTATAATTGTTTCATCAAATAAAGAGCTTACTAAAAAAGAGTACTATATCGACCAACTATATAAATATAATTGGCTATTAAGAGAAAAAGGCTCTGCCACAAGAGAAGTATTTTTAAGTAAACTAAAGTATCAAGATGAAATGAATATAATAATGGAGATATCAAATTTTGAAGAGATAAAAAATATTTTACTTAATAATAAAGAGACAATAACTTGTATCTCAAAACTTGCAGTAAAAGAGGAATTAGAAAAGAAAAAATTATTTGAAATTAAAATCAAAAATCTAAAATTTGAGAGAGAACTTTTTATGGTTTACCATAAGAATAAATATAAAAGTAAACTATTTTTAGAGTTTAAATCATACATAAAAAATTGTTTTGAAAACTTTAGTTGATATTTAACCCTTAGTTACAAAATGGTAACATAAAAACTTATACATACTAAGAGTTTTTTTGTCATTATTCCATCGAAATTTATTTTGGAGAGTATTAATAATGACATTTATTCCTGCATCAACACAACTTTTACAAGCAATAAAAACAAACAATGCAACAAAAGTAGAAGAACTACTTTTAGATTCAGATACAAAAAGAGACCTAATAGTAAATCATATAAATGAACATGGTAAAGAGTCTTTAGTAAATTTAATTCCACAGTTTAGAAGCAAGGGTTTAATTTTAAGTATTAGTAGTTTAATTAGACATTTAAAAGTAAGAGTTCTTACTTTTAAGGTTTACTCGTAAGTAATACCTTTATGCTTAATCCAACCATGGGGATGATTTCCTCTATAGTCCTTATGAGTCCAGTGAATTACTCCACCTTTGTTATTCCACTCATATTCACCATAAAACTCTATATAATCATTTACTCTTAAACTATTTATTCTAGGGGCTAAGTCTATATTATGAGCAACGAGAAGTGTCATTTGATTTTTTAATTTTATTATAAATCTTTGATGTCTTGAACCTTTATTATCATCACTCAATATCTTGATAACTTTTCCAGAACCTTTTACTTGAACATCACTTTTAGAAGAGAAAAAAGCATTTTGAATTATGCTGTCATTTGAAAGTAAGAAAGTAGGAAAAAAAATCAAACCTATTAGTAAAATATATTTTAAAACTTTAGATTTCATTTTTTTCCTTTAATAAAAAGAAAGAATTACCTTTTAAGTAATCTTTCTTTTATAATATTAATTAGTGTAAAAAGTGTCTAACACCCGTAAAATATAAAGCCATTCCATGTTCATTAGCAGCTTCAATAACTTCATCATCTCTAACTGAACCACCTGGCTCAATTACACATTTAACACCAGCTGCTGCTGCATCAATTGAGTCTCTAAATGGGAAGAATGCTTCAGAAGCAAGAACTGAACCACTTACATCAATTCCCATATCTTCTGCTTTTCTAAGTGCTGCTTTTGCAGCATCAACTCTAGAAGTCATACCCATACCAATAGCAACAACTACAGAATCTTTTACATAAACAACACAGTTAGATTTAGTACCTGCTGCTACTTTTACAGCGATTTCCATATCTTTTTTCTCTTGCTCTGTTGCTTCTCTTGAAGTTTTTAATTCAGCATTTTTAACTTCATCAACTCCAACTGAATCTGAATCTTGATAAACAAATCCACCATCAACAATTTTAAAATTGAAATCATCATTTGCAAGGTCTAATTTAGCAGTTCCTTGTTTGAATAATTTAAGTCTTTTCTTCTTACTAAACTCTTCAAGTGCTTCCTCAGTAAAATCAGCAGCAAATACAACTTCTAAGAAGATTTCATTCATTTTTTTAGCAAGTTCACCATCAACTACACCATTAACTGCAACTACTCCACCAAATGCAGATACAGGGTCACATTTTAAAGCTTCTGTATAAGACTCTAATAAAGTATCTTTAATAGCAAAACCACAAGGGTTACCATGTTTTACAATACATACAGCATTATCATCACCAAAGTTAGCAGCAATTTTTGCAGCTCCTGAAATATCTCCCATATTGTTAAAAGATGCTTCACCTTTTACTGGAATAAATTTTTCAGATAAATGCTTATCAAACTCATATAAAGCACCTTTTTGGTGTGGATTTTCTCCATATCTTGTATCAAATACTTTTTCTCCAACGATGAACTGTTTTTCACCCATACCGTTGTTAAATCTTTTATTCATATAGTTTGCAATCATTGAATCATATGCAGCAGTATGCTCATATGCTTTAATCATCATATCTCTTCTAAACTCTACAGTGTTAGTATTATTTTTTAGATTCTCTAATACTAAATCATAATCATGCGTATCAGTTACAATAATTACAGAATCGAAATTTTTCGCAGCAGATCTAACCATTGCAGGTCCACCAATATCAATATTTTCAATAATCTCTTCAAAATCATCAGTTTTTTCAATTGTAGCTTTGAAAGGATAAAGGTTTACACATACTAAATCAATACCTTCTACACCTAACTCTTTTGCTTGGTCAAGATGAGATTGTTTATCTCTTCTATGTAAAATTCCACCATGAATATATGGATTTAAAGTTTTAACTCTTCCTTCAAAACACTCTGGAAACTTAGTAACTTCATTTGCTTCGATTACTGCAATTCCTGCATCTTTAAGTTTGTTATATGTACCACCTGTTGAGATGATTTCATAACCTAATTCTACAAGCTCTTTTGCAAAATTTTCAACACCACTTTTATCACTAACGCTGATTAATGCTCTCATTTTAAGTTTTACCTTTTGATTATTTTTTTGATAGTTTAATAGTCGGATTATACTTAAGTTTTGTTTATAGCTCGCTTTTTCACTATTACTTAAACTTATTGATTGGCATCAACAAATTAAATTACTAAAGAGGTTAAACTTCGAAAAAAAAAGGATATAAAATGGAAAAAATAGAAGTTCAAGGTGCTACAGTTGATTTTTTCAAATCAATAGAAGATGGCTTAACTACTTATCATTTTGATACAAGTAGATGTGGACCACCAGAACCAATGGTAAATGCAATGGCAGGATTACAACTACTAGATGAAAATAGTCAATTAGTTATGATTAATCATAAATCACCAGCAGGTCTATTTCCAAAAGTAGAAGAGGAGTTTAACTATTTTGTTGAAGAGTTAGATAATGGTTTTGCAAGAATTATTTTTAGAAAAAAAGTAGGTTCAATAAATACTACTGATTTTACTCAAAATAGTTGTTCTGGTTCAGGGTGTAATCACTAATGAATATTTCAACTGCTTTTGCACCACCTTTTAAACTTGTTGCCCCATTTTTTATTATAGGAGTAAGTACTTTTGTAGTAACAATTTTATTGATGTTTGGCTTTGAGTTTGAGAATTTACACTACTTTAATAGTTCTACATTAGCTTGGGTTCATATTTTTCTATTAGCTTTTGTAATGCTTATTATCTTAGGAGCTATGGCTCAACTAATTCCAGTAGTTTTAGAAGTGGGACATCTTGCAGTTGATTTATATTATGCTATTTACCCTTTAATGATTTTAGGGACATTATTAATGGCTTTTGGCTTTTATAATTTACCTATTTTACTTCCCTTTGGAGGAGTTACAGTTCTTATTGCTCTTTTTATATTTCTAATAGAGACTTTTTTAACAATCTTAAAAGTTAAAAAAATAAATTTCATTATAAGTACAATTATCATCTCTAATATATTTTTACTCTTAGGAGTAATTATAGGGATTGCTTTAGCCTTAAATTACTCTGGAATTTTCTCTTTTGACTCTTTTAAACTTTTAAAAGCACATATTTTTTTAGTTTTCTTTGGATATGTTGGAACTACAGTTATGAGTATGAGTTTAATACTTCTTCCAATGTTTTGGTTAAGTCATAGTTTTACTTGGGTTTATGTAAAAACAGCTTTTATTCTTTTATGTTTTAGTATTTGTTTTATGCTCTTTTTTACTTTTTCTTCAATTACTCTTGTTGAGGATATTGCATATACACTTTGTATAAGTTCATTGTTTTTATATTTTCTTCAAATCTTTGTGATTTATAAAAAAAGAGTTCGTGTTGAAGTAGATATCTATTTTAAAAGTATGCTGTTTTCTTATTTTAGTCTATTTACTTCATTATCTCTGTTTTTCATCTATTTTTTCTATTCTAAAGATAACTTATTACTTTGTGCATCATGGCTTCTTTTTGTAGGTTTTATTGGTTTTTTAATAAGTGGTCATTTATATAAAATTGTACCTTTTTTAGTTTGGTATGAAAGGTTTTCAATATTTGTAGGTAAAAAAAGAGTACCAATGTTAAATGATTTAATTCCTAAAAAAAGCTCAAATTTTCAATTTTTAAACTCTTCTATTGGAGTGATAATAGTAAGTCTCTCTTTTCTTTTGGAGAGTGATACTCTTTATAAAAGTGGCTTATGCTTTTTAACTCTTGGTGTAATATTTTTATTAAAAGATATTTTATATATGGCAAAAATAAAGGAGGAAACATATGTATTCTAAAGAAGAAATTTTTAAAGCAGTTTCAACTGTAATTGATCCTGAAGTTGGTTTTAACCTTGTAGAGATGGGGCTTATTTATGATGCAAGTTGTAATGAGAAAATGGAAGTTGTTGTAACAATGACACTTAGTACTAAAGCTTGTCCTTTACATCAATTAATTGTACAGTGGGTGGAAGAAGCCGTGCTAAGAGAACTTCCTAAAGTTCAAATAGCTAAAGTAGATTTAGTGTGGGAGCCAGCTTGGAATATCTCAATGGCAAATGAAAATGTAAAACAACAATTAGGTAGTTTTTAATGAGTTTTTTACTTGTAAAACTTATTCATATTTTTTCAGTATTTATTTATGCAGGTTTTCTTTTTACTGATAATCTTATATTAATGAGAATGCAAAAAAGTCTAAGTGAAGAAAAGTATAAAGAAGTAAGAAGTTATTTTGCAAAATTAACAAGAGCAATTGTTCCAAAAGCTTTAGTTGTAGCTGTAATATCTGGAATCTACTTATTTCATATTAGTTTTGGAAACCTTCCACCAGACTATAATTTCTCTTCTTTTCAAATCCTATTATCATTAAAAGCAGTTTTAGGATTATGGCTTGGGTTAAGGGGAGTTTTACAAGTATTTTTTGGAATTCAACCTTTTGTATTTAAAGGTCATAGACTTCCATTTATTTTAGTTATTATGATTATATTTTTATCGCAGATAATGTATAGTGTTTAATAGATAAAGCTTAGATAGCTTCATCTATTAATTTATATAGAGTCTCTTGTGTTGTTTTTGCTAATGGTAATACAGACTGCTCAATTGGTCTAGCTAAATCCTCTACTGGATTCATAACTACACTTGTTTGACCATCTTTGCTATACACAGAGATTTTACAAGGCATAATTGCAGATAGATTTCTATTTGCAGTTAAAAACTCTTTTGCAACACCAGGGTTACATACATCAAGAATTTGACACTCATCATCAAACTCTACACCCTTTGAGTTAAGAGTCTCTTTTACATTATGAATATGTAAAACACCAAACTTATAGTTTGATGCTTTTTCACAAATTGTATCTACAACCTCTTGAACACTTTTTGAAGAATCTTTAATATATTGTTGCATTTTAAAACCTTTATTATAAGTCTTGTTCAATTACTTCTTTAAATCTATTGAAATATACTTTTTTAGCAGCATCTAACTCAACATAAATATCATTGATAGCAATTCTTCCACCACCAACTAATCCAAGCTCAGTAAAACTCATACCTTTTGTTGTACAAAGTTTTTCAAATGCAGCTTTGTTTTCAGCACTTACTTCAACAACTGCTCTACTTAAAGTTTCAGAGAATAAATCTTTTTCATCAGCTAATTTAATATTTGCTTCTAAACCTTTGTTTCCAACAACTGCCATTTTTGCTAATGCAATTGCTAAACCACCAACATTAACATCTTTTGCAGCTTTTAATAAACCTTGATTATTTGCTTCAATTACAGTATTCCATAAGTTAAGCTCTTTTGCAAAATCAACTTCTGGGTGAGTTCCTGCAACTTTTCCATATAGTTTTTTAAGATATAAAGATGCACCAAACTCAGATTTAGTATCACCTAAAAGATATAGAGTATTTCCATCTTCTTGTAAAGCTGATGGTAAAACTTTATTTTGGTCATCATTTACACCAACCATTGCAATTGCAGGTGTTGGGAATACACCAATTCCATTAGTTTCATTGTATAAAGATACATTTCCACCAATTACTGGAGTATTTAACTCTTTACAAGCAGATTTAATACCTTCACAAGCTTGAGCAAATTGCCACATTACTTCAGGGTTTTGTGGGTTACCAAAGTTAAGACAATCTGTAATTGCTTTAGGAGTAGCTCCTGTCATAGCAACATTTCTTCCAGATTCCATAACAGCTGCTGCTGCTCCAAGTTCAGGGTTAATATAACATTGTCTTGTATTACAATCAGCAGACATAGCTAAAGCTTTTCCTGTCTCTTTAATTCTAATTACAGAACCATCATTTTTACCTGGTCCTTTTACAGTATTTGTTTGTACCATTGAATCATATTGATTATAAACCCAAGATTTATCCACTACTTCCATATCAGAGAATAATTTATCAAATGCTTCTTGATTTGAGATATTTTTATCTAAAGAGATTTCTGTAATATCATTTAAATATGCTGGTTTTGCAACTGGTCTATCTAAAACAGGTGCTTGCTCAGAAACTGGTTGAACTGGAACATCAGCAACTTTTTCACCATGCCAGAATAGTTCCATATTTCCAGTACTTGTTACTTCACCAATTACAGCAACATCTAATTCCCATTTTTCAAAAATTTCAATAATTTTTGGCTCTGCACCTTTTTTAGCACAAATTAACATTCTCTCTTGAGATTCTGATAACATGAAATCATAAGGAGTCATACCCTCTTCTCTAGCTGGTACTTTATCTAAATGCATAATCATACCTGAACCAGATCTTCCTGCCATCTCAAAAGAAGAAGAAGTAAGTCCTGCTGCACCCATATCTTGGATACCAACAATTAAATCCTCTTTAAATAGTTCTAAACAAGCTTCCAATAATAGTTTTTCAGTAAATGGATCTCCAACTTGAACAGTTGGTCTTTTTGATTCAGAATCTTCATCAAATGAAGCAGATGACATTACAGCTCCACCAAGTCCATCTCTACCAGTTTTACTTCCTACATACATAACTGGATTTCCGATACCTTCAGCTCTTCCATAGAAAATTTCATCAGCTTTTGCAATACCTAAGTTAAATGCATTAACTAGGTTATTTCCTGCATAACACTCTTCAAAGTTAGTTTGTCCACCAATAGTTGGAACTCCCATACAGTTACCATATCCACCGATACCAGCAACAACACCTCTTAATAAATATCTGTGTTTTTTAGCAGTTTCACTATCACCTTCAATTCCAGCAAATTGAATTAAGTTCATACTTGCAACAGGTCTAGCACCCATTGTAAATACATCTCTCATAATTCCACCAACACCTGTTGCTGCTCCTTGATATGGTTCAATAAAAGATGGGTGATTGTGAGATTCCATTTTGAATACTGCTGCATAACCATCACCAATATCAATTACACCAGCATTTTCACCTGGACCTTGAATAACCCATGGTGCTTCTGTAGGGAAACCTTTTAAATATTTTCTACTTGATTTATAAGAACAGTGTTCAGACCACATTGCAGAGAAAATTCCAATCTCTACATAGTTTGGTTCTCTTCCTAAAATTTCTTTGATATTTTCGAATTCTTCAAGTGTTAAAGAGTGTGCAAGTGCTATCTCTTCAAGATTCATCTCTTCTTTTTGCATCTTCCGCCTTAAATTATGGTAGTTTATAATTAGAGGCGATTATACAAAAAAAGCTCTTAGTATTTGTTTTAACCCTCAGCTAAGATTTTTACTTTATTATCTTTTAGCTCAATATATAGCTCTTTTTTCCCTACAAAAGTATAAAATTTTGTTTTATAATCTTCATCCATTATAACCTTATACATTTGCTTATTTAATGAGTTTGGATAAGGAGCAATATTAATATTTGTAAACTCAATCTTTTTCTCTTCTTTTTTATTAAAAATTCTCTCTTTATATTTTGCAAAATTTTCTAAAGACATTCCATCATGTCTTCTAAAAGAATCAGAATAAAAATTTAAATACTCGTCTATATCAGATCTTTTCCAAGCATCTCTCCATTTGTAGATTGCTGCTAAAATTGTGCTTATCTCTTCTTTTGTAGTCTTTTTAAGATGTTCATCACTTATTAATAAAATAGATTTATCATAAGCAATACTCTCATCAATAATCTCTAGTTTATCATTATCTAAAGCTATACAACCTTTTGTAAACTCTTCTCTTTTTTCATTTAATGGCATTCCATGAATCCAGATACCATGTCCATTTTTATTTAATGTTTTATCAAAAGTATTTGGATAAGAAGTTACAAGGGCTAATGGTCCGTAAAATTGGTCTAGTTTTGTAAGTTTTTTTGTTAAAACATAAGCACCTTCAGGTGTTTTTAAATCCCCTTCTATCTGCTTATCTCCCTCTTTTTCTCCAACAATAATATTATCTTTTAAAAGAAGATTATAATCATCTTTTTCTACTTTAAATACTTTTAATTCTTTTTTTTGTTTTTCTGCAACTATAAGATATTCTTTAGATTCATAGTAACCATACTCAACATTTTTATTACTTAAGTAATTTTCCCAATACTCTTTTTTTACTAACTCTTTTTCAAGCTCTGCTTTTACAGCATCTAAGCCCTGTGTTCGATAGATATCTACTAAATCAGCAAATAAAAAAGTAAACATAAAAAATAAAAAAAGTACCGTTTTTTTCATCAAAATCCCCAAAAATTTTATTAACTCTTCAAGTTGCGGATTGTATAATAATTTTTCTAATTTTAGTATAAAGAAGTCATGTGAAGAAAATCATTTTATTAATTTTTGTGTTTTTAAGCTCTTTTGTTTTTGCAAAAGAGGTAAAAGAGTTAAGTTGGCCAAAAGGGGAAACCTTTTTAACATTTTTAGAACAATATAAAATCCCTCAATCTTTATATTTTGATCTACAAAAAGAGGATAAAGAGTTATGTTCTGAGATAAATGCAGGTATTTCATATCATTTACTTTTAGATGAAGATAATAGTTTAAATCAAGTTTTAATCCCTGTATCTGAAGATATTCAACTTCATATAGCTAAACAAAAAGATGGTACTTATAAATTCCAAACCTTACCTATTTCATATCAAGAGATTGAAGAGACTTTAGTTTTAGAAACTTCACACTCACCATACATTGATATTATGAAGAAAACAAATAATAGAAATCTTGCAAATGAACTTATTCGTGCTTTTAAATCAAGTGTTAACTTTAGAGGAATGCAAAAAGGTGATTTTGTTGTAATTAAATATAAACAAAAAATAAGACTTGGGAAATATTTTGGACAACCTGAAATTATTGCTGCGATGGTTGAGATAAATGGAGATAATAACTTTATTTTTAGACATGAAAGAGATGGTCAATATTATGATATAAATGGTAAAAGTTTGACAAATTTTACGTTTAAAACTCCAGTTACTTATTCAAGAATTTCTAGTAAATTTCAAAAAAGAAGATTTCACCCTGTTTTAAAAAGATATAGAGCTCACTTAGGAGTAGACTATGCAGCTCCTAGAGGAACAAAAATCTATGCTGCTGCTGATGGAAGAATCACTTTTAGAGGAAGAAAAGGTGGATATGGGAATACAATTATAATCCAACATAAAGATGGATTAAGAACACTTTATGCTCACCAACATAAATTTAAAGGTGGTTTAAGAAGTGGAAGCAAAGTTAAAAAAGGTCAACATATTGGATATGTAGGAAGTACAGGATTAAGTTCTGGACCACACTTGCACTTAGGTTTATATAGAAATGGACAAGCAATTGATCCTTTAAGAATCATAAAGGTTACGAAGAGTAAACTTAAAGGAAATGAGAAAAAAGTTTTTATAGAGTATGCAAAAACTATGTCTAATAGATTAAAAGGTCATACAAAAGAGTTAAATGTGTTAATTCCAACTAAGCTTGAAGACCCTACTTTAAGCTCTCCAATTTCAATTAGGAATATTTAATGTCAGAACAAAGAGTTATAACTGATGCTGTTGAACTTCTAAATAAGATAGAAGACCTTCATCCCAGTGATATAGCTTACTCTTTAAAAAAAATTCACTCTGATAATAGTGCAACTTTCTTTGACACAATCAAAAAAATCCCAGAAGAGTTTCTAGGAGAAGTAATTCTTGAGCTTCCTGAATATCTAAGAGAAGATGTTTATGAAGAACTTTCTATTAAGCAACTTACAGAAGCTGTTGATGAACTAGATTCTGATGATGCAACAGATATTATTCAAGAGATTGAAGGTATTGACCAAAACAAAGCAAAAGAGGTTTTTAAAGGTTTAGAAGAGGAAGACCAAGAAGAGATTAACTGGCTTAAAAGATATAACCAAGATGAAGCTGGTTCTTATATGCAAACAGAGCTTTTCTCTGCAAATATTAAAGAGAGTATTCAAGACTCAATTAATAGACTAAAAGAGGGAAAAGAGAAAGATGAATTAGAGAATATTCACCAAGTTTTTATTATAAATGATGATAAAAAACTTCTTGCTTCTATTTTACTTGAAGACTTAATTATTTTTGATTTTTCAAAAACTTATGAAGAGATACTTAATTCCCATGAAGAGAATAAATTTAGACCTTTTGTAGTACAAGATAAAGATGATATTGATGATGTAGCAAAACAGTTTGAAAAATATGACCTTTCTGTTGTTGCGGTTGTAGGTTATCAAGGTATGCTAATGGGTAGAATTACTTCGGATGATATCTTAGATGTAATCGAAGAAAATGCAACAGAACAAATGTACCAATTAGCAGGGGTTGATGATGATTTCGAGCATGATGATAACCTATTTACAATTGCAAAAAAAAGAGGGTTTTGGCTATTTTTAAATCTTGGTACTGCCATTTTAGCTTCACTTGTAATTGGTCTTTTTGATGAAACAATTCAATCATATGTAGCACTTGCGATTTTAATGCCAATCGTTGCTTCAATGGGTGGAAATGCTGGAACTCAAACTCTTGCCGTTATGGTTAGGCAAATGGCTTTAGGAGATATTGATTTTGATAATAGTAAAAGTGCTATAAAAAAAGAAGTAGTTATCTCTTTATTAAATGGTTTGGTTTTTGCTTTAGTTATTGGTCTAATTGCTTGGGTTTGGTTTGATAAAGCCTTACTTGGTTTAGTAATTGCAATGTCAATGATAATAAATCTATTTAGTGCTGGTTTCTTTGGGGCTTCAATTCCTCTTTTACTTAAAAAGTTTAATATAGACCCTGCTATTGGAAGTACAGTATTACTTACAACAGTAACAGATATTGTAGGTTTTTTCAGTTTCTTAATGCTAGCGAAAGTTATCTTGCTATAAAAAGTAAGCTTTAAAGCTTACTTTCTTAATGATGAGTTTACAATTGAAAGAAACTCATCTTTTGTTTTTTTATCTTTTTTAAATAATCCTCTTAGTGCAGAAGTTACAGTAGTAGAACAAATCTTTTCAACTCCTCTCATCTCCATACACATATGTCTTGCATCAATCATAACTGCAACACCTTTTGGATTTAATGCTTTATGTAAAGCATCACAAATTTGTTCTGTCATCTGCTCTTGTATCTGTAATCTTCTAGCAAAAACATCTACAACTCTTGGAATCTTAGAAAGCCCAACTACTTTTCCATCTGGAATATAAGCCACATGTGCTTTTCCGATAATTGGTAACATATGGTGTTCACACATTGAATAAAATTCAATATCTTTTATTACAACCATTTCATCATTTGAGCTTGTAAATAGTGCTGAATTAATAATATCTTCAGGGTTTTGTTTATATCCCCCACACATAAATTCAAAAGCTTTTCTAACTCTACTTGGAGTTTTTTCTAAACCTTCTCTATTTACATCTTCACCAATATACTCTAAAATATTTTTAACAGAGTTTTCAAACTCTAACTCTTTACTCATAAAAAATCCTCTTAAGTTCTTAATATATCACCTATACTCCAAAGTGGAACAAATATTGCTAATATTAACCAAACAATAAGTGCCATAATCAAAATAAAAAATATAGGTTCTATAAATATAGAAAAAATTTCTACTTTTTCATTAAATCTTTTTTTATAGATAGTTCTAATTTCATAGCTTGTTTTCTCTAAAGAGTTTGATATTTCAGCTGTTTTTATAATATTTAAAACAACCTCATCAAAGATATTTGCTTTTTTAAAACTTTGGTAAATAGATTTACCACTTTTAAGGGAACTATCAATTCGTGTAATTCTATCTAAAAAGTATTTGTTGTTTATTAAAGTTTTACACTTATTAATAGTTTCATTAAACTCATATCTTGAAAGAAGCAAACTATGTACAAGATAAAAGAATCTATACAAGATTCTATATCTATATATTTGACTTATTAAAGGCAAGGATAAAAACAGCTTTTTATCTAAAAAATATCTTAATTTTTCATTCCTTTTGTAAATTGTAACTATTAGAAAAACAATTAAAATAACTAATGAAATAAGAAGAAAAAAATATTGTTCAAAAAGGCTTTTAATAAAAAATAGACTTTTTGTAGCAAGAGTTATTTTTATATCATTTTGAAGAAACATACTCTCAAATTTTGGAACAACATAATTAAAAATTCCAATAAGTGCAAAAATAAAAGAGACAACAAGAATCAAAGGGTAAGCAAAAACCTTTTTTATACTTCTTTTTAGCTCTTCCTCTTCTTTTAATATCTCATATAAAATATTTATATGTTTCTTAGGATTTCCACTATCTTGAATAATTTTAAAAAGAGTTATAATAAAAGAGTCAAAAGCAAACTCTTTTAACTTATCACTTATATTTATATGATTTGAAAAGCTATATTTTAAACTCTTTAGAAATTGACTTATCTGCTCATTGCTTGCTGAATTTATTAAAATATCAAAGGCTTCATCAAATAAGATATTAGCTTCCAACATCAAATTTAACTCATATAAAATATCTATTAAGACTCTATTATATATTTTCTGTTTGCTCTTAAAAATATTAAAAAAATCAAAACTCTTTTTTATACTAATTATATTTTTAGGAAGTTCTTTATTAAGGTACTGTTTTTCACTAAGATATTTTGTTTTAATCTTATTATTCTCTTGATATTTAACTATATATTTCATCTTAAGAACTTATTACTTTATATAACTCTTTTAGTGTAGTTTTTTGCTCTTCAACTTTTTTTAATCCATCATCTAAAATTCTTTTAAAGTTAAGTTTTTTTAAATAGTTTTCAATCTTGATTAAAAAGTCATCTTCCATCAAATATTTTTTTATCTTTTCATTAATTTTTAAACTCTCAGCAATACCTATTCTTCCTAAAAAACCTTTAAAATTACACTTTTCACACCCTTTTTCATTACAAGTACATAATTTTAGAACTAATCTTTGAGAGATAATATACCTTAAGGTACTTACCAATAAAAATTTGTCTGCTTTTAAATCTATTAATCTTGATATAGTTTCAATACTTGAGTTTGCATGAATTGAAGCTAAAACTAAATGTCCAGTTAAGGAAGCTTGTAATGCTATAGATAAAGAAAAAGCATCTCTTATTTCCCCGATGAGAATAATATCAGGGTCTTGTCTTAAAATATTTTTTAATACACTTTTAAAGCCTAAATCAATCTCTTCATTTATATTGATTTGTTGTACTTGTTCAATTTTATATTCAACTGGGTCTTCTATAGTTATGATTTTTCTATTTTGAGAATTCAATTGTTTGATTAAAGAATATAAAGTTGTACTTTTCCCACTTCCTGTAGGTCCTGTAATTAGAATAAGTCCTTCTTTTAAACAAAGAATCTCTTTAAAACTTTTTATTATATGAGAAGAGAAATTTAAATTATCAAAACTATCTTTTACATTTAGGTTATCTAATATTCTAATAACAATTGATTCTCCACTTATTGTTGGCATTGTTGAAACTCTAAAATCAATTTTCTCAAAACTAAATCTACCATCTTGAGGATTTCTTATTTTTGTAATATCTAATCTTGATAACATCTTTATATAAGAACTTATACTTTTAAAGAACTCTTTTTCAAAAATATAAAAACTCTTTAGTTCTCCATCTATTCTAAAACGAATAAGCATACTTATTTCTAAAGTTTCAAAGTGAATATCACTAACTCTTAAGATAAGTGCTTTAGTTAATAGATGATTAAAAAACTCCTCCATTTTTAAAGGATTAATCTCTTTTTGTCTTAACAACTCTTTACTTAGTTTAAAAAGTTTTATTCTGCTTTTTATATCACTTAAAAAAAACTCTATCTCTTTTTGCTCTATCTCTATTTCTTCAATAATTAAATTAAGTGCTAATAAAGAATGATCAGAGTTTTTACAAACAAAAAACTTACAATAAATTCCATCATTTGAGATTGGTAAAACTAAGGCTTTTTTTAAACTACTTATTTCAAAACTATTTACATAATCATAATTTATTAAGTGTTTATAGAGATTCATTTTTATAAAGCCTTAACTCAAACTCTATTTTTTCTTTTTCTAAAATTACACTATCTTTATTTATTTTTAGAAGAGTAAAACTATTATTTATTTTTTCATCTATTGTAAGCCACTTATCATTTATCAAAACCATTTTGCCTACAATTGCTTTTAATTCAAGTTTCTTTGTATATTCTTCATACTCTTCTAAAAACTTCAATTGCTCTTCTATATTTTTATTCTCTTTTTTTACATATGATTGTTGAAAATTAAGATTTAGATAGACCTTTGTATTATCTATCTTTATACTTTCAATTTTTGAGAAGTTATTATAATTTTCAATAAAATTAAGAAACTTTAAACTTTTAACAAGTTGGGAACTTAGTTCCATCTGAATTTTTTCATTAAAATTTGAAATATTTATTAGCTCTATTTGATTTTTTGAAAGATAATTTTCAATATCTTTAATTAGCTCAATATATGATTTATCCATCTGCTTTTTTTGAATAAAAATATTTCCACTAAAGGTATTGCCTGTATAATTATCTTCACTATTTTTTAAAATATAAAAAAATAAAAAAGCAAGAATTAAAGGAAATAAAAATAACTCTATTTTTACTTTTAAAGAAGATTTTTCAAAACTATCTTCTAAATGATTTAAAAGTTGCATTTGCTTTATAACCTCCTTTTAACTCATCATAGCTGAAACTATTTATCACAGCTTTATACTTATTTAAAAATTCATAAATACTCTTCTTATTTAAAGAGTTTAATTCAATAACACAAGTATCATCTTTATACTCAAAAAAAGATATTGTGATTTTTTTCTCTTTTGCTAATATATATAAATTGATAAGTTCACTTGATATATAGTGAAAACTATTATTAGTTTTTTCTTTCTCTAGTTTTTCTTTTAAATTTTTAATAGTAAGAGTATCTTCTTTTTTATCTTCCATGAAATATAAAAAGAAAAATATGATAATAAGGAAAATATAAATTAAAAAAATCATAAAAAGAGAACTATTTTTTTGTCTTATAAAAAAGTATTGTTTCTTTACTTTTTCATCTATCTTAATAGCTTTTATTATCTTTATTTTTTCAATATTAAAACTACTTTTAATAAAGTCTAATAGTTGTTCTTCTTCTATATTTTCTTTTATTTCTTGATAAAAATAGACTTTTTTATTTTGAAAAACACAAAAATAGTTTTTAGTAAGTAGTAACTCACTACTGCTTTCACACTTATGTAAAAAAATCTCTGGAACTATTTTTTTATGAAAAATAATTATTTGATATTTTTTTAATGAAGATAAATAAGAGGCATAGATAAAATTCTCTTTAGCTATAAATATTTCATCTTTGTTTAGGTTTGTTAAAATATAACTTTTAAGATATTTGCCTGATATTTTTTCTGTAGATTTTATTTCATAAGTTTCTATATCAAATCCTTTAATAACAAAAGATAATTTATTTTATTATTAAAAAGATTTAATATAGTTTAATGAAAATGATATTTTATATTATTTAATTAAAAAGTTACGTCGTATCCTAGCTCTTTTAGACCTTTTTTATCTTTCGTCCAACCTTTTCTAATAGAGACAAAAAGCTCTAAATAACACTTTCTTCCAGTAAGTTTTTCGATTTTGATTCTTGCATCTTTACCAATTCTTTTAATTGCACTTGCACCTTTACCAATAATCATTCCTTTTTGAGTTGATTTTTGAACAATAATTGTAGCTTTTACTACATCTAAATCTTTTTTCTCTTCAACTCTATTAACAATTACATCTGTTTCATAAGGTATTTCATCTGAAATATTTTCAAAAATTGATTCTCTAATAAACTCTTTAAAGATATCTCTTAAGTGCTCTGTAGTCATAATTTCAGGATCAAATAAATATGGATGTTCTGGTAAATGTTTTACTACAACATCTAATATATCTGAATGTTTTGTTTGTTTTTTAATTGATACGGGAATTACAGCCTCATATTTATCTGAATACTCTTCATACTCTTTCATTTTCTCTAATACTTCATTGTTTGATACATTATCAATTTTTGTAAGAAGTAAAATATGCTTTGTATTTTTTTTGTTTTTTTCTAAAAAATTTTCATAATGTGTTAGTTTATCTGTAACAGGTGCTAAAAATAAAATTAAATCACAATCACCTATTGCTTTTAATGCTTCATCTAACATAAATTGATTAAGAAGTTTTTCTGTTTCATGAATACCTGGAGTATCTACAAAAACAATTTGATCATCTTCATGCATCACTATTATGTTTGATCTTTTTCTTGTTGCATTTGCTTTATGAGAAACCATTGCAATTTTTTCACCAACTAACCAGTTTAAAAGTGAACTTTTCCCTGCATTTGGTCTTCCAACTACAGATACATAACCACATTTAGTCATATAAATCCTTACTATTTTTTTTGGATTATAACATATCCATACTCAATCCTCATAAATTTCATAGGATTTCATATCAAATTTAAATGAACATATTCATATTTTTTTATTAATAGAACTAGAAAAACATATAGACTTTCTAAAATAGAATCAAAAGTTTTAGAGTCATTTATAAAAATCTTCAAGATAATCATCTTGAAGATTTAAGATAAATAATTTAAATTAGCTTTCAGCTGCTTGATATAAGTCTGTAAGTATATTTTGAGGAGGAGTCCAACTACTTTGACTTACTTGATATTTTTTCATAAAAGCTTCACACTTTTGAATATGATCTTTATTCATCTTTGAGTGTTCCATTCCTGACATTCCTTGATTACCTGCTGCAAATAGCGAACCAGCTAATAAAGTAGTTCCTAAAACTGAAGTTACAATTTTTTTCATATTTAAATCCTTTTGTTTTGATAAATAGCATTATAAAAGTCTAATATGGAGGGAATATGTAATATATGAGGAATTAATGTGGAATTTTAAAGACTTAGTTAATTCAATCAAAAATATCTTTATACTTATCTCTTATATATATTATCTCGTCAATATTCTCAAAAAGTAAGTCAACTAACTTAGGATCAAAATGTTTTCCTTTTTCTTCTTTAAAAAGTTCTAATATTTTTTCTAAAGGCCATGCCTTTTTATAGCATCTATCGCTACCTAAAGCATCAAAGACATCTGCTACAGCTGTTATTCTTCCATATATATGAATATCTTCACCTTTTAAACCTTCAGGATAACCACTTCCATCCCATTTTTCATGATGCTCTTTTGCAACAATTGCAGCTGCTTTTAAAATCTTTCTATTTGAATGCTTTAACATCTCATAACCAAGTTGAGCGTGGGTTTTCATTATCTGCCACTCTTCATCATTAAGTTTTGCAGGTTTTTTCAATACAAAATCTGGAATTCCTACCTTTCCTATATCATGCATAGGACTTGCCTCTTTTAATAAGCTTGCTTCTTTTTCACTTAATCCATATTTTATTGCTAATATTTTTGAATACTCAGCAACTCTTTTTACATGGTTACCCGTCTCTTTAGACCTAGTTTCACCTATTGCACCCATTGTAAGAATAACTTCTTTTTGTGTATCTTCAATCTCCTTATTTAAATTTTGTATCTCTTTAATATTTTTATTTATAGTAGAAGTCATTGAATTAAAAGATTTAGAAAGTTTTCCAAATTCATCATTTATAACAATTGGCAGTTTAGATGAAAGTCCTGTTTTTTTACTCTTTATCTTTTCTATATAATTAATAATAAAATCTAAAGGGAAATTGATTCTATAAATTAATGTACTAGCAGCTAAAAAAAGTAAAAATAAAGAAACAACTCCAACAATAATAATTACAATAGTTGTAGTTTTTGATATAAAATCAGAATGAGATAAAATATCATTTTCAATTTTTTCTGAAATTTGATTTAAGTTCTTTATTTTTTCTACTAAATCTTTGTTCATTATTGTTCTTTCTGATAATAAATCAAATAACTTTTTCTCTTCAAAAAGCATTTGTTCTTTAGCTGAAATAAAAAGAGTTAATAAATCCTTTATTCGATAAAACTCTTGATTTATACTGTAAATGTTCTCTTCAAATCTCTTGTCAAACTCTTTATATTCAAATACTTTTATAGAACTATTTTCAAATAAACTTACTACCTGAGATAAACTATTTAATTTTATTGAACGAATCACATTTAAATCATTTGTAGAATATATATTTGCTATTAAACCAGAAAGAATACTTGCCGAACTATCTAAATCTTTACTTAGACTCATAACTCTTTCAAATTTATATAAAAAGGCTAAGTCAATATTTTGTTTATTTCTTCTTGTATATCTTTTACTAAAAAGTGATGATTTACCATACAAACCTTCTGTTTCATCTATAATTTTTTTAATTGAACTATCAACTCTTTTCTTATAACTTTTTATCTCTTCTTTATAGAAAAGAACTACATATTTTTTTGAAAATATATTTTGTTGAGCTTCTATTAAATCAAGTAAATTCTTTGAAACTTCTTCAACTTTTTTATTATAATTTACTAAATATGTTCCTTCTTTATAGATTAAATTTACACTATCTTTATTAATTAGTTCATTCTCTATTTTTTCTAGTTCATCTAAACTTTCACTAATAATAATCTTATTTTCTATATAGTTTATTTTTCGAATTATTGTTAATACATTTTGATTTTGTTTTTCTAAATCTAAAATATTTTTTAAAGTCTTTTGATCATATTTGATGGTTGAAGAGAGATAAGTCATTGTTACTACAAAGACTGTTATTATTAAAGCCATTACAATAACACCAAGTAAAACAATATTTTTTATAGATAGATTTTTGGTTAGTTTTTGAAAGATTTTTAACATAACTAACTCCTACTTTATTAATATCTCTTCCCAAGAAACATTTTGAAGCTGACCATTTTTCATTTTTGTAAGCCAAACACGATTACTATATTGATGTTTTTTATTATTAAAACTTGATTTAAAACCTAAACCAATATCTATATTATCAATAGTTAATAACTTTTTTTCAATACTTTTTTTATCTATTTCTTCAAATTTTAACCCTTTTATAACTTCATGAAAAAGTTTTGCAATGATATACCCTTCAAAAGAAATTAAATTAAATTTTTCGTTTGGATAAAGCTCTTTAAAATCATTTTTATATTCATTTACAATATCAAGATTTTTATCTAACAAAGGAACAACTTGTGTTGAGTAAATATCATCTTCATACTTTTTAAGATTGTTTGAGATTGTAGAAATATTCATAGCTGAGATTAAGAAAAACTTTGCATTTGGGAAATCTTCTTTTGCATATTCAATAAATTTTGTAGTTGCTTTATTAACACCTACTATGATAAAAGCTTTAAAATCTTTATTATAATCAAGTAACTTACTTAACCCAAACTCAATATTGCTAGTCTCCTTTGTATATCTTTCGTGAATAATCTCTTTCATCTCTAAGTTTTTACTTCGAAAGGCTTCTAAAACTCCAAGATATCCACTATCTCCATAAGTATCATTTTGAGAAAAAACTGCAAGTTCATCTGGCTTTAGACCTTGATTCAAAAGATGTATTACTATTTGACTAACTTCATTATAATAACCTACTCTATAATTGAAGCTATATTTATTAGTTAAAGAATCCCTTAAAATTTTTCCTCCAGAATAAGGACCAATTAATGGAATTTTATTTTTATTTATTATAGGAAGAGTTACGGTTGTTGTCGGAGTTCCTGTATTTCCAAGTAAAGCAACAACATTATCTTTATGTATTAATTGTTCAACATTTTGACTTGCTAAAACTGGATTATACTTATCATCATAAGCAATTAACTTATACTTAAAAGAAGAGGTCTTATTAATATTATGAAAGTAAGATTCTATACCTTTTTTCATATTATTACCTAAATATGAAATAGAAGCAGAAAAGTCTGCACTCATTCCAATTTTAAGCTCATTTGAATACAAATTTAGAGTAATAAAAAATATAATTAGAATAAATTTTTTTTTCATAATTAATCTCAAAAATATTATTTATTTCAATTGTAGCATAAAATATTGCTTTTTTAGACTTATCTTTTTCTATAATTTAAACTTTCTAAGATATGTTCTTTTTTTATATTTAATGAGCTTTCTAAATCAGCAATAGTTCTTGCAACTTTTAAAACTTTATTCATGCTTCTAAAAGAAAGATTAAAATTATTAGTTGCTTTATATAAAAGATCTCTTGATTCTTCATCTAAAATACAAAATTTATTTACTTGTTTGTCATTTAATTTCCCATTTAATTCATCTTGTCCTCTTAAAATTTGCATTTTAAAAGCTTCAATCACTTTTTCATGTAGACTTTTAGAGTTAAAACTTGGTTTATCTTCTATATTTGTTTCATTCATAATTACATATAAATCTATTCTGTCTAAAAAAGGCTCACTTAATCTATTTTTGTATCTTCTTATTTCTAACTCATTGCATCTACAACTCTTATTTCTAGAGAGTAAATTTCCACAAGGACAAGGATTCATTGCTCCTATAAATAAAAATTTTGTTTTATATTTTACTTTAGAATTTGCACGGCTAATTAATAAAGAGTTATCTTCAAGAGGTTCTCTTAAAGATTCTAAAATAGAAGTAGGAAAATGAGGTAACTCATCAAAAAAAAGCACTCCTGCATTGGCTAAGGCTATCTCTCCTAAACTATTACTGCTTCCAACAATAGATGCTTTTGTAGAAGAACAATGAGGAGATCTAGAGACTCTTAAAGGTCTAAAGTCAGGCTCTTTTAAATCCAAAGCTTGAAGTTTTGCTATCTCTAAAATCTCATCTAAACTCATAGGAGCCATTATAAAGGGTAATCTTTTTGCAAGCATTGACTTTCCACACCCTGGACTTCCTTCTAATAATATATTATGATTTCCAGCAGCAGCAATCAAAGCTGCTCTTTTTGCATTTTCTTGTCCTTTTATATCTATAAAATCATTCTCATAAAAGTTTTCAAAATAGTACTCTTTTCCATTTATATTTAATTTTTCATATTTAAATATCTCTTTTTTATATAAATATATTTTTTTATCTTCTGCATGGAAAAAAGCTATTGCTTCTAATAAGTTTTTTACACAATAGATATTTATATTTGGTATCTTACTTATCTTTTTTGCACTTTTATTACAAACAAGTACATTTTTGATTTTGTTCTCTTTTGCAAGGGATAATATGATAGGAAAGATATTATTACTATCTTTTATTTCGCCATTTAAAGAGAGTTCTCCAAAGATATGAATATCATCAAATACTATTTTTTTATCTTCATATAATGAGATTAAAAGAGCAATAGGCAAATCAAAGTGAGTACCAGTTTTTTTTATTTCACTAGGTGCAAGATTTATTGTAATTTTTTTAGGAGGGAATTTATATTCATTTGTTAATAATGCAGATTTTACTCTATCTTTTGACTCTTTTATTTGGTCAGAAGGTAACCCTACTATAGTAAAACTAGGAAGTCCTTTTGTAAAAGTTGCTTCAACATTTACTTCATTTGCTTCAATATTAACTAAAGTTGCTGATTTAATGATTTTCATGTTAGCTCTTTAAATAATTTTATTAATTATATATAAAGCAACATAAAATAAATTTAAATATTATTAAAATTCTATACTATCATCCACATCAAGTATATCTTCAAAAATGTCATCAACTCTTTTAGAATCAGTTATATCAAATCTTATAGATTTAAATCCTTCAATCTCATCTTTTTGATTTAATATAGGAAAAATAATAGAATCAACCCAATAAAAACCACCATCTTTTTTTTGATTTTTTATTTCACCTCTCCAAACTCTTTTTGCAGTAATAGTTTCCCACATCTCTTTAAAAACTTCACTGTTCATATCTGGATGTCTTACAATACTATGATTTGAGCCAATTAATTCTTCTTCAGTATATCCAGAAATATCTATAAAAGGTTGACTTACATATGTAATTTCCCCTTTTTTATTTGTTTCTGAGTTAATAGCATATTTATTAAAGAAGTTATATAAATATTCAATTTTAAATAATTGATTTTTTAAAGACTCGTTTTCTAAAGTAAGTTTTGAGATTTTTTCTTCTAATTGAAGTGTTTGTAGTTTTGAATTTTCATTACTCATAATAATACTCCTAGCTAGTAGAGTATTATATTATGATTTTAATAAGAGAAGATACTAGTTCTTATTTTTTAGTCTCTTTTTCCACTCTTTTTCAAATTTTTTTCTTTTTGTAATTGATAGATTTTCTATAAAAAGATGTCCTGATAAATGTTCCATTTCATGTTGCCATGCTACTGCTAAAAAATCTTCACACTCCATAGTTTGTTTTTCACCATCTCTATTATAGTATTCAACAATTATATGTTGTGCTCTTTTAACTTCTTCATTAAAACCAGGAACACTAAGACAACCCTCTACAAAAATTTGTACTCCATCTTTATGAGTAATTACAGGATTAATTGCTTCAATTAAATCCTCTTTTTCTTGTATGTCTTCCTCATTTGGTAAATTGATAATTAATACATTTAAAGGAATCCCAACTTGAATTGCTGCTAAGCCTACGCCATTCTCAGCTATCATAGTATCATACATATCATCTAGTAATGTATGAAGTTCACTATCGAACTTCTCTACATCACTTGATTTTGTTCTAAGTAGTTTATTTGGATATGTTAAAACTTCTCTAATCATCTTTTTACTTATGACTTGAAATTACTTCATCAATTAAACCATATTTACAAGCTTCATCAGCACTCATAAAGTTATCTCTATCTGTATCTTTTTCTACAGTTTCAATATCTTGTCCTGTTTGCTCAGAAATCATCTTATTAAGCATTTCTTTCATTCTTTGAATCTCTTTTGCTTGAATCTGAATATCTGTTGCTTGACCTTGTGCTCCACCTAATGGTTGGTGAATCATAATTCTAGAGTTAGGTAAAGAGTATCTCTTTCCTTTAACCCCAGAAGATAATAAGAATGCACCCATTGAAGCTGCTTGTCCTATACAAATAGTACAAACATCAGGTTTAATATAGTTCATTGTATCGTAAATTGACATACCACTTGTAATTACTCCACCTGGAGAGTTGATATATAAATAGATATCTTTATCTGGATCCTCAGCTTCTAAAAATAGAAGTTGAGCAACAACTGTAGAAGCTACTTGGTCATTAATTTCACCACTTAGCATAATAATTCTATCTTTTAGAAGTCTTGAATAAATATCATAACTTCTTTCACCTCTTCCACTTTTCTCAACTACGTATGGTATATAACTCATTTTCAATCCTATTTTAGGTTTTAGTTTCCTGCTTTTTCGTCTAATAATTTAGTAATAACTTTTTCTTCAATCATAGACATTTTAATTGCTGGTAAGTATCCTGCTTGTTGGTATTGATTTAATACTTCTTGAGGGTTTTGACCAGTTTGCATTGCTTCAAAGTAAATAACTTGTGTAACTTCTTGATCAGTTACATCAATTGACTCAGCTTTTGCTAATGCATCAACAATAAATGTAGCTTTTACAGATTTTTCAGCATCAGCTTTTAATTCATCTCTAATAGCCTCAACTTTAGAAGCATCTTCTTGTAATTCTTTGATTTCTTCTTCAGTCATAGTTCTAACTTTATTATTTAAAGAGTAGTTTACTTCTTGGTCTACTACAGATGCAGGTAATGCAAAGTTGATTGTTTCAACTAATTTATCTAAAAATGCTGGTTTTAATTCATCTCTATAATAAATAGCTTTTGCTTCACCAGTAATTTGCTCAGCAATTTTCTCTTTTAATGTTTCAACAGTTGGGTTTTCTTCACCTGGTAACATTCTTTTTGCAAATTCATCATCTAATTCAGGAGCAACTTTTTCTTGAATTTCATGTAAAGTTACTTTGAATGTAGCTTCTTTACCAGCTAAATCTTTTTGTTGGTAAGACTCAGGGAAAGTAACAACTACATCTTTTTCCTCTTCATATTTCATACCAATAATTTGATCTTCAAATCCTGGAATAAATGCACCAGAACCGATTTGTAATGGATACTTCTCAGCTTTTCCACCTTCAAATGCAACACCATCAACAAAACCTTCAAAATCGATTACTGCGAAGTCACCTTCTTTAACCATTCTTTTTCTTTTGATTTTTTCTAATGGTGCAGATTGTTTTGCAATTTCTTCTAATCTAGCTTCTACTTCTTTTGCATCAGCTTCTTTTTTCTCAACTGCAGGAACTAATGATTTATAATCACCTAAATCTACATTTGGTTTGCAAGCAACTTTGATTTCAACTTCAATTGAACCATCTTCTTTTTTGTCATATTTACCAAAAGTTGGCTCACCAATTAAATCTTCATTTGCAATTTTTAATTCAGCTAGTGCATCAACTAAAACACCTCTAACTGCTTCACCCTCTGCATCTTCTGTTAATTTATCTGCATATCTTTGCTTAACTACTCTTACAGGTACTTTACCTTTTCTAAAACCTTGAATATCCATAGTTCTAGCAGCTTGTTGAGCTACTTTATCTATATTTTTTTCAATTGTTTCTTTAGAGATTGTTGAAGTGATAACTGCATTAGCTTCGTCAACTCTGTTTGCGTTAAATTCCATTAAATCTACTCCGATTATTTTAATTTTAGTCGTGATTTTATCTAAAAGTTACTAAGTATTATATAAAATATAAAAACTAAGATTTTATGAGGATTTTTTATTGCAATTTTTATATCCAAATGTACTTTTTTTTATGTTAATTCCAATTATTATTTTAATGTTTTTGATTACCACAAATAGAGATAAGTTTCAAAAATATTTTGATAAAGAGGCATTGGCAAAACTATCTGTTAAAAATAAATATATGACTAAGACAACAAGAAATATTCTATTTTTTATAGCTTTAATTCTTATGACTATCTCTTTAGCAAGGCCTGTTTTTGATGAAAAAGAGCATAAACTTACTCAAGAAACCGTCTCTTTTGTAATTGCACTTGATGTTTCTAAATCAATGCTTGCTACAGATATTTTTCCTAATAGACTTACTTTTGGAAAGAAAAAAATTCTTGAAATAATTGATTATGCAAAACAAAACTCTATAGCTGTAATTTTATTTGCTAAATCCTCTTTTATCCTTTCCCCTATTACAGAGGATTTTAACTCTTTAAAAATACTTGTAAATAGACTTGATACTGGTTTAAACTTTGATAATGGTTCAAATATCTTTTCTACTTTGGAAGTTAGTAAAAAGCTATTAAAAGATTATAAAGACAAAAACTTAATCTTAATAACAGATGGAGGAAACAATTCTACTTATGAAAAAGAGATAAATTTTGCAAAAGAGAATAAAATAAAAATCTATACTCTTGCTCTTGCAACAGATACACCAACTCCTATCAAACTTGAAAATGGTAGTTTTCTTACAAAAGAGGATGGTTCTATTGTTACTGTGAAATTAAATGAAGATATAAAAAATTTAAGTCTAAATACAAATGGAGCATTTATTAACTTTTCAACAACTAATAAGGATATAAAACAGCTAATAGATGAAATAAATATCTCTTCTCAAAAAGAGAAAAAAGAATCAAAAAACTATAAAACATATACTGAATTATTCTATTATCCACTGGCTTTAGCTCTTTTTGTTTTATTAATTGCTTTTTCTTCAAGACCAGACTTTTTTAGAAAGAGTAAAAATCTTGTAATAATATTCTTAGCTATATTTCTATCAAACAATCAAGCAAACGCTTTTGAGTTTGATTTTAAGACTATAGATAAAGCAAATAAACATTATGAAAAACAAGAGTATGAAAAAGCTTCAAAAGAGTTCCAAAAAGTTATTAAAACACCTGAATCACACTACAACCTTGCAAACTCTTTATATAAAGAAAAAGAGTACAAAAAAGCTTTAATGCACTATAAAAACATAGTAACTTCAAATCAAGAACTAGAGTATAAAAAACTTCATAATATGGGTAATAGTTATGTTAAATTAAATGATTTAGAAAATGCAAAAAGAGTTTATGAAAAAGCTTTAAAAATAAAAGAGGACAAAGAGACAAAAGAGAATCTTGAAGAGGTTTTAAAAGCAATGAAACAAAACCAACAAAATAACCAACAGCAACAGCAAAATCAAAACCAAGATAACGAAAAACAAAAAGAGAGAGACAAACAAAAAGAAGAGTCTAAAAATCAAAAAAATAATAAAGAAAATGAACAAAAACAAGAAAAGAAAAATAATAACTCTAACTCAGAAGAAAAGAAGATAAAACAAAATGAAGAGATAAGTGAAGCCGAAGAACAAAAATGGCTAAATAAACTAGACTCAAAAGAGGTTCCAGTTATGCTTAAAAAGTTTGATTCCAAAGAGCGAAGTGAAGAGACTTCAACTCCTTGGTAGCAGATTACTAGTAATCTGCTGTTTTTCTCATTTGCATTAACTCTTTTTGAACAGAGATATTAATAGTTTCATCTGGGTCAAAATTTAAGGCATAGTTTCTTCCATCATAATCAACAGAATTTAAGATGATTTTCATAGCTTCTAATCTTGCTTTATGTTTATCATCACTTCTTACAATATGCCAAGGTGCAGCTCTTGAAGATGTTCTCCTAAGCATTTCATATTTTTTCTCAGAAAACTCTGACCATAAATCTTGTGCTTGCATATCAACTTCTGAAAACTTCCATTGTCTTAGAGGGTCATTGATTCTTCTATCAAATCTTCTTTTTTGCTCATCTTTAGAAACAGAGAAATAAAGTTTAATTAAAATCATTCCTTGCCTTACTAAATCTTGCTCAAAATTTACTACATCTTCCATAAAGATTTCATACTCTTCTTTTGTACAAAATCCAAAAATAGGTTCAACCATAGCTCTGTTATACCAAGACCTATCGAATAAAACCATCTCTCCACCTGTAGGGAAGTGTTGAATATATCTTTGTAAGAACCACTGATTTCTTTGTGTTTCAGTTGGTTTACCCAAAGCAACAACTCTATAGTGTTTGTTATTCATATATCTAGTGATTCGTCTAATTGCACCACCTTTACCTGAAGCATCTCTACCCTCAAATAAAATAATCATTCTTTTATTCTCTTCTTCAAGATAGTTTTGAAGTTTAATTAACTCAATTTGATATTTTTTTAACTCTTCAAGGTCATAAATTTTTTGAATCCCATCTCTTAATGTCTCAGGGTCTAAATCTTTAAAATCACCTAAAATTGTTTTTAAATTTTTATTTTCTTCAAATAACTCTTGATATTTTTTATCAAAATTTTTATCATTGATATTTGTTTTTGTTGGAACTTCTTCTTTATCAACAACTATTGAGTCTTTAAACTTCTGCATTAAAGTAAGTGCAGCTTTTTTAGTAAGATTATCTTTTTTTGTATAACCAAGTACTTTCACATATCTTTTTTTATCATATTGAAATCTTGCTATGTATTTTTTTCCAAAAGTTGGATGTGCAGCTTTTGAGATATATAAGCCACTAAATTCTGTTTTTTCAAAATCACTTAAATTCATTCTAACTATGCCTTTGCAAACTTATTTTTTTGTTCCATATGTTCTAGCTCTTTTGTACCAGAAACTAATATTTCACTATCCATTATAATTTCATGCGAATCAATCTTATTTGGGTAATCAACCATTGATAAAATATGTTTTATACAGTTAATTCTTGCTCTTTTTTTATTATCACTTCTAATAATTGTCCATGGAGCATGGTCTGTATTAGAAGACATAAGCATTGAAAATTTTGCTACTGTATATTTATCCCAAAGCTTTTGAGACTCTTTATCTACAGGAGATAATTTATACTGTTTTAATGGGTCAATTTCTCTTTTTTTGAACCTTCTAGCTTGTTCTTTTTTTGATACAGAGAAATAAAATTTAAGAAGAATAATTCCAGATTTTACAAGCATTTGTTCAAACTCAGGAACTTCTCTTAAAAATTCATGATGCTCTTCAGGAGTACAAAAACTCATAACTGGCTCAACACCAGCTCTATTATACCAAGACCTATCGAATAAAACTATCTCTCCAGCACTTGGCAAATGTTTTGTATATCTTTGGAAATACCATTGAGTTTTTTCAACATCACTTGGTTTTTCTAAGGCTACAACTCTAGCACCCCTAGGATTTAAATGCTCAGTGATTCTTTTAATTGTACCACCTTTTCCAGCAGCATCTCTACCTTCAAAAAGCATAAGAACTTTAAGGCCTTGATCTTTTACATGGTTTTGAAACTTTAGTAATTCAATTTGAAGTTTTGTTAACTCCTTTTGATATTCTAAAGTCTCTTTTTTAACCCAAATTTGAACTTTTTTGCCTCTAGTTCTTAACTCTTCTCTTTTTCTTGAAAAGTTATTAGGTTTATGTTTCTCACTTCTATGAGTGTCAATCTCTTCTTCATCTTTGAATTCTTCATTAATAATTTTTCTATCTTGACCCATAAACTTTTCCAATCTATTATTTTATAATCTTGATTTGTAGGCATTATATCCAAAATTATTTACAATTTGGTAACAATCCTTATTATCCTTTATTATAATAGATGGTAACTTAATTCCATTGAAAGTAGTTGTTTTAACCATAGTATAATGAATCATATCTTCTAAAATAATTTTATCCCCTACTTTTAAAGGCTCATCAAAAGAGTAATCTCCGATAATATCACCTGCTAAGCAAGTGTTTCCACCTAGTCGATATGTATACTTTTTTTCATTTGCTAAACCAGAATTTCTAATCTCTGCACGATATGGCATTGCTAAAGTATCTGGCATATGAGCCTCTGCTGAAGTATCTAAAATGGCTATTTGCATTCCATTTTCAACAATATCTAAAACAGTTGCCATAAGGTAACCTGTCTGCCAACCTACTGCTTCTCCTGGCTCTAAATAAACTTCTAAATGAGGATATCTTAACTTAAACTCTTTTAATAGTTTAATTAATCCTTCCACATCATAATCAGCTCTTGTAATATGATGTCCACCACCAAAGTTTACCCATTTCATCCCTACTAAATATTCCCCAAAGTTTTTCTCAAAGTTTGCTAAAGCACCCTCTAGGGCATCTACATTTTGCTCACAAAGTGCATGAAAATGTAAACCTTCTATAAGCTCTAGTTTATCTGCTTGAAAATTTTTCTTTGTAATACCTAATCTTGAAAAAGCACCACAAGGGTTATATAAATCTACCTCAACAGATGAATATTCAGGATTTACTCTAAGTCCAATAGAAGTTTTTCCATATGCTTTTTTACCATATCTTTCAAGTTGAGAAAATGAGTTAAATACTAAGTGATTTGAAATATCTATAATCTCATCTATCTCTTCATCTTTAAAAGCAGGAGAATAAGTATGTACTTCTTTTTGGAACTCTTCTTTTGCTAAAAGGGCTTCATGTAAACCACTTGCACAACATCCATAAAGATATTTTCTACAAAGTTCAAAACTAGCTTTTAAAGCAAAACCTTTTAAAGCTAGTAAAATTTTTACGTCTGCTTCTTCTTGCACTTTTTTAAGTAGTTTTAGATTTCTTTCTAGAAGCTCCTCCTCGCAAATAAATGCGGGAGAAGGTAATTTGTTTATGTCAGTTATTTTTTCAGTATTTGTCATTTTATTATACGTCTAATTCAAGGATTTTCCAAGGAAGTCCTTGAGTCATTAACTCATCCATAAATGGTTTTGCATCAAACTCTTCAATATTAAATACACCAGTTCCATCCCAAATACCTTTATAAAGCATTTTAGAACCAATCATTGCTGGAACTCCTGTTGTATAAGAAACAGCTTGTGCTCCCGTCTCTTTATAACACTCTTGGTGGTCACAAATATTATAGATATAGATTTTCTTTTTCTTTCCATCTTTAATACCTTCAATAATACAACCAATATTAGTAAGACCTACTGTTCTTGGTCCTAAAGATGCTGGATCTGGTAATAAAGTTTTTAAGAACTCAATTGGAATAATTTTTTGACCTTGGTGTTCAACTGGCTCAATTCCTAACATACCTACATTTTGTAAACAATTCATGTGTTGAATATAAGCATCTCCAAAAGTCATAAAGAATCTAATTCTTTTTAAACCTTTAATATTTTTAGATAAAGACTCTAACTCTTCATGGTATAAAAGGTATGAAGGTTTAACTCCAACTTCTGGATAATCATGGTCTACTCTAATCTCTAAAGGTTTTGTTTCAATCCACTCACCATTTTCCCAATATCTACCATTTGCAGATACTTCTCTTAAGTTGATTTCTGGATTAAAGTTTGTAGCAAAAGCGTATCCATGATCACCAGCATTACAATCCATAATATCTATATAATGAATTTCATCAAATAAGTTTTGTTGAGCATAAGCACAAAATACACCTGTTACACCTGGGTCAAAACCTGAACCTAAAAGTGCTTTGATACCAGCTTTTTTAAACTGTTCATCTCTTGCCCATTGCTCTTTATATTCAAATTTTGCTTCATCTGGGTGTTCATAGTTTGCAGTATCCACATAATCAACACCTACTTCCGTACAAGCATCCATAATTGTTAAATCTTGATAAGGTAACGCAACATTTAAAACAAGCTTTGGATTAACCTCTTTAATTAAACTTACTAATTGAGGAATATCATCAGCATCAACTTGTGCAGTTTCAATCTCTACTCCAAGTCTCTCTTTAATATCCATTGCTATTGAATCACATCTTTTAAGTGTTCTTGACGCTAATGTAATCTTTTCAAATGTATCAATATTCATAGCACACTTAACTGTAGCAACTCTACTTACTCCACCTGCACCAATGATTAAAATACCTTTTTTCATCTATCTTGCTCCATATTTTTAAATTGAATATTTGCTTTTTTTACAGCATAAATCATTGCATCACAAATTTTATTTAACTCTTCATTAGTAATTGTGTATGCAACAATCGAATAAATTAATTTTCCAAATGGTCTTATCCATACCCCTTGATTTACACATTCATCTTGAATAAATTGTGCAAAATCAGGATTATTTAACTCAACTACACCAATTGCACCAATTGTTCTAATATCTTTTACTATCTCAATACCTTCTAAAGAAGATAGTTTTTCACTAAATATCTTATTTATATTAGAAACTTTTTCTTGCCAATTTGATTCTAAAAGAAGATCAATACTTGCATTTGCAACACTACAAGCTAAGGCATTACCCATAAAAGTAGGACCGTGCATAAGTACACCAATCTCTGAATTTGAAATTGTATCACTTATTTGCTTTGTTGTACACATTGCAGCTAATGTCATCATACCACCAGTTAAACATTTACCAATAGTTAAAATATCAGGTATAACTTCTGCATATTCACAAGCCCACATTTTTCCTGTGTGTCCAAACCCAGTTGCTATCTCATCAGCAATAAAAATTATATCATATTTAGTACATAATTCTCGAACCCTTTTTAGATAGTCAGGTTTATGAATTTTCATACCACCTGCACCTTGAACTACTGGTTCTAAAATTACACCCGCTACTTCTTTATGATGTTTTATTATAGCCTGCTCAATATTTTCAACTGAAGTAAAAATATTATTTGGTAAATACTCTCCATATAAAGAGTGCATACTATTATTTGGGTCACAAACCCCCATACAACCTAAAGTATCTCCATGATAAGCATTTTCTAAAGCAATAAATTTATTTACATTTTTACCTTTTGCTTTTTGATAAAGAATTGCTGTTTTAAGTGCTACTTCAACGCTAACACTTCCACTATCTGCTAAAAAAATACTAGGAAGGTTTGTAAGTTTTGCTAACTTTTCACAAAGAACTGCTGCAGGCTCATGAGTAAGTCCTCCAAACATAACATGAGGCATAATATTTGCTTGTTTTTCTAAAGCTTCTATTAATTTTGGATTGTTATATCCATGGATTGCACTCCACCATGAACTCATAGCATCAACAAGTTCTGTACCATCTTCTAAAACGATTGTTTGAGCAAAAGTTTTCTTTACTGCTAAGATTTTTGTTTTCGTTGGCAAAGAGTTATAAGGGTGCCAAGTATGTTTTTTATCTAATTCAATATAATTCATAAGTAATATTATATAAAAAAAGTGCTATGATTCCACTTTATTTAATGGGGATGACTTGGTATCGATTAGAGCAGTGAGGATCAGTTGCATGTCGGCCTGAACATGCCGTTACGCGGTTCATTTTTTTTAGACGCAAACAATACTGATTACGCTCCAGCTTACGCAAAAGCTGCGTAAGTTTTAACAAACTTATAGGACTCGCCTTAGGGCTTGAGGCCTCGGAGGCTCACACTACTGATTCTATCTAAGTAGATTTTAGTGGGTTCACCCTAGATAGATTATCATCTTAGAACTGATTTGGCTAATTTGAGACACTTTTAAATCTTAGCTTCGCAATTGCTTTTGCGGGTTGAGCTGTTGTGAAGTGAAATTTTTCAACCCTTCTAAGCATGTAGACGCTGGTAGTAGCTGTTTTAAGACTCCGGTTCAATTCCGGACATCTCCACCAAAATAAAAATTTAACCTCTATTCAAATAATTTTTTCTCTAAACATTTAACTTTATTCTCAAAAGTTTTGATATTTGACGATATATCTTTTAATGATTTTATTAAAGTTTCTTTATTTAATTTATTATATTCTAGATTCATTTCTATTCCACTACTAATTGCAGAAATAACATAAAGGTTACTTTTTAACTCTTTTATTAATTGTTTTGTTAATAATTCTTTCTGAAAACTTATCTCATAAACTTTTTGTTTTAAAGATTTTATTTCTCTGAAAAGGGCTATTATTAGGCAAAAGTTTAAAAAAATAAGTGAAATTTCTAACATAAAAATTCCTTTCAAATTCCATTTAACTTTATATATAAAGTTGCAGCTAAAATGCTAACGATATATAATTTAAAAACTTCTTATATAGAGTTAGAATGAAAGAAATAAAAAATTTAGATAAAAATTATATTCAAAATATATATATCAAAATTGGACAAAATGTAAAAAGAATTAGAAAAGAAAAAAAAGTTTCCCAACTTAGCCTAGCTCATGCAATTGGTCATAAATCAGTAACTGTTATTTCATGTTGTGAGATTTGTCATAAGAATTATCATTTTAATATTGAACATCTTGCAAAGATTGCATATGTATTAGAAGTAGATATAACTGAGTTTTTTAAAGATATTTAATTCTTTAAAAAACTAGCTTTAGAAAGTACACTTAACTCTTCATTTATATTAAATATTTTTGCTTTTATATTATCATATCCAAAAGATTGTAGTCTTTTTGTATGTTTGTCTAAATATCTATTTGCATCTTCAAGATTATTAAATACATATATTCCACCTGCTTCTTTAGTCTCTTCATTTTCAGTCCAAATTTTAAATTCAAGCCCTGCTTCATTTGCAATATCTTTTGCTAAATAAGCCATAAAACCTAACATCTCTTTACCAAAAGGTCCATTATGTGGGAAATCGATTTGAATAAGATATTTCATGGTATAATTCCTTGTTACTTTTTAGAAGAGTATCAAAAATAATAATTTTTGTCAACTAGGTTTACAATGTCAATATGTTTTTTATCCCTTGAAACTTCAAAAGTTTTTAATCAATTAATTTTAAATCATCTTTCAAAAGAGGGTTATCAAGGATTATCAGTTTCAAATTTATTAATTTTTCCATATTTAGAAAATGAAAATGATTTATCAATCTCTAAATTAGCAAAAAAATTAAATCAATCAAGACAAGCTACGCATAAGAGTATAAATAGATTGTGTGAACTTTCATATATCACATTAAATCAAGAAAAAAACAAAAAAGAGAAAATTATAAATCTGGATAAAAAAGGAAAAGCATTATTAGAGGAGGCAAACTTTTTTATTGAAAGTTTACAAAATCAGTTGAAAAAAGTTGTTGGAAAAAAAGAGTTATTTGATTTTATCCAAAACCAAAATATTATTTTTGATTATTTAAATTCAAAGTTAGACTAATATACCCCTTATTTAAGAGTATATTAATCATAAAAAACATATATTACATTTATATGTAGGAGAAATATTGATTATGAAAATAAAGAAGCTGATTGATTCATTAAATCTAATCTATTATGAATACGATCCAAAATCAAATATAATCAAACTAGATCAAAACTATTGTAATTCTCATACTCAAAGAGAATTCACTAAAATCACATATTATTTATCAAAAAAACATATACAGTTTGATGTCTTACCAGATAGGTCAATAATTGTAAATGGAAAGAATTCAATTATGTCAAGAATAAAAAGAGCAATAGATTCTGTTGCTGAAAATTTTAAAAACAATAGAAAAAATATTTTTGTACTTAGCAACAAAAAAGTAAAGTGGGCAAAAAACATCCCTCTTTTTGAAATTAAATTTATTCCAAAAGAGATAAAGTTAGAAGAGTATGATGCTTTAATTTTTACTTCTAAAAATGCAATTCAATCTATAAACTCTTTTAATAAATCATGGAAGAAAATCCCTTCTTATGTAATCTCACCACAAAGTGCAAAGCTTGTGAGAAGTCTAAATGGTAATTTAGAATTTGTAGGTAAAGAGAAACATGGAGATAAATTTGCACTTGAGATAGCAGAAGAATTAAAAGGCAAAAGAGTTTTATACCTAAGAGGAGAAAAGACTGTTTCTAAATTAGTTGACATTCTAAGAGATTTGGAAGTTAATTGTGAAGAGATTTCTATTTATGAAAACAACTTCAAGAAATTAGAAAAAAAAGTTAAAATTCCTAAAGGCTCTAAGATAATATTCTCTTCTCCATCTACAATAGAATACTTCTTAAAAAACTTTGAATGGGATAATAGCTTTCATGCTATTTCAATTGGTCAAACAACAGCAAAACATTTTCCAAAAAATATAAAACCTCTTATTGCAGATGATACCTCAATTGAAGCTTGTGTAAAAAAAGCTATTGAAATTGAATAGTACTACATTTCAAGGTCACTTTTATATCATACTTGCCACTATTTTAATTGGTGGCTCGTTTATTGCAGTTGAAAATCTAGCAGGCTTAATTGACCCTTTTTCTCTTATTCTACTTAGGTTTTTAGTTTCAGCTATTATTTTAGCTCCTTTTGTTTTATTTAAAAAAGAGTATAGAAATTCTATTATTCATACCCTAGGAAGAGGTACCATACTAAGTTCTTTTTATGCTGGGTTTTTTGTACTTCAACTTATTGCACTAGAGACAACAACTGCTTTAAATACGGGGGCTTTATATACACTAACTCCTTTGTTAACTGCTCTTTTAAGTATTCCTTTTTTTAAAGATAGAATAAGTCCTAAACAATATGCAATTTTCTTTTTAGCTGCAATTAGTACTTGTGGAGTTATTTTTAAAGGAAGTTTAGATTTACTATTATCTTTTTCTTTAAATAGTGGAGATTATATTTTCTTTTCTAGTATGTTTTTAATGGCTTTTTATTCTATCTTTTTAAAAACTTTTCAAAAAGATGAAAAGCCTATTGTAATGGTTTTTTCAATTCTTCTTGGTGGTTCTTTTTGGATGGCTATAATTTTACTTATCTTTGATATTCCATTAAATTGGCATTTAGTAAGAGGAGAATATGCTGTAAATATAGCTTACTTAATTATTATGACAACTCTATTTACTCTTTATTTATATCAAAAAGCAACTGCTATTTTAAATCCAAAGATTATTATGTCATATACTTATATTAATCCAGCTATTGTAGCTATTTTAGCCTCATTATTATATGGTGTAAAATTAGATTTTATTGTTTGGGTGTTTATTGTAATATCTTGTTTAGTGACAGTTATTTTACAGTTAGTTTTACATAAAGAAAAAAGCTTTTAAGCCTTTTTCTTTTTCTCTAAGTTATAGTAGTAATTTGTAGCTTCAACAAAACCATCTACACTACCACAATCAAATCTAGTACCTTTAAATTTATAAGCAACTACCATTCCATTTTTTGCTTGAGTACAAAGAGCATCTGTAATTTGAAGTTCACCATTTTTACCAGGTTTAGTATTTTTAATAATTTCAAAAATATCAGGAGTTAAAACATATCTTCCAATAACTGCTAAGTTTGATGGTGCTTTATCATTTTCAGGTTTTTCAACCATATTTGAAACCATAAATACACCCTCTTCTATTTCATTTCCCTCAATAACACCATATTTATGTACTTCTTCAGTTGGAACTTCCATGCAGGCAACAATACAACATTTATATTTTTCGTATAATTTTGCCATTTGAGTTAATACCCCATCTCCATCAGGATTTACACATAAGTCATCTGCTAAGATTACAGCAAAAGGGTCTTGGTCTCCTAAAAGGGCATTACCCTTATAAATTGCATCTCCTAGCCCTTTCATCTCATTTTGTCTTGTATATGTAAAAGTACATTTATCAATAATATGTCTAATATCAGCAAGCATTTTCTCTTTTGATGAACCTTGAATCTGATGTTCTAATTCATAAGAAATATCAAAATGATCTGTAATAGCTCTTTTCCCTCTACCTGTAATAATTGCCATTACGTCACATCCTGCTTCCATTGCTTCTTCTACTCCATATTGAATCAATGGTTTAGTTAAAATTGGTAGCATCTCTTTTGGCATAGCTTTTGTTGCAGGTAAAAATCTTGTTCCATATCCAGCAGCAGGGAACAGGCATTTTTTTATCATTTATTCTCCTTGATGTAATTAACTCTTTATTACTTTATTATTTTATCGGATTATAACATATTAAACTAATAAAAAATCTTGAGTAAAAAAATATACAAAAATATATTATATGTCACATATTTGTTTCAAAAAAAAGTCTAAAATATACAAAATTGATAAAATTTTTGTGATTTTTGTGACAAATTTTAAAATTTAACATTATTTTTAGCTTGGATTAAACTTTTAAGATAAGCACTTGTGTTACAATAATAATTATATTTTATTGTATATATGAGGAAAGAAATGAGTAAAGATATTACTATAAAACTATCAAGTGAAATGGAAGAGTTTTTAACTGAAAAAGCAAAAGAAATTCAACTTCCAATAGAAGAAACAATAGAACAATTAATTAACGAACAAATAAATAATAAAGTTATTTTTGACGAGGGTTTCTATTATGATAAACAAAAAAATGCTTTATTAGACAAATCAGGAAAGATTATTCAATTTACAAAACTACAAAATGGTTTATTTAACCTACTTATGCAAAATAAAGGAAAAATTGTAGACTTTGATGTGATTCATAAAGAAGTATGGAAAAACAAAAAAATGTCTATTTTCACAATGAGAAATATTGTAAAAAGAATTAGAGACTTAACTTACTATGGGATTATTGTTAATCACTCAAATAAAGGTTACTCTTTAGGAGAAACTTTTTAATAACATTTCCTAATACTTTTATCTTATAGAAAGTATTTTTTTATTACAATTAAAATAAAAGATATATTATAATAATGAATAATAATTTAAAAATACTTTTTATAACTTTTATTGTCACATCTCTTACTTTTGTTTTCATCATTCTTTATTTGATAAATAATAAAATTGAACAGCAACTTAATTCTGAAAAAGAGATAGTAGAAGTCACATATAAAACAATAATTGATTCCCATAAAACAAATTCAAACATCATATATTTTAATATGCTTGATACAAAAAAAGTTAAAACTATACTTTTTGATGCCTATGAAAGTAGTTTTGAGCAAAAAGCAATATTAAGAGAAAAACTTCATAAAGAACTTCTTTATATGTATGAAAATATGAATAGTTTTAGAATAAAACAACTTCACTTTCATCTAAAAGATAATGAGAGTTTCCTGAGATTTCATCGTCCTGAAAAATTTGGAGATAACTTAAGTAATATTAGAGCAACTGTAAAATATGTAAATGATAATAAACAAGCTATTCAAGGTTTTGAAGAAGGAAGAATCTTTAATGGTTATAGATTTGTTTACCCTCTTAGTTATAAAATGAAATATTTAGGTAGTGTAGAGATTTCTGTTTCTATGAGTGAAATAATCAACTCTTTAAAACAAGATTTAGACTCAACAATTGATTTTATAATAAAAAAAGAAGTGGTTGATAAAAAAGTATTTAATAGTGAGATTTTTAACTACAGGGTTTGTGAAACAAATCCAAAGTATTATCATGAAAAAACAATAAGTAGTACAAAAAATATTCTTATTGAAGATATTAGTAAAGATTATATTGATAAAAATACAAAAGAGTTTTTAGCAAAAAAAGAGACTAATCAAATATTTAATTTTACTTCTATGTATAAAAATAAAAGATTTATTACAACTTATTTGCCTATTAAAAATGCTATTTCAAAAGAGAATGTTGCTTACTTAATCATCTCAAGAGAACATCCACTTTTACAAGATTCTATTGATAAATTTAAATTATCTTTAATCTTCTTTCTTATTCTAAACTTTCTATTTTTCTATTTTTTATTTAAATCAGAAAAAAGAAAGATCCAATTAAAACATAAAGATGAAATTCTAGATGACCTACAAGTTATGGGACATATTGGTTATTGGGAAAGAGATAATCTAAATAAAAAACTTATTTGGAGTGACGAATTTTTCAATATCTTAGAAATCTCAAAAGATGAAATAAAGCCTTCATACAAAAACTTTATGAAGTTTATTCATAAAGAAGATTATAAAAGAATTAATTCTGTTTACAATGACTTCTTTAAAAACCTTATTGATTATAATACTGAATTTAAAATTGTAACTGCAAAGGGAAATATTAAATTTATAAAACAAGAAGCACATCATATTTATGATGAAGAGAAAAAAGTAATTCGTTCTATAGGAACATTAAGAGATATTACTGAAATAAAAAAATATCAAATAGAGTCTGAAGTTTCAAAAAAAGAGTTTGAATTATTAGTATCAAATATTCCAGATATTGTATATAAAAGAGGGATTGATAAAAAACAAGCTGTAATATATTTAAATAATAGTTTAGAGACTATTTTAGGATATAAAAGTGAAGACCTAATAAATAATCAAAAACTATCTTTTGAAGATTTAATTTTAGAAGAAGATTTAAATCATGTGAAATATACTCTAAATAATCTAATTGATAAAAATATAGAAAAATCTGTGACATTAAAATATAGACTAAGACACAAATCAGGAAATTATATTTGGGTAAAAGATAGATTTAAACTTATGAAAAATCATGGTAAATACTATATTGAAGGTATTATTAGTGATATTAATTCACAAAAAAATGCTTATGATAAACTATATAAATTTATTGATTTACAACTAAATATTGTAATTCTTACAGATGGAGAAAAACTTCAATTTGCAAATAGAAGTTTCTTTGAATTTTTCAATTATAGAAATCTTCCTCATTTTTTAGAAGATTATAACTGTATTTGTGACCTATTTTTAGAAGATGACAACTATTTTAATCTTAATAAAATAGAAGAGAAAAACAAATGGGTACAAGAACTACAGAAACTTCCCCAACCTGATAGAGTTGTAGCTATAAATGATCAAAAAGGAATAAAAAAAGCCTTTTCTGTAACAATTAATAGCTTTGAAAATAATCATTTTATAGTTACATTTACAGATATTACTGAGACAATTTTAATAAATCAAGAATTACAACAAAAAACAATTCATGATAAACTAACAAATGCTTATAATAGAGAGTATTTTGAATTAATTTATAGAAGATTTATTTATGATTTTGAGCAAAATCCAGCAAACTCTTTTGCTCTATGTTTTATTGATATTGATTTCTTTAAAAAGGTAAATGATACTTATGGACATGATATAGGAGATAAAACCCTTGTTGAACTTGTGAAACTAATAAATTCTTCTACAAGAAAAGAGGACTCTCTAATTAGATGGGGAGGAGAAGAATTTATTTTAATTATGAAAAATAGTTCAAATAATACTTTATATAATTCATTAGAACATTTAAGACAAATTGTTTTTAATCATGACTTTGAGATTATAGGAAAACTTACTTGTAGTTTTGGGGCTACTATTTATAAAAAAGATGAAAGCATAGAAGATACAATAAAAAGAGCTGATATAAATCTATACACTGCAAAAAGAACAGGACGAAATAAAATAGTTATATCATAAGGGTTTAAGTAATATATACATACAATAATCATAACTTTTTTTAAGGATTTATATGGAACCAAATTATGATAAAATTATTGTACTAATTATTGTATTTACAGCTTCGTTTATAACTTGGAAAATCATCAAAGATTTTTATAAACAAAGATTTCATATGATTTTTGCACATCTAATTGCTATCGTAACTTCTTCTTTCATGTTACTTTCTACAATGTTTTTATTTATGCCTAAAAACTATCAAAGAGGTATGGGACCAGAAGTTGAATTAAGTTTCAATTCTATTGCAATTGTATTTGTAATGGTATTTGTAATTTATATGCTGTTTAGCTATCTTCCAAATAGAAAAAGGTAAGGTTTACCCTACCCTTTTTTATTTAAAAATTTTAATGTTGTTTCGATAATATCGTCATCATCTTTACTTGGACTTTTTATAGTCTCTTTAGTTTCATCGCTTTTTACAAATGTTATATTCATCTCATAAGATGAGATAGTTTTAATACCTTGACTAAGTGCAAGTATTTTTATAATAATAAGTTCTAAAAACTGTTTTGTTGGAATATCTGGCTTTCCAAATCTATCTTCCATCTCTTCTTCAATCTCATAAACTTCTTGTTTTGAATGACATTTAGAAAGTCTTCTATAAAGCTCAAGTCTTACTCTATCCTCAACGATATAATCACTTGAAATAAAAGCAGAGATAGCTAGTTTAATATCAACAGTTTTAGCTTCCTCTTTTGTCTCTCCACTTAAACTAGCAAGGGCATCTTCTAGCATCTTTAAATATAGTCCATATCCTATTTGTTTGATATGACCACTTTGTGCTTCTCCAATAATATTTCCACCACCTCTGATTTCTAAATCTTGGTGTGCTAAAGCTGTTCCACTCCCTAAATATGAGTTAGACTCTAAGGCTACTAATCTTTTTATTGCATCATTAGTGATTTTCTTTTTATCTTCAACCACATAATAACAGAAACCTTCTTTGTCACTTCTACCAACTCTTCCTCTTAATTGGTGTAAATCAGCAATACCAAATCTATCAGCTCCATCAATAATAATTGAGTTTGCATTTGGTAAGTGAAGTCCTGATTCTACAATTGAAGTAGCAAGTAAAATATCAAACTCTTTATTATCAAACTTTTCAATAATCTCTTCAGCATCTTTTGGTTTAACTTTAGAATGAATAATCTCTATTTTAATATTTGGTACAATCTCTTCAATATCTGCTTTTTTTGCCTCTATTGAAGCAATATTGTTGTGTACATAGAAAAGTTGTCCACCTCTTCTTTTTTCCCTTAAAATAATCTCTTTTATAAGTTTATCACTATACTCTTTTACATAAGTTCTAACACCTAATCTCTCCCTTGGAGGAGTAAGAAGTGAACTCATACCTTTTAGTTTTGAAAGGGCTAAATTTAGTGTTCTTGGAATTGGTGTTGCACTCATAGAAAAAATGTGTACATCCTCTCTAAGCTCTTTTAATTTCTCTTTTTGTTTTACACCAAACTTATGCTCTTCATCAATAACTACAAGAGCTAAATCTTTTGTCTTCACACCTAAAAGAGAGTGAGTTCCAACTACTAAATCTAAACTACCCTCTTCAAGTGATTTTTTAACTTCATTTTTCTCTTTTGCAGTTGACTTTCCGTCAAGTTTAGCCATTCTTATACCAAACTCTTCAAATCTTTTTCTCATTCCATGGAAGTGTTGAGAAGCAAGTAAAGTTGTAGGACATACAAAAATAGCTTGATGTCCTTCTAATACAGTTGCTAAGATTGCATTCATAGCTACTTCTGTTTTACCAAAACCAACATCTCCTGAAAGAAGTCTATCCATAACTCTTCCAGAACTTAAATCCTCAAAAATCTCCCTAACACTTCTTGTTTGGTCTTTCGTATATTCAAAACCTGCACTATTTTGGAAGTTTGCTAAAACCTGTTTTTCAGTATTTATCTTTATACCATTTACTAGCTCTCTTGCAGCAGCAAGTTTAATAATATCATTTGCAATTGCAAATAACTTATCTTTTACCTTCTCTTTTAGTTTGGCAAAACTTCCCTTACCTAACTTATCAACAACAGCATAAGAGTTTCCATCAGCTACATATCTATCAATTAAATCAATATTCTCAACAGGAATTAAAAGCTTATCATCCCCTGCATACATTACAATCACAAAATCTCTTTTTGCTCCCATAACAACTACAGGTTCAATTCCTCTATATTGACCAATACCATGAGTTTCATGAACTACAAAATCCCCTTCTTGTAACTCATCAAGAACTAATCGTACTCTTTTCTTTCTTCTTTTTTTAATCTCTTTATTAAGTGAAATAATTACTTCATCATTTCCTACAAGATTAATAATATAGTTTTCAAAAATATAATTAATATTTGAGTTTGAAAGCTCTAAATCAAAAGATTTTACTTTAGCTTCAGAAGAAGAGATAATAGTTACTTTTTTGTCTTCATGGAAAGTTAAAAACTCTTTTATATTTGCAGGAGCAACTTCTTGATAGTTTTTAGCCCTTCGTACTTGAGGTAGAGTCAAAAACTTCTCTTTTGCTACTCTTTTATCTTCAAAAACATAAACCTCTTCTAACTCATCTAAAGCCTCTAAGGTAACATATGAGTTTAGTTTTTGAGGTAAATACTCTCCTAATTCTCCTAAATACCAAAAACCTAAAGAGTGAATATCTTTAATAAAAGCATCACTTTCAACACTCTGTATTTGTTCATTTATCTCTTCTAAAGCACTCTCTTCTAAGGCTAAAAAAGCAGGAGTAATTTTGAAACTCTCAATCTCCTCTTTTGAAGATTTTTGGTCTTCTATATCAAACTCTCTAATACTCTCTACTTCATCATCAAATAAAGAGATTCTATATCCAGTTTCACTTCCTAAAGGGCAGATATCTAGAATATCTCCTCTAATAGAAACCTCAGCTTCACTTGTAACAATATCTACAAAATAGTATCCCCAGTTATAAAGCTTTGTTTTTAACTCTTCTAAATTTAAAGTATCTGCAAAACTTATTTCAAAAGAGTCAAAACATTTATCTTTTGGCATAGGAAAAGAGGCTGTTCTAATAGGAGCAATTAAGATTTTGTCTTGTTTTTTATAAGAGTAGTACTCATTTAAAGCTTTTGTTATATCTTGAAGTTCAGTAGAAAAAGATAATAAATCATCTCCAAAATTTGCTCTAAAATCAGCAAGAGTAAAGGGTTTAAAACCTAAAAAAGAGACAATATCACTTGCTATTTGAGCTTGTTTATCATCATTTACGATTAAAAGCTCACACTCTTTTAACTTCTTCTCTTCCTTTAAATTTTTTAAATACTCATATATGTTTTTCACTATTTCTCTTCTTTTACTTCTTCAAAGTCATTTGTAGTTCTATCATAATAATAAGCAGGATAAGGTGTCTCATTAAGTAAGAAAATCAAATTTGCTTCTAAAAACTCATTTTTTTGAAGACCCTTTTTAAATACTTCTAAAATATATGCTTTTGTAGAAAATGTTGTTGTTGTAGACTTTGCAGTATATACAAAATTTTCACCCTCAACTGCTTTAAAACCTTCTCTTTTTACATGTTTTTCAAACTTCTCTTTGTCTTCTAATCCTGATACATCAAGTAATACTAAAACCTCTAATTCTTCCATAATCGTCCTATTTATCTTTACAGTAATTATTAAAAATGTATTTTATTTAAATAAGGTTTAAAACATAGTTTTACACACTACTTCCTCATTATACATATAAACTATATCAAACAAAAAAGGATATAAAATGTTTGAGTATATGAATACAAATATGACAATGTTTCATGGGTTTACAATGCTTATCTTCTGGTTTATTATATTTTTTCTTTTATTATCTATGTTTAAAAAAGAGAAAAGCTCAGCAATTGATATTTTAAAAAAACGCCTAGCAAAAGGTGAAATAACAAAAGAAGAGTATAAACAGATGAAAAAAACATTAGAAGAGAATGAGTAGTTTTTTTAAGTATAAAGTTTAACCAAAAAATTAAACTTTATACTGGCTTGTTAGTTTCCGTGCTTCATCATCTTTGAATTATTCATTTGAGTTCCTTGTTTCCCATGATTCATCATCTCTGAGTTATTCATGTGATTTCCAGAATTATTCATATGATTATTTTGAACTTGTTCTTTTTGGTTCATCATATGCCCATTACTATTTTGTCCCATCATACCTTGTGCTAATGCTACAGAAGCTACTACACTTACTCCTACTGCTACTAATAATAACTTTTTCATTACAAATCCTTTTTATTTTTAAAAACTATTGTAAAACTCTTATGAGGAAAAAGATAAAATTATAGGTAATTATTATTCAGAAAAACTTGGCATACAATCTAAAAAAATAACTTGTAAACTTTTTGGTATTAATTCAAAATGTTATGACTTAAATAAAAGTCCTCTTTTTCAAGACTCTATAATAGAGGGGAAATAAATGGATAATTCATATTTAAACTCACCTGGTTATGGTAATCCGGAAGATGAAGAGTTTGATGATTTCGATATTGATGATTTAGATTATAATCCTCCTCCTTGCAATCCAGAGGATGAAGAGTTTGATGAATCTGACTTTGAAATAAATGAAGACTATGAGAAGCATCTTGAAGAAGATGCTCTCTTAGAGGAAAAGAGCAAACAAAAGCAATTTGAAAATAGAAGAAAATCATCTAATAAAAGGTATCAAAAAATTGATAACTCAACCTACCATATTTCTACCAAAAGAACTGATAGCATAAAAATTAAAGACTTGAAAAGGTTATTAAACCTTTATTTAGTAGATGTTCCATCAAAAGATGAATCATTTTGGGAAGTGCTATCAGAACAAATGACAAGTAATAATCCTTTAAATATTAGAACAAGTGGAAAAAAACAGTATCAGATTGGAGTTTTTAAAACACTATGTGATTTAAAAGATGATTATAATTGGGAATTTTCAAAGGATGGGAATTCTATATATATCTATAATGACACTTATTGGGTTAATATTGAGATAAATTTATTTAAAGAATTTTTGAAGATTATAGTAATGAAATTAAATGTACCAGAATTTTTATATATTGATTCAAAGTTTATTGATACTATATATAAGCAATTATTACAATCTGATTTTTTTGTAAATATAGAAGTTACAGGTATCACACTAATCAATCTAAAAAATGGCACACTACAAATTCGTTCTGATGGTGTAAAACTTTTAAATTTTCAACCTAATCATTTTTTAACATATCAATTAGACTTTGAATATGATAAAAATAGAGAAAATCATAGGCTATTAGAGTATTTAGATTATGTTTTACCAAATAGAGATACACAAAAGACATTGCAACAAGCAATAGGGAGTCTTTTTATTCACTCTATTAAACTTGAAAAAGTTCCTTTTTTATATGGTACGGGAGGAAATGGTAAATCAGTAACTTTTGAGATAATAGATGGCTTACTTGACCCAAGTTTAATTACACATTATTCTTTAGAAACTTTAACTAATCAAAAAGGCTATGAAAGAGCAGAGTTGGAGAACAAACTTATAAATTATTGTTCAGATATAAATATGAAAAAAATTGATTTTGGAATATTTAAACAATTGGCATCAGGGGAACATATACAAGTTAGACCAATTTATCAACAACCTTTTATCATGAAAAGATATGCAAAAATGATTTTCAACATCAATAAAATTGATGATGCAGACATTGAACAAACAGTAGGTTTTTTTAGAAGGATGATTTTTATTCCATTTGAAAAAACTATACCTTTAGATAAACAAGATAAAAAGCTACATGAAAAGATTTTAAAAAATAAAGCAGGTGTTTTAAATTGGATTATTGAAGGGATTGAAGAAGTCTTGGAAAATGAGGAGATATTCATATCTAAAAGATGTCAAGATTTTTTAGATAACTTTATGCAAGAATCTAATTTAACAGCAAGATTTGTTAGAGAATATTCTATTAAACACTCTATTAATGAAACTATTAGCTTTCAAAATATGTATGATAGGTTTTTAAAGTTTTGTAAAAATGAGGGTGAGAAATCTATTACAAAGACTATTTTTAATAAAGAGATGAAAAAATTGAAGTTTACCTCTAAAAGAGCTAATAGTGGTATGGTTTGGAATGTAAATTTTAATTGATATGTTTGCAGAATTTACTACATTTACTACACTAACCTGTCATAAAAGCCCTTTTTTCAAAGGGCTTTTATGGTGTAGTAATGAATGTAGTTTAACATTCAATCATCTATAACTCTAAAAGGTCATCATTATCAAATATTCGGATAAAGTAATTTTAAAGCTTTTTTAAAGTCATTTACCTTAAATAGATTTAAAAATTGAAATAGTTGTAATAATAATTGAAAAATAGGTCAAATATTTATTTATTTTCTCAGTTTTGTTTTGTTTATCATAACGAAGTTTGACAACTTTTGATAATTGAATAAGTTTTTCATTAAAAATAGTGTTGTCCTTATCCTTATATTCTTTGATATCTTCTAGCAAATTTCTTTCATCTTCAGGTAGTGTTGAAAATGGTTCTTCAACACTAAAATTATAGATTGTATCATATAAAATTTTGTATTTAATTTCATCAAATTCTTTTTGTTGAGAGTATTCAATTAAGCACTCATTAGACCAATCTTCTAGAAAGAAATATCGTTTATTTAGAACTGTACCATAAATTCTTCTTAAATCATTTGAACTATTTATATGTCCATTTTCTAGTTCAGACATCAAGTAATTTTTGTATTTATCTTTATTTTTATTTAGTCTGATATTATCTTTTTTCTCCAAATACAAAATTATAGGTAATAGAACAAATAACATAACAAATAAGCCTGAAGTTTGATGTAAAAACTCTAACAATCCATTTAATGTCACAATAACTCCTAATTTTTATCTAAATCAATCCTAATTCTTTACTTATATCTTTTAATAATTTACTCAATGGTCTGATATGAAGTTCTTTTTTTATATAAATGCTAAATAAATCTTGTTTAATATCTTCTACACTTTGATTTGTTAGATTTGCTAATTCTTCTATTCTACTATCTGGATATTTTCTTCTTTTTTCAATCATTTCTAAAACTTTATATTTATGATAATTATACCTATTATCTAAATTTAAACTTTCAATATATTTGTCATATACATTTGAAAAATTTTCAATAAGTCTGATATTAAAATCATCTTCTTTTTTTATTTGCAGATTATAATTTGTAATAAAAGACTTAAACTTTACTTTTTCATTAAAATCAAAATTCTTGTTTGTGGGAGAAAAATTATCAAAAGGAATTTTAGAATCTTTAACCTTACTATTACATACATAACATGATGGAACTAAATTATAAAGACTAAGTGCAAAGTATGGATATTCTGCTTTCTCTAAAACATGGTCTAAAGTAAACCCATTTTTTAATTCATTTTGTTTTTTAAAAATATTAATAAAATCAATATTACAGTAATAGCAAGTATGTACCTCTACATTTTGTTCAAAAAACTTAGATATTTTTGGTTGTAATTTTGAAATTAAAGGGTTTTGTTTATTAATTTTAGATTTGTCATAATTAAAAAAACTTTTTACACTATTATTATTCTTTTTTCCTATTTTATTTTTTATACTAAGTAATTTTTCAAAATCTCCACAAAGTATTTCTTTTAAATCAAATTGTAATATTTTTTTATAATTTTTATTATAATATTCTTTAAAAGTTAGTCCATTAAATTTATCTGCTTTACTATCTGCAATTACATCGAAGTATTTTTCTTCTATATCAGGAGAATACCTAACTTTAAGCATTTTCACCCTTTAAAAAATCAATTTGACTCTGTAATCTATTGATTTCGTTTTGTTTTGCTGCATCATTTCCTAAAACAATTTTTTCTATCTCTGTAAGATGATTTTTAATTACTTGTTGTAAATATTCATCTCCAATAATAGATTGAATATTCCAAAACTCTTTTTGTTTATTAGTTTCATATTCTATTCTAATACTACTTGTTATCTTTTCTTCTTTAATTTCATTATGATAATTAATTATAGATTGTATTTTCTTTTTTGCAAACTCCCCGATAAGCCCTTTTTCCATAAAAAAACCATGGGATAAAAGGGTGTGAATATTTGCTCCAAAAGTTTGTTTTATATTTGGTTTTGATACTTTACAATTGCCAACTTCTTGATTTCCATCTTCATCTTTTTTGTACTTTTCTAAAAAAATCACATTTTCTTTTGGTAAATCTGAGAGAATAAATGGAGAGTGTGTAGAAAAAAATACATTAATTTTCTTATCTTCTAAATCAATATTTCCTAAAGCCTTTGATATATTTTTAATAAACTCTTTTTGCCAGTTTGGATGATAACTTGATTCAACTTCATCTAAAAATAAGTTTATCGTTTTATATTCCTCTACTTGCATCAAATTTGATACCTCATACATCATATTTACCATAAATGTAAAAAATAGTTTTTGACCGCCGCTTAAACTATTGAAACTTTTGTTATATTCTAACAATTCTAAATTTAACCAAGGGATTAATATAATAGATATATCTTCAAAAGCTGATAATTCAAGTATTTCTCTATCTAATAGCTTATTTAAAATTTCTTCTTTATTATCTGAAGTATTTTTATAGAACCCGATACAATTATTAATTTTTTCATTATTATATTTAACAGTATCATTAATAAATATTTGTTCTATATTTTGTTCAATTAAAATAATACCTTCTTCTAAAAAACTATCTTCATAAAGTCTTCCATCAAACCACTTATCAATAGCATCATAAACTTGAACTTGAAAACCACTTTTTGTAGATGATAGTATTTTAAAAGCTATGTATAATAAATTTATTTCTTTATATTGTTTTTTAGTTTCTAAATCTTTAATTATATTTAATTGTTTGTTTATATTTTTGTAATATTTTTCAGTTTTTTCTCTTTTTGTTTTCTTACTGTCAATGTCTTCATAATATATATTTACATTTTTTTTATTAACTAAGTTTAGGAATTTTCCAGCAACTTTTCCAAAAAAATCAAATTCAACTTCTTGAACAGTAGAAGGATTATCTGAATATAACTTAATTCTATTTGGATTAAAGAAGTCGTTAATTTTTGTTTTTATATTTTTTTTATAAAACTTAATACTATGATTGATATTTACATACTCAATATCATCCAAGTTTATACTATTTTGTAAAAAATCTTTATGAAATTTATTTGGAGTTAATAGTATTGGTGTTTCATAATTATCTGACTTATGATATAAATTCCACATCCAGTAATCTTCTTTATTTTGTAAAGTGTCAAGCATATAACTAAAATAAATGGAATAAAAATCAATATCATCATTATCTATTTCGGTTATTCTATCATTTTTAATATCTGTATTTAAACATATCTTTTTATATCCATCTACTGTATTAATAATTAGAAATAAAGCTTTAGCATTTAATTCTTGTTTTAGTATGGCTATTTCATGGTTATAGTCAGATGTAGCATCATACTTTTTAAAAAATATTAACATCAAAACTAGCTTTACAACACTACTCTTCCCACTTCCATTTTCTCCTACAATAGCACTAACATTAAGATTATCAGGAAAAATATTTATATATTCTTTTTCAGTTATTGTTAGTTCTTCTGTATCTTTATCATAACTACATTCACATCTAGGACTAAAATTAAAACCTTGTTCTTTTATATTTTTATAATCTTCAACCCATAAATATACTAATTCCATTCTAGTCCTACTATCATTGTTTTTTAATACATATCTTCACTATAATCATCAATTAAACCAATTGGTAAATCATCATTTTCATCTTTACTAAATCGTCTAATAATAAAACCTTTATACTCTTCTTCTATAAAAGGAGGAACATCATTATCAACCAAAATAATTTGACAACTTTTATTAGCTTCTTCCATTTTTATTGATAAATTAATTATATACTCGTATAAAGCTTTATATTTACCAGCACTTCTTATTTCTTCTTTAATATCTTCTTTTTCATCAGTATCTGATAAATACTCTTTTTTAGTTTTTTGTAGATATTTTCCAACTGTATCTATCATTAATAGCCTAGGATGGTTTATATCATTATTTAAACTATATTCAAGAATATTCAATAAAAATCCCATAGATAAAACAGTTCTAACACCACCAGAAGTAATTTCATTGTATTGTTTATTTCTTAATATAGGTAAAAATGTTTTTTCACTAATACCAATTCCTGTCCTATTTTTAACATCAATAGATTTTAAGTATGTTTCTAAAATTAATTTTAAGTCATTTAAAACATTATCAATCTGAACTTGGGAAGAAGTTAATTCATCTAATTTTTCTTTTAGGTCTTTCAAATCTTCATCTAACTTAACAACTTCTTTATTCAAATTATTTTCTTCGTTCCTAATTTTTAAAGCTTTTGTTATTTGTTGTTCTTTTTCTATTAAAGTAGATTGTTGTTTAATAAGTTCATCTCTTTTTGTCAAATAAGGAGAGATATGTTCTTTTAATTCTTCATCAACACTTTTTTTAAATTGTTCTCTTTCTTCTATAAGTTTAGATAATTCTATTTCACTGTTTCTAAAAGATTCTTTTTCTTTTTCAATTAGTCCTGTTAAGTCTTTAATTCTTTTATTTAATATTTTGACTTCTGAGCCTAACTTTTCTTCATTATGAATAGAATATTCTTCTTTTAATTTAATATGTTCCACATCATGTTTACATAATGGGCATATTGCAATATCTGGAGAAATTTTTCCTATTAATTGTTTTGCAGATAATACTCCTTCAATTTTTAATCTATCATCATAATAATCATTAATTAGCTTCTCATATCTCTTTATGTTATCTCTAGTTTTAGCCTTTTCTTTTTCTTTATCCTTAATTTGATAATTAAGAGTTACAATATGTTCTTTAAGAGGTGCATATTCTTTAGAACTACTAGTTATTGAAACATTTATATTTTGAAGTTCTTCTTCTATTTGTTTTAAATTAGTTTTGATATCTTCTAGAAATGTACTAATAAAATCTAACGTTTCTATTTCAATAGTTTCTAAAAACTCTTGTATGTTAGAAATCTTAGTAGATAACTTATTTTTTAAATTTGACTTTTCAGAAATTAATTGGTTTATTTCAGATATCTCTTCATCACTTAGATTAAAAATGTATTTAAAAACTTCTTTAACTTTATGATATAGAGGATGATATTGATTACTTAGAAAGTTTTTACTTCCAACATCATCTTGATTTATATAACAAAACTTAAATAAATCTCTAAAACTCAATCTTGATAAAGTTGAATTATCTTGTGTTGGAGCATTTTTAATTTTTATTTTTGGATAATTAAGTGTATCTAATAAAAAGTCTGAAAAAAACTTTCCATCTATTGTATTATCAAGTTTAGGTTTGTATTTTGAAGGAAATACAAGGTCAATATTCTCATAACTTGACATATAAACCTCAATATCTTTTTTTGCATCAAAAATATCTCTTTTTATACAATAAATTTCATTATTCAAATTCAATTCTAAAATTGCATATTTTACTGATTGTTCTAATTCATCATACTTATCTAAACTACTTGCACCTAATAAGTAATTAATCAACTCTAATATACTCGACTTTCCACAATCTTCTTCACCATAAATTATATTAACACCTGGGAAGAAGGGAACTTCATAATTCTTTCTATGACCAATTAACATTAATTTCTTTATTATTAACTTTGAGAAAACATCCATTTAACAATTACCTCTCTTCTAAAATGCTTTTTATTGCTGTATTGATTTTTGATACAGATGTAGAACTTATTTGTTTTATTTTTTCAATTAGTGTTATATTTCGCTTAAAATATTCACTATCTGCATTTATATATTTTTCCGTATCTTTATTAGGAGTAAATACAAAACCTATCTTTTCGTTATATGTTATACTAATTAGATTATTACTAGCAAGTAATTGAGTATAATACCTCACTATTTTATTATCATAAAAAGTTTCAGTATCATTTCTCTCACTTTTATAAGATGAAGTTTCATAACTTTTTAAAGTAAATCTTTTTTTGCCTAATTTAATTAATACTCTATGTAAAATATGTGGATTTTTTAACAAATAAACATAGATACTTAATCTTTCAATATCTAATATATTTAAGCCCCTAGCTGTAGAATTTAAAAAATAAACAATTTGAAATGTCAGTAATAAATTTAATTCAAAATCATCTTCTGGAGTTATAAAAGGTAGATTTTTAAGCATAACCCTTACCTTTTTTGGTGTCTAATTCATTTTGTGAATATTTATTCTCATCCCAAAATATATCTCTTTTTAAATCATTTGCTAATAAATGAATCATACCTTTTTTATGTAATCCATTTATTTTAGATAGGGTTGTATTTAAAAAATCTCTATCATCTTCTATGATTTTTTTATGTATTTCATTTACAAGTTCATTTGATGATGTTATTTTTTTAGTAATTAAATCCCCATAGAAGTTTTTGTATAAACTTTCAATCTTTGCATATAATTCTTGCAGTATTTTTCTATCACTACTAGATGTAAATATTTTTCTTATTTCTTCAGAATAATAAAAATGTTTTTTTGAATCATCTACTAGACTATTATGAACATCTGCAATTAAAAGCTTTACAACAAAATACTCATCATTATATTCCTCTGACATAATTTTTTCATAATCAATATCATCAACTTTACTGTTTTTTAAAAACTCTTTTAAATACTTTAATATACTTATTACTACAATATCATTCTCGTCTTTTGGTTTAGCAATTGTTCTATGATTTTCATCTACTTTAACAATATCATGTTTATTTGTATTTGGAGGGATTGCACTATTAATATGAACTGTTCCCTCATATACACCAGCAAAATACTTAGTTGTTGGAAGAATTGAAGATTTAAGCCATTTATTTACTAATAACATACTTTCATTTTGAAAAGGTGCCAAGTGCTTAATTTGAATATTAGAACTTATAAACCTTCCATAGTCTGCTAAGTTAGAACCTAGATGAGGAACTGCTAGAGAAAAAAATAATTTAATTCTTGAATTACCTTCTTCTGCATAATCTAATATTACACTTTTAGCTATGATTCCACCCATACTATGAGCAATAATAACAATACTACTATATTCATCTAACTGATGATTAATTCTTGTTTTTAATACATCTGCAATTTCACTAACAGATATATTTTTAGGTGCAGATTTATCTTTAGAAAATAATGTTTTTAAAATTGCAAGTTTTTCTTTAGCATTAACTAAACTAGTATAATATTCAAAATATGCTATATCAAAATTATTTTTAATTTCAGAATCTTTAAGTAACAATTCTGGAAATGTATTTTGGGTAACTTCATTTTTCCATGTTTCATTACTACCACTCAATCCATGTATAAATAATATTAAATTATCATTACTATTTTTTTGTACAAAATCAATCATACTATCCCTTTATCTTCACTTATCATCTTAAACCCTCAAACATATTATAGTTGTTTGCATGACCATCAAACTAATTTAACCTAAATATAATTTTTAGTTATTTTATCTAAATAGAGATTAAACTATTTTGTTACTAAATAGAGATATTGGTATTACTATATGAAATAAAACATATTTATATATATTATATGATACATATAATGTATTAGTTTGTTTGGAAACTATAAATCGGGTTCGAGTCTCATTTCATGCATAATATAAAACTAAACACTACTTTGAGTCTAGACGAGATTCTAGACGTAGGATTAGAGGTAATAGTAGCACGAGAGATATCAGATGCCATGCATGAAATAGACACTGAAATAAAATATATAACCTATTCTCTATGAGGATGGGGGATAGAGGGCGTTAGCCCTCTATCTATTGGGGAAGGAGTAATATTTTTAAATTATTAGTTTAATTCTAACAGTGCTTCACCTTGTATGTAAAGAGAAAGTAAACTTCTAGACCATTCCCCATACACTACAACTAAACTTGAGTTTATTCCCCATGTATCAACCATAGTATCAATAATCTCTTTTTCTGATTCATGCATAATATTGTCAGAATAAACAATAGCTAGTAGTTCTATTAGGATAACTTTTTGATACTCTTTATTTGTAACCTTTTTTAAACAATCAATTAGTGAAAATTCATCTTCTTTGAAATCTACATCTTGAATATTCATCTCTTTTAAATATCCACCTATCAAGTTCTTCTGCATATCAGAAAAAGATTTGTCACATCTTGCCATATGATGAGCTAAATATAAAAATATCTCTTTTGAATCATTATCTAGTTTATTTAAAAACATTAAGCATCCTTTCCAAAATATTTAACTTCTATTTTAGAACCAAACAGATTTTTATATATAACCCAATCAGGGTCCCATGTCATAATAGTATGCCCAAGTTGTAAAGTTGCATTTAAAGCCCATAATGGAGGAACTAAAAGTGTAGCTTCTCTACCTTTTGTTTTAACTCTCTGCTGGTCTATTGCCTTTGAGAGCTGTTGTATTTGACTATCATTGAACATATTAACTCCTTATGCCACTTGTTCTTCTATAATTAAAATCTCATCTGTTTCACTATTGTTTACCGATGCTCTTTTCATGTTAACTTTTACTTTTGCTGGTGTTGTTATACTCATTGGTGTAACTTCAACCAATCCCTTAAGCTCCTTTTGTCCTTGTTTTGTTGTTATTGCTTTCTCAACAGCTTCAACATCCACAGAGAACTTAACAAAGCCTAATCCCATGATTTTGTTTTCATCTAGAATATTGACTATATTTTTCTCTTTCGTGGTTGATTTTGAAATGGTTAAAGATGAAATAATGTTCCCATCTATTCTATCTATTCCATTTGCTTCAAATATAGTTGCAACTTGCTCTTTGGCTATCTCTAACGCATTTGTAAGCTTCTTCTTTAAAGCCTGTAATTCAGATATATCTTTTGAGAGATAATCAATTTTTGATTTAATCTCATTTAGAGATAAACCAATGTAGTCAGCTCTTTGATAATATGGTTTTGAAGTATCTTCAAGGATGTTTTGAAGATACTCTTTAAAATGGTTGTTTGTTTTATCTTCACTAAGATATTCAATTTGGTTTTGCAGTGCATAATTAACTAGTTTCATATTGCACCTCAAGCAGCCATTGCATAAGAAGAGTCTTTGATACTAGCAATTCTTTCTGCTATATCCCAAAGACCTTTATTTATCTCAACATCTTTTGAAATAGATGTAATCTCTTTACTTGTAAATCTTCTTCCTGTATCTTTGTTATATCCACTAATTTTAGAGGATAATAAATTCTCTTGAAGTACATTTAGTGTTGTATATAAATCATCTTTCATATCCTCAGTTCTTAGTGGGTTTAATAAATCATTTGGATTATCTAGTTCTAAATGGTTTTCAAATCGCAATGGTAAAGCACTTTGCATAAAAGCTTCTTTTTCACTTTTGTTTAGCTTGATAGATTCAAATTTTGCAATTTTTGAAAGTAGTTTTGGTTTTACTTCTGTTATTCTTGCAACTGCATTTTCTACATCATTGTTTCTATCGCCTAAATGTTTGATTTTATAGCTATCAAAGACTGAATCAGCGATTACAAGACCATTTGAACATATATATCTGTAAATACCTGCACTAATTGTAAAAGCTTTACTTCTATCATGACTATTAAACAAAAGTAGTTCAACTACATTTCCACTTGGATTAATCAAATCTGCAAAATTTTGAAATCTTACATAGTGTTGTTGGAATCCATCTTTTGCTATATCTCTAACTCCTGCTTCACTTACACTTACAGGAAACCAACTTTGCTCTCTTAGATTTTCAATTGTAGGTATGAAGTGGTATTTCTCGCTTACTTCATGGTATGGTTGTTCTTGAAACAGACTTGGTGCTTTTGATTTTAACTCTTCATTAGTCAATGGTTTAATTGGTTTTGACATTGTTTTATCCTTATTATTTTTTATTGTTTTATGTTGAAAGTCAGTTGACTAAAACTTATTGATTTTCTTTTGTGTCTAGGTATTCTTTGATAATAGTTGATGAAGCAATAACAATAGCTATTAGTACAGTTGGAGGAATCTTCATTTATGCACCTCTTAGAGGTTGATAGTATGGATTATTTTGAGGTTTATTCTTACGAACTTCATTTTCCATATCATCAAGTTCTTTACTTGTGGGTTCTTTTGAAAAAAGATTTAGCCACTCTTCAAATGATGGATTATAATTTGTACCTTCATCTTGTTTTTTTAGTTGCTTATTAAATCTCATAATGCACCTCTTATTTTACAATCACACATCAATTCATCAAACGATGGTTTAGTAGTAAACACATAGAACTCTTTTCTTTTTTGAAACATTGGTTGCTCCTTTATTGAGTTTTCAAAGTGGTAGTACACTTTGTCTATGTTGATGATATATGATTGAAAAGAAATGATTTTAACTATATAGATAAGTAATCTTTAAGGTTGTCTCCATTAAAATGTCTTCTCAAGGTTTAGGAACCTGCTGCATACCACTGATATAATGGTTATGACAAATTCCTTCTACAAAGAAAACTATATTTCCACATTTTTTATATCGTAAATAAAATTTACGAGGAAAAACCTATGTACTTAAAATACTTCTTTACAAAAGAATATTGTAGTTGTCCGCTAAATAGTTTATCTCCAGATGAGATTAAAAAATCATATTCAAAAGACTTATCAAGATATGATATAAAAAAAGTAAGATACTTGAACTTAGTATCTAAAACTTTAGGATTTCAAGATTGGACAGAATACCAGAAAGAATACACTAATAGAATTCTTCCATTTCTTGAGAAAAATGGTTTAAAAAAATATGCGCCTGAGCATAAAATTGAATTGTATAAAGCAGAGCATGATATATTATTTTCATATAGGAAAATAGCTGATAGAATATTTTTATCCCAAAAACCAATCCCAGAAAAGATATTTACAGGGTATGGTTGTAGAACAGATAACTATTTGTATTATCAAGGTCTTTGTACTAATAACTATGACCTTTATCTAGATGCAAACTATTTGGAATCACTTATTAAGTCTAATGATTATCTTAGTATAGTAGAAGAACAAGAATTAGATTATCTAATTCCGATAAGTTTGTTTGATTTCTGCACTTTAATGAATCTTGTGGGAGACACATTTGTTATAGATGGTAATAATACCAAAGAACATCTATCTATGACATATGAGAGTAAACTAGGATTAATAGAACAAGATAGATTTAAAGGTGTTGCAGAAATAATTCATAAACAATTAAAAGAATTAGAAAAAGGTTGGATAGAAATAATTCCATTTAATAAAAACCTTGTTTTCTTAAAAGCAAAAGATGGAAGTTATGATTTTGTTTTTAGAAGTTTAAGAGATAAACCTTTTATTTCTGAATTTGGAAAATATATTAGAACAAAAAACATACCATCCCTACTTAATGAAGAGTATGACTTTGACAGATGGCTATATTTTGGATTTAAAGAAAAGAATAAAAACATAAAAGAGATTAAACCTTTTGATATTTGGCTTGAAAGAGATGCTCATTTATCAGAGGTAGAATATTACAAAAATAATACACTTCAAGACTATCCTGGTCAAAATAGTATACTCAAAGATTATTACACTAAAAAAGGAACTTATTCTTATTATAAAAAAGAAACAAAAGAGATTTTAGAAGGTTTTAAACCATTTGAATTAGAAAATAAAGTGTTGTATGTATCGAATTTAATTACAATAAAAGACTTTGCAGAGTTTTATATAGAAAAAGATAAAGATAATCAAAGCTATCAAGAAACTAGACTAAATACACTTGAAGATTTATCGATGATAAATGCAGAAGATGATGAAAATGCACCTATTAGTGTAACTTGGTATGATGCAATTGCTTATTGTAGATATATTGAAAATAAATATAATGTACATGCACGACTGTTATTTCAAGATGAGTTTGAACTAATTTGTCCATCTTTAATTAATAAAGAATACAATCGTGAAGACATAGATATGAATTTAAATTATGAACTAAATAAATCATATACTCCATTTACTAATGACATAGAAAATGAATTAAATTTTTTCTATGAAAAGAAGCAACTATCTTCACCTCCCCCTTACATGAATGATTTTGAAAATGTAGTTATGAAATGGGCTAAGCCATTAGAATTTATAGAAAATAATGAACTATTATTTTGTATTAATGAAAGGTTTAATGAATGGACAAATGAGTTTAGAGGTGGTCATTCAAAATTTGTAAGTGCTAAATATTATATTGATAAAAATAATTGGGTTTTAGCTTCATCAACTATGAAATATAAATATAGAAAAGTTGGTTTTAGAGTATGTTATGAGACACCAAAGGATATAAAATGAATGATAAAAAAATAGCTGTATTCTTTGACTGTGATAATATAAATGCAAAATACATAGATGATGTATTTAATGAGTTAGCTAATATTGGTGAAGTGATTATTAGACAAGCAATAAAAGATTGGACTAGCCCTCATCATAAGGACTGGAATCAAGGACTATTAGAAGAACATGGAATTGAACCTATTCAAGTATTTCCTTATAAAGCAGGAAAAAATACTGCTGACTTAAGAATTGTACGAGGAGTAATGGAGATTATGACTTCATCTGTTGTAGATACAATAGCAATCGTATCAGGTGATAGTGATTTCATAGATTTAGCACGTACAATTAAATCAAAGGGATTTACATCAATTGGCTTTGGAGAATCAATAACAAAAGCTCCTATTCGTAATAGTTATTCTGATTTTTTTGAACTTCCTATAAAAGTTAAAAATAAAAAAATTGATACTAAAGACCCAATAAGTTTATTAAAAGATGCAATAGAAAACCAAAAAGATGAAAGTGGATTTGCTTATGCTTCTAACATAGGTTCATATTTAAAACGTAAAAACTCATCTTTTAATGCAAAAAATTATGGTGCTAGCACATGGGGAGATATAATCAAAAAATATGATAATTATTTTGAAGTTTCCCATGCAGATTCAAAAAAAAGTAAAATGCTTGTTAGAATAAAATAGCTACTTATATAAAGACAAAACTTATAATTATAGGTTTTGTCTTTATCACTCATTTCCTATTTACAATTCTCTATTTTAAATATATCTCTATTTTATCGGTAAACGAACCAGTTCGTAATCGGTTCGTCAAGTTTTTCATGAAAACTTTTTAATCATATTAAAAGATATATGAACTAAAATTACATCCTAAAGTAGAAGATGATTTAAAAGAGCTAGATAATGCACTTCAAATACAAGTTTTTAAAAAATTAAAGCAGATTCAAAATGATGAGTTATTCATTTACACAATTGCTATTGGTAAAAGAGATGATATGGAAGTTTATAAAAAAGCGAATGATAGATTATAAAAAATCATAACATTTGCAGATTTATTCAAAAATTAGCAGATTTATTACCATTTGTTGTAAAAAAATGTTGTAAAATTTTTTAATAAGTTTTACTAAATCCCTAATTTAAGGACTATATTACTAATGTTGAGATTAGTCCTATTAGTCCACCAAATACTGCACCCCAAATCACAAGCCATCCTAAATGCTCTTTTATCATATTTTGAACTAACTCTTTTACCATTTTAGGTGTTAATTCATTTAATCTTGTATTTACTATTTTACTTAGCTTTTCATATACATCTTCACTTAAATCTTCAGATGTTAAGGCTTCATTTACTACTGCTTGAAAAGAGTCTGTTTGAGATATTTTTATAATTGAAGCTTTTAGTTTTGCTACAAAAGGCTCTTTTAATGGCTCTAAAGCAGCTTCTCCACCAAACATTCCAAGCATTCCACCAAAAGGTGACTCTACAACTGACTCTTTTAAAGAATCATAAGCAGGTGTAAAATCTGTTTTATTTAAAAGCTTTTCAAAATCTATTGTGCTTTTTGCACTTGAAACCTCTTCTTTAAAAAACTTTGTTAAGTTCTCTTTTGTAAAAAATTCATGCATAAGTAGATTATGAATTGCCTCTTTAAAAGCATCAAACTTCTTTTCAATAACCCCACTTCCATATAAAAATGGAACTTTTTCAAAAAGCATATGAATAGCTAAGGTATTTGTAATTGAGCCACTTAAAGCAAATAGACCAATCATAAAAATTGTATTATTTTCATTTAAATAGCCAACTGCCATGATAAGCAAAGTTACCAAGTTTGTAATATTTGTTCTACTCATAAACCTCTCCTTATTTATTTTTGGATTCTAACATAATTTATGTAAGTTATTAATTACCTAAATACTAATAAGGCTGTAACTTATTTGTAATAGATTTAGCTTAAAATTTCTAAACTAAGGAGTAAAAATGATTGATGTTCAAAAAGAGATAGCAAAGAAGTTTCCAAATATAAATAAAAACCCAAACTTCTTAAAAAAATCTTTAATTAACATTGCTAAAAAAGTTGTACATGAAAACTCAATAAATGAATTTTTAGAAAAAAACTCTCACTTAAAAGGTTTTGAGTTTGTTGATGCTGTATTAGACTATTTTAACTTTGACTATACAGTTTCTAGTAATGATTTACAAAATATCCCAAGCTCTGGAAAGGTAGTGATAATAGCAAACCATCCTTTAGGTGGATTAGATGCATTATCTCTTCTAAGATTAGTAGGTACAGTAAGAACAGATGTAAAGATTGTTGCCAATGATTTTTTAGTAGGAATTGAGGCTTTGAAGTCACTATTTATTCCTATTGATAATTATAAAATGAGACAATCAAAAAAAGATATTCAAGCTGTTTATAATGCTTTAAATAATGATGAAGCAGTTATTATTTTTCCTGCTGGAGAAGTAAGTCGTGCTAGTGCAAAAGGAGTGAAAGACCCTTCTTGGAATAAAGGTTTTCTAAATTTTGCAATCAATGCAAATGCACCAATTTTACCTATTTTTATTGGTGGGAAAAACTCTAAAACTTTTTATACTATGTCTGTAATAAATAAGACTTTTTCTACTCTACTTTTATCACATGAGATGTTTAAAAAGAAATCTACAAATATCAATATAAAAGTTGGAGAGATAATTCCAAATGAGAATATAAAACCCAAAGGTTTAGATAAAAAGTATTTAGTAAACCTTTATAAAAAGCATCTTTATGCTCTAAAAAAAGGGAAAAAATCTTTTTTTGAAACACAAAAAGCAATCGCTCACCCACAAAAAAAAGATGACTTAATCAAAGAGTTAAAAAAAGCAGAACTAATTGGAGAAACAAAAGATGGTAAAAAAATCTATCTGTATGACTATGAAGAGGACTCAATAGTTTTAAAAGAGCTTGGAAGATTAAGAGAACTATCTTTTAGAAAAGTTGGAGAGGGAATAAATCAAAAAAGGGATACAGATAAATATGATATTTATTACCAACACATCATTCTTTGGGATGAAAATGATTTAGAGATTGTTGGTTCTTATAGAATAGGAAATGGTAAATTTATCAATGAAAACTTAGGAGTAAAAGGTTTTTATTCAAATACTCTTTTTAGATATAATAATAGCTTTGTTCCATATTTAAATGATTCAATTGAATTAGGAAGAAGTTTTGTTCAACCAAAATATTGGGGAACAAGAGCTTTAGATTATCTTTGGTATGGAATTGGTGCATATTTAAAAAATAATCCTCAAATAAAATATATGTTTGGTCCTGTCTCTATTTCTGGAAGTTTTCCAAGTGCAGCAAAAGATTTAATGATTTTTCATTATTCATACTACTATTCAAATAATGAAGAGTTAGTTGAAGCAAAAATTCCATATCAATACTCTTCTCATAGTCAAGACTTAAAAGATATATTTGAATTTAATGATAAAAAAGAGGATTTCAAAATCTTAAAATCTAGTCTTAATAGTATAGGAGTTGCTGTACCAACACTCTTTAAACAATACTCAGATATTTGTGAAGAAGATGGAGTTAAATTTTTAGGTTTTAATGTTGACCCAGACTTTTCTGATTGTGTAGATGGTTTTATTTTAGTTGATGTAAGTAAGATCAAAGATAGTGCAAGAAAAAGATATATAGGATAAAACCTATATATCTTTATAACTCATTAATTTTAGCTTTTATAATAAACTTTGCACCAGCTTCATAAAAATAATCAATCGTTCCAAAAAGTTGAAACTTTACAATTGTATTTATAAGTTTTAAGCCTAAAGTTTTACTATTAAGTGTCTCAAAATCAGCTTCTAAGCCACCTCCATTATCTTTTATACTCATTACTAAAAATTCTTCTTTTTTATGGATTGAAATCTCTAATTTTGGATTTTCATTTTTACAAAAAGCATATTTAAAAGAGTTTGTAATAAGCTCATTTAAAATAAGTCCACAAGGCATTGCTTTTTCTATATTTAAAGCTATTTCATCCATATCAATTTTTACATTAACTTTATTATTTATATCATATGAATGAGAAATAACTCCCACCAAATCCTTTATATAAGTTTTAAAAGGAATATCATTTATATTTTCTGATTCATAAAGTTTTCTATGTAATAACTCCATAGTAAAGATTCTTTCTTGAATATCAACTAAGACTTTTTTTGTTTTTTCATCTTCTATCTCTTCTTGTTGAAGTTCAATTAATCCAATTGTTAAAGCAAGATTATTTTTAACTCTATGATGTATCTCTTTTAAAAGTAGTTCTTTCTCTTCTAAGGATTTTGTTATCTCTTGAGTTTTCTCTTCAACTTTTTTATCTAAAATTTTAATATTGTTTTCAAATAAATCTAACATAGAGTCAAAGGCTTGTCCTAAAATACCAATATCATCATCACCTGTTACCTTACTTCTTATATTCTTTTCTCCTTGATTAACTTTTATTGCACTACTTGTGATAGTATCAATGTTCTTTAAAATTCTTCTAAACAAAAGAAAAATTAGTAGAAAACTAACTGCGATAGTAAGAAGAGTTTCATTAAGTAAAGAGATTAAATCCTCGCTATTTCTATTTATAATCTCCTCTTTATTTATACTATAAACAAGAATAAAATATCTACTTTTAGTAGAATCTAAAGTCAGATTTATAACCCAAGTTAAAACCTCTTTATCCTCTATTTTATGTTCAATTGGTTTTTTTTCATCTGCTTGAAGTATCTGTTTTAGAGTTAAATTTCCTGTTGGAAGGTTTTCTACATTTGAGAGATTACTTAAAACATACCTTTGTTTTCTTTGTTCTTCATTATGAGAATAAAAACTTACCCCATAATCTTTAAACTCAGGATTTAACCAAAAAAGAGCTGTTTTAGCATCACTTATTGTTGAACCTAAAACTAACTTTTCATGAAAATGCTTTTTTAAATCTTTCTCAAAAGAGTTATGTCCAGGATTTAAATTTGCTCTACTACAAGCAAGTAAGATTTTAGTTTTATTTTCTAAAAGAATATTATAAAAATAGTTTTTTGTTTTTCTATAAGCTTTTGAAACAGAAGCCTCTTCTACTAATATCCATTTTTCATAAAGGTTTGAGTTATCAAAAACCTTTATTTTATTGATTTTTTTAAAAATAAACTCTTCTTTTTCAATCTTATAAGAACATTTTTCAAGAAGTTTATTTTGAGCAAAAAAAGTAATTAACTCTTGCTTATCAAAAATATTTAAAAGCTCTTTATTCTTTTTTAATTCATGGGCAATTTTTTCTTGAGTAAGTTCAACTTCAAGATTAGCTTGCATTCCAATTGATTTTCCTATAATCATAAACTGATTTTTTATAATCATCAAAGTTCTAGTAATTTGTTCTATAACCTCTTTTTCATTTTCATTATGAATTTTTGGAAGGGTTAAAAGAGTTCTTATTCCATAAATGATAAGTATCATAATAAAAAAAGAGAAGACTACTTTTGTAGTAAAAGAGTAGTTTTTTAGTTTAAAGATTCTTGCCAACTATCTTTACCCTATAACCTTCTTCATATAAGTTTTCAAAAGGATTAAATCCTATTTTATTTTTTAATCTATAAATTAAAGACCTTAATTTTGATAAATCATAAACATCTTCTCTCCAAATAAAATTAAAAATAGTGTCAAAGCTTATTACCTTACCTGCGTCTTTTGTAAGTATTTCAAAAAGCTTTCTCTCATTTTTAGTTAGTTTAAAAACCTCATCATCTATATATAATTCAGAAGTAGTTTTATCATATTTTGCACTATTTCCTAAATATATAAAATCACTTTTCTCTTTGGTTAAAACCTTTTTATTTTTAAAAAAGAATTGATGTTTATGCATTGCTGTATTTATTGCTACTTTGAGTTCCTCATCTCTACAAGGTTTTATTAAATAAGCATAAGGCTCAGCTTCCATAGCTTGATTTAAAATATTATCATTATAGTATGAAGTTAAAAAGATAATTGGAATATTAAAGTTTTTCCATAAATAGTTTGCCACATCTATTCCTGTCTTTTTTGCATTTAAATTTATATCAATTATTGCAATATCAGGATAAGTATTTTGAGCATTTAAAATTGCATGTTCAGGAGAAGTTGCTATTCCACTTACATTTAATCCTAACTTCTTTAACTTCAATTCCATTGCCACAGCTAAAATTGGTTCATCTTCAACAATAAGTACATCAAAGTTTTTATTTGCTAATAAATTGCTTGACACTTTTTAAACCTTTTATTTATATTCTGATAACTATTCTCAGTATTCTATTTAAAAGTAGATTAATTTAAACTTTTAAATGATTTTGATACCAATTATCAAAATATCATTATTGTATCATTTTTTCTTATTACAATACGATTAACAATTTTTCACACAAGGATTAAAATGAATTTAAAAAGGAAAAGTTTACTTTCATTTGTAGCAGTAGCTGCATTAAGTAATCTATATGCAAATGAATCAAACCTAGGAAATGTCACTGTTACAAGTGCTAGTGGATTTGAGCAAAAACTTGTAACTGCTCCTGCAAGTATTTCTGTTATCTCACAAGAGGACTTAAATAAAAAGCCCTATACTAATCTTTTAGACGCAGTAAAAGATATTGAAGGTGTTGATATTGGAGAAAGCACAGATAAATCTGGACAAGGTACAGTTAGTATTAGAGGTATGGGATCTGATTATACATTAGTACTTATTGATGGTAGAAAACAAAACAATAATGGAGATATCTATCCTAATAACTTTGGTGGTTTACAATTTGCAAATATTCCACCTTTATCAATGATTGAAAGAATTGAAGTTATAAGAGGACCTATGAGTACTCTTTATGGTGCTGATGCCATGGGTGGGGTTATTAATATTATCACTAAAAAGATTTCTAATGAATGGACAGGGTCTATTACAAAAGGACAAACTTTTCAATCAAAAAGTTATTGGGGAAATCAAGCTACTACAGATGTAGCTCTTATGGGTCCAATTATTGAGAATAAATTAGGATTAAGCCTAAGAGGAAGTTATTACGATAAAGAGAAATCAAATCCAGAATGGGACAAAGATACATTTAACAATAATGGTGTAATTGAAGACTCTAGTAAATCAAATGATAGTTTTGGTGGAAATGGTAAAACTATGGATAATCAAAACTGGACTCTAGGAGCTGGTTTAACTTTTACTCCAACTGATAACCATACTATTAGAGCTGATTTTGATATTGCAAAACAAAAATATGATAATACAGAAGGTAGTGTTGGAACACTAGATTCTTATGAAACTTTATATAAAAATCAAAGAGTTGGTTATGCAGAATATCAAAGAATGCAAAGGGAACAATACTCTTTATCTTGGGAAGCAGATTGGAACTTAGGTAAAAGTACACTTGGTATTCATCATATAGAAAGTGAAAACTTAGGAAGAAGTTTACCTTTAACAGCTGACCAAAGACAATATATAAAAGATAAGAAAGGTTCTTGGGCAGATTTAGATGCAGCTTTAGCAGACCCTGTTTTTGCAGCTTTAATGCCAAGACCAGATAGAACATTAAAATCAAAAAACACTACTTTTAGTGCAAAATATGAACTTCCTTTAGATAAACACTATCTTGTATTAGGAACAGAATATTTAAAAGCTAAAATGCAAGATGGTGTTTTTGGTATGAATGAAGGAAAAACTAATGGAGAAAAAGAGTATTATCAATACTCATTTTTTGCAGAAGATAGTTGGAATTTAGCTGAGTTATTAACTCTTACAATTGGTGCTAGATATGATAAACATGAAGATTTTGGAAGTCATGTAAGTCCTAGAGCTTATTTAACTTATACACTAAATGATAATTGGACAATTAAAGGTGGAGTTGCAACAGGATATAAAACTCCAAAAACTTCTGACTTACAAGAGGGAGTTACTGGTTTTGGTGGACAAGGTACTTCTCCTTTTATTGGGAATCCTGATTTAAAACCAGAAGAGAGTTTAAGTAAAGAGATTGCAGTTTATTATGAACACCCAGATAGACACAATTTCAATATAACACTATTTCAAAACAACTTTAAAGATAAAATTGAAGATGATGATGCAATTGGTGGAATCTCTCAAGAGTGGATTGATTTAGGTTATGATCCTAAAATGAAACAAAATGTTGGAAAAGCTGAGATTTTAGGTCTTGAACTTTCTGGTAAATATTTTATTTTAGATAATTTATCAATCAAAGCAAACTGGACATATATGGATTCAGAGATTGAATCAAGTGAGGACTCTACAAATGGAAGACCTCTAACAAGTAGTCCAAAACATATGTATAGTGCAACTTTAGATTATCAAGCAACTCCTAAATTTAATACTTATTTACAATATTCAGGAGAAAAAGATAGATTCAATACAAGATATAAATCAGGGGATAAATATAAAGATTTATACTACAAAGACTACTCTATTTGGAACTTAGGTTCTTCATTTAAAGTAAATAAAAACTTAACTTTCAATGCAAAAGTTAATAACTTATTTGATAAAGACTTTATGGAATACAATGCTGTTGCAAAGGGTTCTGGAAGAACACCTTATTACTACAACCAATATAGTAATATCACAGCTGGTAGAAACCTTTGGCTTAGTCTAAATTATACATTCTAAACTCATTAATGTCTAAGCCTTTTGCGAATTTTGGCTTAGACATTAAACTATCATTTTCTAGTCATTATCTATGACTAAAATATCTAAAAAAATTATGGAAGTAAAATGGAAATACTTAGATTAATAATTGCAGGAGCAGGAGGATATTTATTAGCCTCGTTAGTTACAGTCACACTAAGCCTTGCTCTACCTTTTTCAAATAAGATTGAAGCTATCTCTTTTTCAACTATGCTCTCTTTTTTAGTTTGGTTAAGCTTTATTCTTTATTCATACTCTAATATAAAATTAAAATCTCTATTAATACAGTTAAGTCTACTTTGTGCAAATCTTTATTTAATCAATACCTGTTTAATAGCAATAAAGGCTTAAGTATGAGAGAAAACTTTAATGAATCAATGAGATGGCTTCATACTTATAGTGGTCTAATCTTAGGATGGCTTTTATTTGCTATTTTTGTAACAGGAACAAGTGCTTATTATAAAAATGAAATTACTTTATGGATGAAACCAGAGTTTCATAAATCAATAGCAAATGAAAAAACTCTTGATATTGCTATTGATAAAGCAATTAAAAATATAGAAACAAATGATAAAGTAAGTGTTGTTTTACCTAATAATAGAACTAATCTCTTAGCTCTAAGAGTTGAAAATAATTCAAGTAAAAAACAAGATAGAAGAAGAGTGCCAGCTACTTATTATAATGCAAGTAGTGGGGAAAAGATAGAAGATAAAACAAAAACAGCAGGTGGAGAATTTTTATATAGATTTCACTTTGAACTTTATAATATACCTAGAAATATATCTAGATGGATTGTAGGAATTGCTACTATGGCAATGTTTGTAGCTATTATCACTGGAATATTAATTCATAAAAGAATCTTCAAAGATATATTTACATTTAGACCTAAAAACAATACAAGAGGTTGGATGGATGCACATATTCTTCCAGCAGTAGCAGCTTTACCTTTTTTAATAATGATTACTTACTCAGGACTTATACTTTTAGGTGGAACTTTGATGCCTTGGGCAATAAAAACTTTTTATGGAGATGATTTTAGAGCTTACAAACAAGAGTATATAAAACTTCATTCAATAGATACAAAAAAAATAGAACTTCTTAAAGCCTCTATTAGAGAAGAGGAACATGAAAAAGAAGCCTCTATTTATAAAGCAATAAATACAAAAGCACTAAGAGAAAGTCAAAATTCCAATAATGCAAAAAACTATAGTTTTATAAAGGCAAAAAAAGAGCTTTATAAATATGGATATAAAGAAGAAAATATCATAACAAAACAAAGACTTCAAGCCATAATAAAAAAAGCAGATGAAATCTGGCCTAATAATATTGGCTCATTTACACTTATAAAAGAGAAAAACAATAACTTTTCAGTAGAAATTAGTCCTAAAGTTGCCACAACTATATTTAACTACAAGATGCAAAGAGAAGTTGCTATTTATGATGGAAAAACTCTTGAACTTATTAATAAATCAGAACTTCCTATTCTAAGTAGTTCAATTATAAATACAAGTACCTCACTTAGAAGTTTACATGAAGCAAAATTTGCTGACTCAACTCTTAGATTTATCTTTTTTATCTCAGGAATTTTAGGAATTATTCTTGTAGGAACTGGACTTATTTTATGGACACAAAAAAGAAAAAAGAAAAACTTAGTTAAAAAAAGTTTTGGTTTTTGGCTTGTAGAGAAACTAAATTTAGGAACAATTGTTGGGATTATATTAGCTCTTGCTGTTTATTTTATTGCAAATAGAGTTATTCCTTTAGAGGAGATAAATAGAAGAGAATGGGAGATAAATGCCTTTTTTATTGCTTGGTTTTGTTCATATGTTTATGCTTTTTTAAGAGAGACAAACAAAGCTTGGAAGGAACAACTTTTATTAACTGCGATTTTATTTTTAGCCTTACCTATTATAAATGTTTTTACAGTTTTAGATAGTTTTTCTCAAGTTTTTACAAGAGATTCTATCTTTATCTATTTTGATTTGTTTTTTATTTTTATGGCTTTAGTTTGTTTACTTATTAGATTTATCTTAATAAAAAAACAAAGGAGAATAAAATGATATTTCTTGCTAGTTTTTTAACCTATTTAGGCATGCTGTTTTTCTCTTTTTCTTTAGAGAAACACTATAAACAAATTTTAAATAAAACAATAAACAAAAAAATAAAATATTTTGTAAAAGCTTTAGGAACAATATTTTTAAGCCTTTCACTTTATATTTTTATTCAAGTACTTACTTATTCATTAGCAATAACTTATTGGCTAGGTTTATTAACTATTGTCGCAATTTTTATTGCCTTTATCTATAGCTATAAACCTCAACTCATAATCAAAATATCTGTTTCACTTTTAGTTTTAACAGGAATAATAAATCTTATATAAAAGGAAAAAAATGAAGATAAAAAAACTATTATTAATAGGAGCAATAACTACAAGTAGTTTATTCGCTCATGGACTTTGGATAAATGCTTTTGAAGCAACTTCACATGGAAGTAAACTTGTGACTGTAGGTTTAGGAACTGGACATAACCCAACAATTGAAGACTCTATTTCTGATAGAGTTGAGCTTAACTCTTTTGATTTAATCATGCCAAAAGGAGAAGCTATTGCTTTAGAAAAACCTAAAAGAGGTTTAGAAGAGATTTATAATAAAGATAATCTAAATATTATCCCTAGTAATCTTGCTATGCAAAAAATCTCTTTTAATAAAGAGTCAAAAGAAGGTACTTATACAGCAGCTTTAGCTACTAAAACAAATACTTTTATTAAATATCTTGATAAAAATGATAAAGAGAGATTTACTACAAAGGCTAAAGAGGAGATTAGAAATCTTAAAGAGATTTTATCTACTACTAAAAGTACAATTTATGCAAAAAGCTATTTTGTAAACAAAATTTGGAGTGAACCAAAAGCAATAGGACATGAGCTAGAATTAATCCCTACAAGTGATATTTCACAACTACATATAGGAGAGACTATTACTTTTAAAGTTTTATATAAAGGTAAACCTTTAGAAAGTGGATATGTTACAGCTAAAAGTGCTTTAGCAAAAGAAGATAATGCTCTTTTTGCAAATGTTAGAAAAGGTCAAGCAAAATTTGTATTAACAAACTTTGGGCAATGGATGTTTACAATACAAAATAAAAAAGAAGTAGAAGGTATTATTATTTCAAATACAGCAAGTGCTACAATAAATATAAAGTAGGAATTTTCCTACTTTATAAAGAGGATTAATCCTCTTTTTGCTCTTTTATAAAATCAACTTTACAAATTTTTGTTTCATTAACAAGAGCTCTAGCAACTACATCATCTTCAACAATGATATGCTCTAAGTGTAAAGACTCTAACTCTTGTTTTTCACTAAATCTAGTTACTTTTACAATAGTTTTTGTATTATGAGTTAAATCATCAATAACCTCACAAATTAAATGAAGTTTTTCAGGGTTATCAATAGCTACTATAACTGCACAAGCATCTTTAATATTTACAGATTCTAAAATATGTTTATGAGCTGCATTTCCAAAGATGATAGGCTCATTATCTTTATATCCTATCTCAAAATATTTTAAGTTGTGTTCAATAATTACATAATTATGTCCATCTTCTCTTAAGTTATGAGCAATCTCTTGACCTAAATGTCCAAAACCTAAAACAACGATATGACCTTTTGTATCTTTGTCAATATTATATGTTTCTGGTAATTTAAGAGTATCTTCTGTTAGAAGTTTAGCTGCTAATGAAGACATATTTTTTAAAATAATTGGTGTTAAAATCATTGAAATAACAATAGTTACAATAAGTATCTGAGAATAAGTTGGATCAATTAAACTTCTACTTCTTGCAAGCTCTAAAATAGCCAGTGAAAACTCTCCAATTTGGACTAAAGAAATTGCTGTTTTAAAAGCAACTCTTTTTGTATCATCAAGTCTTACAAGTAAATAGATGATTAAATATTTTAAAGATACTAAAACTGGTAATAAGATTAAAATAATTACTATATTATCTGCAATAACTTTGAAGTTAATCTGCATCCCTACTGTAATAAAGAAAACTCCTAATAAAAGATTTCTAAATGGTGTAAGGTCAGCTTCTACTTGATGTTTAAATTTTGTTTCACTAATCATCATACCAGCAACAAAAGCTCCAAGAGAGTAAGTAAATCCAAAATAGTGAGCTAAATATGAAGCTCCAATTGCAACTAATAAAACAGACCCAACAAATAGTTCATCAGATTTTGATTTTGAAACATGTTCAAAAAATGGTTCTAATAAGTATTTTCCTACAATATATAAAAGTGCAAGTAAAATACCAGCAGCAACTGTTGTTTCAAAAACTAGTGAAGTTATACTTTTATCATCATCTGCTGCAAATAGTGAAATCATAAGTAAGATTGGAATTACAGCAATATCTTGCATAATTAAAATTCCAAGAACTCTTTGTCCATGTCTTTTTTTAATCTCATTATTTTCATTATATGTTTTTAAAACAATGGCTGTTGATGATAAAGATAAAGCAGCTCCAATAATAAGAGAAGTTCTAAAATCAAAACTAAAAATAAACATACAAATAGTAATTACAAAAGCTGTAGTTACTACAATTTGAAGTGTTCCTGTAAAAAACACCTCTTTTCTCATTCGTTTTAAATGCTCTAATGAGAACTCTAAACCTATGGTAAACATTAAGAATACTACACCAAACTCTGCAATCTCTTTTAAATCATGATTATTTACAGCCGCGTGTAAATTAAAAGCATAAGCAATAATTGTACCTGTTAAAATGTACCCAATAATTGTTGGTAAATGAAATCTTTTTAAGATAAGATTAACTACTATTGCTATGAATAGTGTCCAAACGATAATTCCTAACATCTCTTCCTTCTTTTATAAATAGTGCATTTGCTTATACCCTTCAAGCCTTTTTTTATAAGCTGAATTAAGCATAGCATTTTTGTTATCTAGAAAATCAATTGCTAAACACTCTTGATTTCCTCTTCCAATTCTTCCTAAATATTGAATCAATCTTCCATAATAGGAGATTGGAGTAGCAAATATAATCGTATTTAAATGAGGGAAATCTATTCCTTCACCAAAATATGAAGTAGTTGCTAAAATTAAACTTTTTTCTTCAATTAGTTTAATCTTTTCGCTTTGTTCTTTTTTAGTCATACTTCCATGAATAGAAACATAATCAAGCTCTTCTTTTTCTAACAGCCGTTCTAAAGCGTTGATATGTTCAATTCTATCAGTTAAAATTAAAATCTTTCTTTTTTGATGAAGCTTTATTTGATGAATAATTAAATTATTTCTTTTTTCATCTACACACAACTCATTTATGAGTGTTGCATAGTTATCAGCTTCACTAACAAAGTCAGTTCGTATTATCTCTAATTTATTATTAAAAGTTTTTTTCTTTTTATACTCATAAGAAATATCCCCTAATTGTTGGAATAAAATAGGGTCTAATCCATCTTTTCTTTTTGGTGTTGCACTAAGTCCTAAGATATATTTTCCGAAAAACTGTTTAACTATTTGTTCAAAAGTAACTGCTGGAATATGGTGACACTCATCAACTATTACAAATGAGTAGTTATTTATGATATCTGGTATGTTTTTTAGACTCTGCATTGTAGCAACATCTATTTTTCCATTTAATTTATTTTTACTTTTTCCCAAATAACCGATATCTGTTTTTTTATAATCAAAATATTCAACAAACCTATCTCTCCACTGGTCTAAAAGCATATTCTTATTTACAATAATCAAAGTAGAACAAGCTCGTTGCTCAAACATTTTTGCACCAAGAAGAGTTTTACCAAAACCAGGAGGAGCAACACAAATAGAAAATCTCTTTTTAAAGATTTTAGAAATAGCCTCTTTTTGTTCTTCCCTTAATTCATATAAAACTTTTTTTGTCTCAACTGCTTCAAAATAAGTTTTATCATCTATTTTAAAAGCAACTTGATTCTCTTCAAAATATTTTGAAATTTTATATAATAAACCCCTTGGTAGTTTTAAATAGTTTTCATCTTCTTCAAAATTCTTTATCACTTTTGGAGTATTATATAAAGGTTTTCTAAGACTTAATAAAACTTTTATTTGAGGGTTATCAAAAGAGGCAAAGGATTTTAACTTAGTTATAAAACTTCTTGATAAGTTCAAAGTCGGAATATACAAATAATCGTAAAGTTTTATCTCTAACTTAAAAAGAGGAAACTCTATATCTTCAAACATTAAGTCAGTTGTATTTACTTTTTCAAAATCATTATATTTTAAAACTATGCTCTTAGAAACTCTATTAATATTTTGTAAAAGCCTCCATTGGTCTTTATATACCTCTTTTGTATTTGGTTCAAAAAATACAGTTTTATTAGAGTCTCTAAATACTAAATGAAGAGGTAATTCAACTGCTTCATCAAAATTTCCTAAAGTTGCAAAATCTTTTGTGGGAAATATCTTAGCTGTGATATTTGATTTTTTTAAAATATATTGAGCAAAAGTTCTTACACTTTTTGTATCAAGATACTCTTCAAAAAATATCCAAACAAAAATTGAGTTATATGAAGTATATTCAAAAATAGCCTCAATATTTATAGAAGAAAAAGTTTTAAGTAAGGTGGGAATATCTTTTTGTAAAACTTCTAAAACTAAATATTTACTTTGATTTAAAGAGTTAATTAAATATGAGGCAAGCTGAACTTTACCTCTTAAATGTAGTTCTACATCTTTGTTTGTTAGAGGTAAATAATCATTACCTCTAAAAGTTTGAGTTAAGGGATAAAAGGTTTGTTTTGAGCCATCTTTACTAATCCATTTTTTTGCAAAAATATCTGTTCTTGCAAAAAACAGAGATTTAAAAAGCTCTATTTTTTCATCTTTAGTAAGATTTTTATTTCTATTTTGCTGTACTATAGTTTCAAGAGTCTTAATCTCTTCTTCTATAGCTATTTTTTGTTCATAAAGTTCTTTTAATCTTTCTTCTATTTTTTTATGATTCATGCTCAATTTGGTGAGACGGTGTAATTATGATATTATTAAGTTTATTCTCAATTTCATCATATCTACTTTTTAGTTTTGAGCCTTTTCTAACACCATGCCCTTCAAACTTACCATCTTCTTCAATGCTTAATTCATTGTATTTCATATTTCCAATAACTTTTCCAGTTGAAAGAATTTGTACTTCATTACAATCAATTTTGCCATCTAAAAGACCACTAACAATTAAGTTATTTGCTTTAATATCACCTATTACTTCTCCTGTTTTACCAATTGAAATAACATCAGCTTCTAAAATAACACCTTCAAATTTTCCATCGATATGAACTGTACCTTCAGTAGTAATTCCACCTATAATACAAGTTCCATGGGCAATTACTGTAGCACCATTTTGTGCTGCTCGCTTATTAGCCTTACCAAAGATTCCCACTTAACTCTCCTTTGTTTAGTAAAGATTTTATCATAATTTTTAAAATTCCACTTTATAAAGTCTTTTGGATCTAAAATTTTTCCACCATATCTTACTTCATAGTGTAGATGTGGACCATTACTTCGACCACTATTCCCACTTAAACCAACAACTTGACCTTTTCTAATTACATCTCCAAGTTTTACATCTGTTTGATTTAAATGAGCATAGATTGTCATAAATCCAAAACTATGTTGTAATTTCACAACCCTACCAAAATCGCCTCTATCTTTTGACCTAACATAAACTACAACTCCATTTGCAGTTGCTTTAATAGGTGTTCTCATTTTAGCTTCTAAGTCAATCCCTCTATGAAATTTCTTTTTTCTAGTAATAGGATGTATTCTATATCCATAAGCAGATGTAACTCTTGTATTTTGAATAGGACTTCCATTTGGTATAGTTAAAAGTGTAAAATATTTTGTATTATCACTAATAGAGTCTAAAGTCTCTTTTGTAAGTTGTTCAATCTTTTCATCTTTTAGTCCAATCATAGCTTCAATATCGTCAAGCTTTGAACTAAGTGCATCAATATCTTCAACTTTACTTTTAATTTGCATTGAATAAAATTTATTTTGAGCTTGAAGTTTCTGCTCTTTTTCATTTAAAGAGTTAATTTCACTCTCTTTTAATTCTATTTCTTGCTCTTTTTTATCTAACTCTTTCTCTTTTTGTATTTTTATTGTTTCGATTCTATCACTTAGATTATTGATAAACCAAGAACCACCACCAATAATAAGTATTACAAAAAGAATAATAAATACAATAAGTTTTTTAGCAATTTGATGGACATTAAACGCTCTAGTTCCATGAACATCAGTAACAGTAATAATTAATCTATTCTTCATTTAATTCCATATTTCTTAAAAATTTTTCAACAACTAAAAATGAACCAAAAACTAAATACTCTTCTTTTGGGTCAATTTTTTCTAAAGAATTTACTATTATATTTAAATTATGGCAAATTTCTAATAAATTATTTTTATCTACTATTCTATTATCATCAAGTTCAAGAATAGTTATTTGTGTAATAATGGGTTTTAAAATCCTTAAAACTTCAGCATAATCCTTATCTTTATAAGAATTATATATTAAATGCACTTTTTTATTATTAAATTCTCTAGCTAAAACTGTTGCAGCAAGGGGATTGTGACCTACATCAATAGTTATATTATCTTTGATTCTTTCACATCTTCCTGAAAGTTTTACATCATTGAAGATTTTTGTATCAATTTCAATATCAAGCTCTTCTAAAACTTCAATAACTAAATGTAAATTTAGTTTTAAATAAGAAGCAAACTTCTCATCTAAATCATATTTATCAAACTCTTTTACAGTTTGTATAACTATTTCTTTTCCAAACTCTTTTTTAAGTTCTTCTTTTACTTTTAAAGCTGTTTCATAAACCTTATTAGAAACTTGATAACCAATAAGCATTTTTGTATCTACAGAACGCATTTTTGTTCTTGCGATCTCTTCTATTGTATTACCTAAAAAACTTTGATGGTCTAAACCAATAGTTGTGATTAAAGATAAATCATTTTTCACAACATTTGTAGCATCAAACTCTCCACCAAGCCCAGCTTCTAAAACCAAATAATCAAGATTTGAGCTTAAAACCAGTGCTAAAAGTGTTGTATATTCAAAATAAGTAAGCTTTTCTAATAAAGAAAGAGGTAAAAATTCTTGTAGTTTTTTACTAGCTTTTTCTAGTTCTTCATCTGAACTATCTTTTCCATTTATCCAAATTCTTTCATTGAATTTTAAAATATGAGGAGAAGAGTAATGTAAGGTTTTAAAACCTTTTTTATGTAAATAATGAGATAAAAATCTTCCTGTACTTCCTTTTCCATTTGTTCCTACAATATGAATTACAAAGGGAAGAGATAAAGAAGAAGATAGAATTTCCCAAGACTTTTGTACTATTGAGAAATCTATTTTCTCATAGTACATAGTCTTATGTTCTAATACCTCTGTTAAAGAGGCAGTTTTAAAATCAATTAGCATCTATTTCTTTTTTTCAAAAGATTGAACAGCTAATTTAGAAATAACCTCTTCTAAAGCTTTTGTAGCAGCATTTCTAATTGCTTCAAATCTTTTTGAATCTGTGATAGTTGAACCTTTATTAATTGAGAATTCATAATCACCACTTACTGTAAATGACTTTTTAGCTCCATCTTTATGATATGCTACTAAAATAGTTACAACCGCTCTATATAAGTTATTATAACCATCTTCATCATCTTGTAACTCTTGCATTCCTACAGAGTTAAGTTTTACATCAAGAATAGTATCAGCTAGTTTTTTATCAAATACAAGATTTGAATCTAATCTATGTACTATTAATTCATGCATTGCATCTTTAATAATTACGGCATTTCTTGGGTCTTCTAAGTTAATAATTAAATTAACAAAAATAGAACCTTCTAATTGCCTTTTTGCATAGTGACTTGAAGGTTTATAACCACAAGCAGTAAACAAAAACACAACTAATAATACTAATAGACCATTTTTCATATTAACCCTTAATAACTAAGTTAACTAACTTATTTGGTACAACAATCTCTTTGATTAACTCTTTACCATCAAGCCATTTAGCTGCAAGAGTTTTTGCTTCTGCTAAAATCTCTTCTTTTGTTGCACTTGGAGCTACTTCAAGTTCTGCTCTTTTTTTACCATTAATTGTAATAGCTAAAATAATTGAATCTAAAGTAAATACCTCTTCTTTAACTTCAATTTTTGAAGAGAAATTTTCTCTTTTAAATAAGCTATCAGCTAAATCCCAACAAGTATGAGGAATTACTGGCTCTAAGATATTTGTTAAAATATAATAACCTTCTGCCCATACAAGCTCATTTGTTTGTGCTTGAAGTGCATTCATAGCTTCCATTGAAGCTGCAATTAAAGTATTAAACGTATATGTTTTATTGAATACATCATCTGCTTTTTGTAAAGCTTCATATACTTTTCTTCTAGCTTCTTTTTCCTCTTTTGATAAAGATGAATGGTCAATATTTTTAAAGTTAGCAGCTGAATTCTCAGTAACATTTACTGATCTTTCATAGAATTTTTTAATAAATTTAAATGAACCTTCAACTGCTGAATCATTCCACTCTAACTCTTTTGTTGGAGGTGCAGCAAATAGAATAAACATTCTAGCTGTATCAGCTCCATACTTTTCAACAATAGAATCAGGATCTACTACATTACCTTTAGATTTAGACATTTTTGCACCATCTTTAAGTACCATACCTTGAGTAAGTAACTTTTTAAATGGCTCTCTTGAGTTTGTATATCCTAAATCATTTAATACTTTTGTAAAAAATCTTGCATAAAGTAAGTGTAAAATAGCGTGTTCAATGCCACCAATATATTGGTCAACATCCATCCAATAATCAGAATCTTTTTTAGAGATTCCTTCTTTTTCCCACTTTTTGTTGTTTGTTGCATATCTTAGAAAGTACCAAGAAGATTGGACAAAAGTATCTAAAGTATCAGTCTCTCTAATTGCTGGCTTACCACAAGAAGGACAAGAAGTATGTTTCCATGTTGGATGCGTATCAAGTGGGTTACCCTCACCTGTAATTTCTACATCTTCAGGAAGTGCAATAGGAAGATTTTCAATCTTTTCAGGAACTAATCCACAATCATCACAATGTACAAATGGAATTGGTGCTCCCCAATATCTCTGTCTTGAAACTCCCCAATCTCTTAATTTAAAATTGATTTGTTTTTTACCAAGAGAGTTTTGCTCAAAATGATAAATAATAGCTTTTTTTGCTTTACTGTTTTTAAGACCTGTAAAACTTTCAGAGTTGATTAACTCACCCTCATCTGTATATGCTTCAGTTTGATTAGATAAAACACCATCTTTTCCAACAATTACTTGTTTGATTGGTAAGTTATACTGTTTTGCAAACTCAAAGTCTCTTTGGTCATGTGCTGGCACTGCCATAACTGCACCACCACCATAAGAAGCAAGTACAAAATTTGCAACCCATACAGGAATAGACTCACCAGTAAGTGGATGAATTACATCAATCTCTAAAGATACACCCTCTTTTGGCATAGTTGCTCTATCTCTTTCACTCACTTTTTGCATTGCTTTAATAGCATTGATTTTACTTTCTGGTAAAAGATTGTTTTCAACAATATACTTAACAATTGGATGCTCAGGAGCTAAAGCTGAATAAGAGATTCCATAAATTGTATCTGGTCTTGTTGTAAATACTTGATATGAAGAGAATTGATTATCTAATTTATATTTTGATTGCTTTGATAAAAGCATATTAAACTCTAAACCTTCACTTCTACCAATCCAGTTCTCTTGCATAGTTAAAACTTGTGATGGCCATTGCCCTTCTAAAGTTTTTAAATCATCTAATAATTCTTGAGCATATTTTGTAATACCTACATAATATCCTGGCATCTCTTTTTGTTGAACAGGAGTATCACATCTCCAACAACAACCCTCTTCTACTTGCTCATTTGCTAATACTGTATGACATGGTTCACACCAGTTTACTGTTGTAGATTTTCTATAAAGTAAACCTGTTTCAAACATTTTGATAATGAATTCTTGTTCCCATTTTGTATAAAGTTCATCAGAAGTTGCGAACTCTCTTTGTTCAGAAAAAGATAGTCCTAAAGCTTTCAGCTCATCTCTCATATAGTCAATATTTTCATAAGTCCATTTTTTAGGGTGAAGTTTGTGTTTGATAGCTGCATTTTCTGCTGGCATACCAAAACTATCCCATCCAATTGGATGTAAAACATTAAAATCAGATTTTCTAAAAAATCTTGCGATTGCATCACCTAAACAGTAGTTTCTAACGTGTCCCATGTGAATTCTACCACTTGGATATGGGAACATACTTAAAATATATTTTTTTTCTTTTTTATAATCATCACTAGGCTCAAAAGATTTGTTTTCAACCCAGAAGTTTTGCCACTTTGACTCAATACTCTTTGGACTATATTCCATTAATAATCTTCCTTATCTTGACTTTTTGCACTCTCAATTAAAGCTAATGCTATTGAGAAAAGATTTGCAACAACAGCTCCAATTGCTAAGGCTATTGCCATCGGTTCGTCACCTATAAAAGTTAACACCATAAATGCTGGAATTAAGTGTAAATCTGCAACTAAAGAACTTGCTAATAATTCTGCTGCTAAAAGATTTTTAACACCTATTTTTAAAATTGTTGAAATAACATTAACACCTGCTGCGAGGAAGAGGGCTACTGCATTTGGCTCATATAGAAAACCTGCTGTAGTTGTTAACGACATTAATGAAAAGAATATATAGGTTACTTTACCCCAATCCATGATAATTATCCTTTTATAGATTTTTACTTTGTAATTTTAAGCAAATATATTATCTAAAAAAGGATAAAAAAAGGCTTTCTAGCTATTTCATTTGCTTTGAGTATTTGAAACCTTGAAACATTTTAAAGATTAGATAAATGATAATTAATTTGATAGCAAATTGAACTACTGTATATGCACCAAAGCCATTGAACTCAAACTCAAAAGGATTGATAATGTTATGAAATAATAAGTTAAAAGTCATATCTTTTGTGATATAAAAATATAGACCTAATAAGCCATACATTATTAAAAAGTAAAATTGATTTCTATGCATATTTACAATACTATAAATAAAGTGCCAAACAAAAAAACTCACAAAGGCTGCTATTAATAACTCTTTGAAGATTCCTTCTTGAATATCAATTACATATGTTCTTGCTATTGTTAGGTATTTATACTCAATTAATGATGAGATAAGTTCAAAAACAAAAATCCATGTTAGGGCTAAAAACCAGTCTCTTCCATTGTTTGATGTAATTCTATCAAAATAGTATAATAGACTTCTTGATTCTACTTGCATAGTTTTTTCCATGTCCTTCTCCATTGGGCTAACGATAATTTTATATTAAACTTTATTAAATAAAAATTACTGATAAACCACACTTAAATTTTTTTATTTTATAGTTTTATTGTCCATTTTGTGTGTGGTTTATGTGGAATGTTTATTTTCGCCTTGTATTTTGGCGGATAGAGACTATTAATTGGTAGATTAAATAGGCGATTATGATTTTATAAATTAATGTTCCAAAAGATAACTCTTCACCTTTTGTCATAATAGAAAATGGATTAATCATATTTGAAAACTCTTTTAAATTGCTATCATTAACATAACTATTTGAATAAAAGAGGTAAATACAAATTGTTGAAATTATAATTGCAATATTTCGATAAAACTCATTAAACTTAGAGATAATAACACCAACTAGAAGTAAACCTCCAAAAAAAACTAATCCTTTATCGATATGTTTAACAATATCTGCACAAAATAATTCATGGCTTAAATATGTTGTAATAAAAGTTAGATTTATTATCCAAAATAAAGCTAGTAACCATTCTTGAGAATGATTTGAAGCTAGACTATGAGTTTTAAAAATAACCCAGTCAAACCACTTTTTCTCTTTTATAAAGTCATCTTCTGCTTTTTCCATTTCTATTGCATAATACTTATTTGCTTCAATTATATTGTTTTGTTGTTCAAAAGAATCTTTTATAATTCTTGCAGTTTCACGGTTTTTAATACCAAAAAATTTAAATTTTAAGAAATTTGCTTTTTCAAAAAAGTTTGTAGATAAATCAACATTTGAATTAAATTTAACTTCTTTCAATGCTATTAAATTATTAAAAGATGAAGTTTCAATTGTATTTTTTTCTATAATAATATTTGACAGTTTTAAATTTTTACTAAAAACAGAATCTTTTAAACAAAGTTTTTCTATTTTATTATCTTTTATACTAACAGAACCTTGAAATATGGTTTTTATAATAATTAACTTTTTTATCTTTGAATCAATATAAGTATCAAAATCTATATTAGAATTAATATCTGATTCTGAAAACATGACTTCAGTAGAGTTAAAGATACAGTTTTTAATTAAAGCATTAGATTCGGTATAAACTTTACAAAATTCTAGCCTTTCGTCAAAATGACATTCTCTAAATAACTTTGATGATATATAAAGTTTTTCTTCTTTTAAAGAATTTAATAAAACTATCCCATGAAATTTACAGTTATGAAAAATAAAAGAGTTATCGATTTCTTTAAAATTATTAGTTATTGAAAATTTCTTATAAAATTCACAACCTATAAATACAACCTCTTTCTCATTTGTATTAATAGTACAATGGATAAACTTACAATTTTTTTGAAATACAAACTGATTTGAAATACAATTAATTGGGATGATTACATTTTCTAAAAAAGTACAATTATTAAAAATAACTGGAGCATTAGTCTTGATATTTGATAAAATATTAATGGATGTATCTTCAAAAGGTGAATATATAGCTTTCTTATTTCTATTAAAATTAGGGAATTCTATATCATTAAATTCATAAGCTTTATAATCCCCCTCTTCCAATTCTTTATTAGATTTATTTATCTTGTCAATAGTACCTTCTAATTCAATCCAAAAAGAATTTTTATTATAATTATTTTGTTTTTTTGGTAAATTTTCCCAATCTTTTTTTTCACAATGTAAAATACATTTAGTTTTGTCATTTGTTAATTTAAATTCTTCTTCGTCAACTTCTTTACCACATATACTACAAATATTTTCTGACATTTCATTCCTAAATAAATTATTAGATTTATTATATTGAAATTACCCTTTATACTCTTTTATTACTTTTTTTATAAAAAGTAAAACAAAAAATCGTATCGAAAGTTAGATTTTTAGGAATTTTATTCACGCAAAGCTAAAATTGTAAAACTCGACTTCGTCTCAAACAGTTACAATTTTTTAACGCTTTTTATTTATAAAATTTTGAACCTAAAAATATAAATCGATACCTTTTTATATTATGAAGTCTTGAGAGATAGCTTATAAATTGGAATTTTTGAAATTAGTCAATGAAGAATGAAAAAATTATGAAGGAGTTTACTGAAGTAAATGACTGAGTGATTTTTTTGTTATGAAGTAGAATAATTTATGAAAAGGACTGTTTAGAAGCTATCGCTCCTAAACAGTTCCTTTTTCATACATCGCACGCAGTTTTTCCTTCTCTTTCTGCCTCTTAACTTTCTCAGCCTCTTTAGCTCTAAAGTTCTCAATAGAGAATCTAAGCTGTACTAAGAATGAAGCAGCGATAAAGATAGATGAATATGTACCAACAATAATACCTACAAGTAATGTAAAGGCAAATCCATTGATAATCTCTCCACCAAAGAAATATAGTGTCACAACAACAAAGAATGTTGTTAATGATGTAAGAGTTGTTCTTGAAAGTGTTCTTGATACAGAGTTATTTACTACACTATTAAGTGCAGACTCTTTAGAGGTTTGAACACCTTCTCTAATTCTATCAAATACGATAATTGTATCGTTTAATGAGTATCCTAAGATTGTAAGAATTGCAGCTAGAATATCTAAGTTTACCTCTACACCTACAAGTGATATTGCCCCAAGTGCAATAATAACGTCATGTGCAAGAGCTAAGATAGAAGCAACGGCAAATCTCCATTCAAATCTATATGATACATAAATTAAAATAATTATAAGAGATAAAGATAAGGCCATAATACCTTTTTCTCTAAGCTCTCCACCAACTTTTGGTCCAACCATATCAACTCTTCTGATTTCAAATTTACCAGTAGAATCAAGTAATTTATGCATCTCATCACCAATATCATTTGTTAAGTTTGATGATACTCCTGAGATTCTAATAACTACTTCCTCTTCACTACCAAATTTAGTAATAGAAGAACCTTTATACTCTGTTGCGTTTAATACTTTTCTGATTTTATCAATTGGTGCTTTATGCTCATATTGAACTTGTACTAAAGTTCCACCAGCAAAATCAATACCAAAGTTTAAACCTTTTGTAAAAAGTATTACAATAGAAGCAATAACTAAAACAGCTGAAAGACCTAAAAATGGGATTCTTTTACCCATAAAATCATGAATTTTATTACCTTTGAATATTTCCATTATTTAATCCCAAACCATTTATTTAAGTTTTTATCTTTTGCTATTTTAGGTAATAAAGCTTCATAAATACCATGTGTACCTAAGATAGCCGTTAACATAGATGCTAAAATACCAATAGAAATTGTTACTGCAAAACCTTTGATTGGTCCTGTACCATATGCATATAAAATTACTGCAACTAAAAGAGTTGTAATATTTGCATCAAGGATTGCTCTCATTGCATTTGAGTAACCATCTTCAATAGCTTTAGGTATAGAAACTCCTTGTCTTAGAAGTTCTCTAATTCTTTCTCCGATAATTACGTTTGCATCAACTGCCATACCAACTGTTAATACAATACCAGCCATACCAGGTAAAGTTAAAGTTGCTCCAAACATTGCCATTACTGAAATAATAATAAAAATATTTGTAACAAGTGCAATATTTGCAATAATTCCAGCTCTTCTATAATAAATAATCATAAAGATAAATACCATTAAGAACCCAGCTACAAGTGCAATTGTAGAAGCTTTAATAGAATCAGCACCTAATGATGGTCCTACACTTCTTTTCTCAAGTAAGTTTACAGAAGCAGGTAAAGCTCCTGACCTTAAAGCAATCGCAACATTTCCAGCTTCAACAACTGTAAATCCACCAGAAATTTGACCACTTCCTCCACCAATTCTCTCTCTAATATTTGGAGCAGAGTAAACTTTTCCATCAAGTACAACTGCAAGTCTTTTACCTACATTTTTACCTGTAAAGTCTCCAAAAATTCTAGCACCGGCTGAGTTAAGAGTAAAGTTAATAATTGGTTGATTTGATTGGTCAAAAGCAACTTGTGCATCTACAACTTGGCTTCCATTTAAAATTGGAATCTCTTTTACAAGATACTTAACATTTGGGTTATCAGTAGCCTCTAAAATCACATCACCATATTGTGCTGCTTGTGCTCTTGTCATACTGTAAACTTGGTCTATTCGCTCTTCATCAACAGCCATAAGTTCTAAATTTGCAGGTTTTGAGATAAGTTCTCTTGCTGCTTTTTCATCTTCTGCTGTTTTGATACCTGGAAGTTGAACCACAATATCAGTTTCACCTTGTCTTACAACATTTGGTTCTGCAAGTCCAAATTGGTCAAGTCTGTTTCTAATAGTTTCTACTGCTTGTGCAACAGCTTGATCTTTTGTTCTAACCTCTTCGTCTTGAGTTAATGTAATAGAATATTCAAGTTCAGTTTTTGAAACATTCAGTCCATTTATCTCTTCAAGCATTTTATCAACTTTTGGAAGTTCGTCAGCGTCTAATACTGTAAAAACAATTCTATCATTGTCTTTGATGCTTAAGCCATCTATTAAAATATCTTCATCATTTGAAAAATATTTTATTGCTGTAGCAATTGATTTGATTTTTGAAGTTACTGCTTCATCTGTATTTACACCAAGAAGCATATGAAGTCCACCTTGTAGGTCAAGACCTAAAGAGATTTTTTTCCCAGATTCAGTTTGTAAAAAAGATGGTACAGAAAATACCACTCCAAAAATTATACTTAAGAAAAATATAATAAGTCTATAATTAAAGATTTTCAAGTTAATCCCTTAAAATAAGAAGTAAACATAGATTTTAAAACATGTAAAAGCTCTTTACATGTTTTAAAAATAATTATTCAGAAAGTTTTGCAACAAACTCTTTTACTAATTTCATTTCAGTGTTATCGTGGTTTTTTACGATTAAGTAGCTTTCTTCTACTTTTGTAATTTCTACCATTAAGCCACCATTTGTTACAATTTTATCGCCTTTTTTTAGTCCAGCGATCATCTCTTTATGATTTTTCGCTTGCTTTTGCTGTGGTCTAATAATTAAGAAATAAAAAATTGCAAATAATGCAACTAGGGGTAACAATGAGCTTATTAAATCTGCACTTTGACCTTCCATCAAATTTCCTTTTAAAAAGTATTTTTCTATGTTTTTAGTAAAACGGGCTTATTCTAACAAAACTAATATAATAAAAGGCTTCATAACAGCATTATTTTTGTGCTCTTTTATATACTTAGAACACTATGCAATATTCTCAAAACTTTTAAACACTTTATTAGCACTTTTTTCTTTTTATATGTTATTAACAATAAATAAAAAAAGCTTTGTTATTGCTGGTTTTTTTACAGGGATTTTTTGGTTTTACTGGATAGGGAATAGTTTTCAGTATTATGACTTAGCATATTTAAAATATCCAATAATTTTTTGTATTGGTTTAGGTTATGCTTTATTATTCTATTTTATGACAATTGTTGATAAAACTATTTATAGAGCAGTTGCTCTTTTTTTAATCTCTTTTATTCATCCTATAGGTTTTAATTGGTTTATTCCTGAGCTAACACTTGTAAATAGTTATTTGCCTTATTCTAAAGCTCATTTTGCTTTAATACTAGCTCTTGTTTATATGTTTATTAAAATAAATGGTTTTAAAAGATTTCTTGCACCTCTGCCTCTGCTTTTAATTGTTACTTCACAAGGAACGTATATTGATTCAACAGGTCTAAAAATCTCTATGCCACAACTAAATACTCCACAAGAACAAAAGTGGTTAAAAAACAATCTAGCTAAAACAATAGATGACAATTTACTTTTAATTGATAATGCAATCATAGAAAAAAATGATTTAATTATTTTACCTGAGACTGTTTTTCCTGTTGTTTTAAATACAGAAGAGTTTTTAATGGAGGTCTTACTAAAAAAATCAGAACAGATTGATATTGTTGCAGGAGCTATTTATTATGAAGATAAAAACTATTATAACGCTACCTATCATTTCAAAAATGGGAATTTAAATATTGCAAAGAAAGTGGTTTTAGTTCCTTTTGGGGAAGAGATTCCTTTACCTCAATTTTTAGTAGATTTTATCAATGAGAAGTTTTATAATGGAGCGCAAGACTATAAAACTGCTTCTAAACCAACTGATTTTAATATCAAAGGTATAAACTTTAGAAATGCTATTTGTTATGAAGCAACAAGTGAAAAAATATATCAAGATTTAAAAGATACAAAATATATGATTGTTACTTCAAACAATGCTTGGTTTACACCCTCTATTGAACCAACTCTTCAGAAAATACTTTTAAAATATTATGCTAATAAATATGGAATAACTATTTTTCACTCTATAAATGGAAGTGAAAATTATATTGTTAGACCCTAAACTTCTCTTTTATGGCTTTTAGAAGTTCTTCTTTTTCTAAATCTTCATCTATTTGAAGGTTTAGAGCATAATCTAATATCTCTTTGAACTCTTTTCCTGGGTTCATCCCTAAAGCTATTAAATCTCTTCCTTGAACTATTGGCTTTAATCCCTCATTTGAAATATTCATCTGTCTTGCTTGTTCTAAAACCCAAGTAATAGCCTTATCACATTTATCTTTATCAGGAATTGTTCTTCCTTTACAGTCAGCAAGGCAAACAAGGCAAAGGTCTTCAATAGAGCACTTTAAAGAGAGTCTTTTTACTGCTTTTAAACTAGATTCAGCTTTATAAAGTTGAAAAGGAGCAAGATGATTTTTTACAAGTGGAACAACTTTTTCAATAAGCTTTTTTTCATCAGTTAATCTACTTAAAAAACTAATCGTAGGCTCAACACCTAAAGCTTCATGTTTATGAGAAGTTACTCTCCCCTCTTTTGTAGTTTCAGTACAAAAAGGTTTTCCTAAATCATGGCAAAGAAGTGCATAAAAAAGATAAAGGTCTCTATACTCATCTCCTGTTTTATATTTAGCCATCTCATCCAAAGTCATTAGTGTATGAACCCAAACATCACCTTCAGGATGGAACTGCTTATCCTGAATACATCCATCTAAAGCTTTTAATTCTGGGAAATATTTTAAAATTCCTAACTCTTTTAGAAGATAAAAACCTAGAGAAGGTTTTCTTGATTTTAAAAATAGTTTTTTAAACTCTTCATAGACTCTCTCTTTAGGTAAATATTTTAACTCATCATCATCTACCATCTCTTTACATAAAGAAAAAGTCTTTTCATCTAAAGTTAACTCATATCTTGATACAAATTGAACTGCTCGATAGACTCTTAAAGGGTCTTCCACAAAAGTTTCATCTTTTATATGTCTTAAGGTTTTACTTTTTAAATCTTCTAAACCTCTATTTGGGTCTAAATATTCATCTTTAAAGTAGTCATAACCAATTGAATTTATAGTAAAATCTCTTCTTAGACTAGCTTGTGCAAAGCTTAGATTTGGATTTGTTGTTACTTCAAAATCCTTGTGTCCATGACCTATTTTTTTCTCTTCTCTTGCAAGGGCAAAATCAAAATCATAACCAGCTACATTTAAAATCATTACACCAAATGATTTTCCAACTTGTTTTACACTTCCATATTTTTCTAAAATAGTTTGAACTATATTTAAATCATCGCAATTAAAAAGTTCAACATCAAAATCTTTGTTGGGAATATTTAATAAAGAGTCTCTAACGCAGCCACCTACAAGAATAGGTTTGATTCCTACTTCTTGTAAGCTTTTTAAAATATCAACTAATATTGAAGGAATATTAGCTTTTATGTTTGTATACATGTACATCTGTTTGAGGGAAAGGAATTGAGATACCTTCTTTATCAAATGTAAGTTTAATATTTTCTGTTAAATCAAATTTTACAGCCCAGTAATCAGGAGTATTTACCCAAGCTCTAACTACAAAGTTTACAGAAGAGTTAGCTAATTCAGAAACTGCAACTGTAATACCTTTATCTTTTAAAACTCTTTCATCTGCTTCAACAATTTGGTTTAAAACATCTTTTGCTTTTTTAATATCATCGTCATAACCAATACCAACAATTAAGTCTACTCTTCTTGTATCATGTGCATTTACATTTTTAATATTTCCACCTGTAATTGCTCCATTTGGCACAATGATTTTTTGGTTATCTCCAGTTTTAAATTCAGTATTAAAAATACCTACTTCTTGAACTGTTCCAGCAACTCCACCTGCTTCTACAAAATCCCCTACTTTGAAAGGTTTGAAGAAAATAATCATAACACCAGAAGCAAAGTTTCCTAAAGAGTCTTTTAGTGCTAAACCAATAGCAAGACCTGCAGCACCTAAGATTGCAAAGAATGATGTAGTATCTACTCCAACTTGTTTTAAAGAAGTTAAAATAACAACTACCATTAAAATATAATAAACAATATCATCTAAAAATGATAAAAGTGTTTCATCTACATTTTTCTTTTTATTCATTAGTTTTACAAAAAAATCAGTAAGTTTTCTAGCAAGAAATTTACCAATAACAAAAATAACTATTGCAGCTGCAATATTTAAAGCATAAACACCAATCACATCTGAAACAGTTTGAATACTAGTTTCCATTTTTTCTCCTTAAGCTTTTAATTTTTCGAAAAGAACTTGAGTAACTCTACTTACTTCAACATCTTCTTTTTCTAAAGTTTTTCTATCAATAATCTCAACAAATCCCTCACTTAGTCTTTTACCTACAACTACAGCATAAGGGAAACCAATAAGTTCAAAATCTGACATCTTAAAACCAAATCTCTCTTTTGTTCTATCATCAATAATTGTTTCAATACCTAAAGCTTTTAAATCTTCATAGATTTTTAAACCAGCTTCTAATTCTTCATCTTTTTTAGCATTTGAAACAATTACATCAACTAAAAATGGTGCAGTCTCTTTTGTCCAAATTGCACCTTTATCATCGTGGTTTTGTTCAATTACAGCAGCAACAAGTCTTGATACTCCAATCCCATAACATCCCATTTCAAATGGTTTTGCTTTTCCATTTTCATCTAAAAATGTTGCATCCATAGCAGAAGAATATTTTGAACCTAATTGGAAAATATGTCCTGCTTCAATACCTTTTGTGTACTCTAGTTTTCCACCACAACAAGAACAAGTATCCCCTTCTTGAACAGCTACAAGGTCAAAATATTTTGCATCTTTTAAAGTTGAAAGGTCTGTTCCAGTAAAGTGATAGTCCTCTTCATTTGCTCCACAAACTAATCCAACTTCATCTTTTAACTCTTCATCAATTACAAAAGTAACTGCTTCTGGTAAACCAAATGGTCCACAATATCCTGCAACTAAACCACTCTCTTTGATTTCCTCTTCTGAAGCATCTACTAACTCTAAAGCATCTACTGCATTACAAGCTTTTGTCTCTTCTAACTCATCATTTCCTCTTACAAAGAACACAACTACTTCAGTTTTATCTTCATAAACAGCTTTTTTCATAACTGCTTTGATTGATTGAGCTTGTGAAGTACTTAAGAAGTTTGAAACCTCTTCAATAGTCTTCATACCTTGTGTTAATACTTTCTCTTGTGCAATTGGAGTATTTGTAGTCTCTTGCCAATTTGGAACAACTTTTTTAGCTCTAATTGCAGCTTCAATATTTGCTCCATAATCACAATCAGGACAAATAACAATTGTATCTTCACCAGAGTTTGCAAGTACCATAAACTCTTTTGAACCACTTCCACCAATAGCTCCTGAATCTGCATCAACAATTCTAAAATCAAGCCCTAGTCTTGTATAAACTCTTTTATAAGCTTCTTCCATATTCTTAAACTCTTTTATCAAACACTCTTGTGAAGCATGAAATGAGTAAGCATCTTTCATAAGGAATTCTCTTCCTCTCATAAGTCCAAATCTTGGTCTAGCTTCATCTCTAAACTTCGTATTAATATGATAAAGGTTTAAAGGGAGGTTTTTATATGAAGTAATTCTATTTTTTACCATGTTTACTACAGACTCTTCATTTGTAGGAGATAATACATATTCCCCACTTTTTCTATCTTTGAATCTTAGTAATTCAGAACCCATAGTTAAGTTTCTACCTGATTCTTCCCAAAAAGACATAGGTGTTACAAAAGAGCATAACATTTCATTTGCTCCACTTTTATCCATCTCATCTTTTACAACTGCTCTGATTTTATCAAGAACTATTTTTCCTAAAGGTAAAAAATCATAAAGTCCTGCACCAGATTGAGAAATAAATCCACCTCTTATTAGATATTGATGTGATGGTAAAGTAGCATCACTTGGTGTCTCTTTTGTAGTTGGTATAAACATTCGAGAAAATTTCATTTAATAAATCCTATTCATTATTTTTTGTTGCGTGTTCGCATTTATTTAAAAAGTCTGTATCTTTTAGTCCAAAAATAGATTGAACTGTTCCAACAACAACATCACATTGACTATCTTTTGATATTCCTTTTAATCTTGTTGAAGGTTCATGTAAATATTCAGTTAAAACAGTTTGACAAAGTTTTTTAATATTCTCTTGGTCTTCTTGTTTTATAAAACCTTTTTTTATAGCATTCTTGATTTTTTTATCAATAACCTCATCACCTTTTAGATACATATGTTTTATAACAGGTTCTACTTCAAGTGATTTTAACCATTCAAAAAATTCCATAGACATCTTATTTACAATTGAGTATGCAGTTTTTGCCTGTTTTGCTCTTAAAGTCATATTTTCATCAACAATATCTTGTAAATCATCAACTGAATAAATATCTAAGTTCGATGATTCAATATCATCAATATCTCTTGGAACTGCTATATCAAACCAAAATCTATCAAAAGCACACTCAGATACCATCTCTTGTTTTATAATTGGGTATGGTGCTGCTGTTGCTGTAATCATTACAGGAACATGGTTTAAAAGTTTTTCTAAGTTTGAATACTCTTCAACTTGAATATGTTGCTCAAAACTATCAGCTAATAGTTGAGCTTTTTTAGTATCTCTACTTGTAAGAATTACATCAAAGCCAGAAGATAATAGATGCTTAATAGTAAGTTCACTCATCTCCCCTGCTCCAATTACAAGTGCTTTTACTCCACTTGTATCTCCTACAATCTCTTTTGCTTTTGCAACTGCTGTAGAAGCAACTGAAACAGAACCTGTACCTAAGCTTGTAGCATTTCTAACTGCTGCTGCACATTTAAAAGAGTAGTGAAGTGCTCTTGGAAGATTTTGTTCACAATATTTTTTTGCTAATGAAAATCTAAAGGCATCTTTTAATTGCCCTACAATTTGAGTCTCACCAATTACAAGTGAATCTAAAGCAGAAGCTACAGAGAAAAGATGATGAATTGCTCCATCATTTTCATAAATATCTGCTCTATCAAAAAGGTTTTCAAACTCTATTTTAGAGTAATTTGAAAGTTTTTCAATTATAGATTTTGAAGCAAGTTTTGTATTTCCAACAGCAGCGATAATCTCTACTCTATTACAGGTTGAAAGTAAAATTGCTTCTTCAATATTTTTATCAACTAAAATTTGTTTTAAAAATCTATCTTTGTTTTCCTCATTTGGAAAAGCTAACTTCTCTCTTGTTTGAATATCTGTATTTTTATGAGAGAAACTAATACATAAATAACTCATAAACTAAAACTCTCTTTCAATCATTGCACTCATAATTTGAACTAAAGACTCATTCTTCTCTTCTTTTACAGCTTCTATAGCTTCTAGGCCAAGCTCTTTTGCTTTTGTAATAGAATCAGCTAAAGCTTTTGTATTTATCATCTCTTGTTTTATCCAAGAGCTCTCTTCTTGTGATAACTCTTTTTTATATAAGGCTTCTAATTTTGTTTTATCTTCAATTCTTTCATGTAGTAAAAGGTAAGGAATAGTAACTTTACCCTCTACAAAATCAAGCATTGCAGGTTTTCCTAAAGTTTCACTATCTTGTGTAATATCTAAAATATCATCTATCATTTGGAAAGCAAGTCCTAAGTTTCTTCCATAAAGTGCATATTTTTCTTTATCAAGTCCTGCTAAAATAGCTGCTGATTTTGCACTTGCTTCTATTAATGAAGCAGTTTTTTTATAAATCATATCAAGGTATTTTTTATAAGAAGAGTTAAACTCATTTGTTAAATTTACATCTAACATCTCTCCAATACTTAAAAGTGTTACTGCATTTGAAACATTGTATGCAACTTCTTTATTCATTTGAGAAAGTTCAGTAAAGGCTTTTGAATATAAAACATCTCCAAACATGATTGAAGTTTTATTATCATATAAAGCATTGATTGAAGGTTTACCTCTTCTTGTATCAGCTTCATCAATAACATCATCATGTAATAAAGAAGCTGCATGAATCATCTCAACTACTGCACATAGTTTGATTGACTCTTCATTTACTCCTGCAATTTTTAAAATAAGTTTTGACCTTAACATCTTTCCAGTTGCAAGTTTGTCTAACAGTTCTAAACTCTTTTCGTCATTACACTCTTCTATAAAACTTCTTATTTTATTTTTAACTTCTTGTAACTCTTCCACTTTTAACCTTATGAATCTAATCTACAAATAATATCGCCTGTAAGTTCTAAATACAGACCTTTTTTTATTTTTTCTACTTTTTCACTATTCTCTAAGATATATCTATTAAGTATCTTATTAATATCAAAATCTTCGCCTTTTTCTTCTGATAAAAGTAATTCCATAACAGCAACTCTTTCTAAGAACTTATCGAACTCATCTTCGACAATCTCTTTTGTTGCTTGTCTAGCTACATCAAAATATTTTGATTTTGGTGTTCCAGTAAAGATATCATCTTCATCTTCTAAAAACCAATTCTTATTCATCTTAGTTATCTTCTAATCTTACTCTAACTGATTTTGCGTGAGCAGTTAAACCTTCTGTATCAGCTAATAAGGCACAAGCTTCTCCTAACTCATCAATTGCTTGTTTTGAGAAGTTTATAATTGAACTCTTCTTTAAGAAATTTTCAACATTTAATGGGCTATAAAATTTAGCTGTACTTCCTGTAGGAAGGGTGTGGTTTGGTCCTGCTATATAGTCACCAATTGGTTCAGGAGTATTTTCACCTAAGAAAATTGCACCTGCGTGTTTAATTTTTGGTAATAATTCAAAAGCATTTGTTGTCATTACTTCTAAGTGTTCTGGTGCAATTTCGTTCATTAGTTCAATTGCCTCATCCATAGAAGAAGCAACAATAATAGCTCCTCTATCTTCAATAGATTTTCTAGCTATCTCTTCTCTACTTAGAGTTTGTAAATAGTTTTCTACTTCAATACTTGTTTGTTTAGCTACTTCTTCATCTATTGTAATCATAATTGAACTTGCCATCTCATCATGCTCTGCTTGAGATAAAAGGTCAATTGCTAAATATTTTGGTTTAGCCGAACTATCAGCTAAAATTCCAATTTCAGAAGGACCTGCAATCATATCAATATGAACTTCTCCAAATACTAATTTTTTAGCAGTTGCAACAAAAATATTTCCAGGACCAGTAATTACATCAACTTTTGGAATAGTTTCAGTACCATAAGCCATAGCAGCAACAGCAGATGCTCCACCAACTTTATATGCTTTTTCGATACCACAAATATGACATGCTGCAAGTAATAGTTCATTTACTTCATTGTTTGGAGTTGGAGTACATACAACAATCTCTTCAACACCTGCAACTATTGCTGGAATTGCATTCATAAGTAGTGAGCTTGGATATGCTGCTTTTCCACCAGGAATATATAAACCAGCTCTATCTACAGGAGTTACTTTTTGTCCTAAGATTGTTCCATTTTTCTCAAAATCAATCCAAGATTTTGGTAATTGTTTTTCATGATATGTTTTAATTCTATTGTATGCGATATGTAAAGCTTCTTTTAGTTTTTCATCAATATTTTCATAAGCTTTTTTCATATCATCTTTTGAAATTTGAAGTTGAGAATCCTCTTTTACTTCCCATTTATCAAATTTTTCAATATGTTTTTTTAAAGCACTGTTTCCATTTTCTACAATCTCATCAATTATTGAAGTTACAATTGATGATACTTCTTTGATATCAGTTTTAGCTCTTGCTAAAATATTTTCAAACTCTTCTTTAAAATTTGCATCATTTGTATTAATTATTTTCATTTACTTTTCCTAAAATCTCTTTTACTACTAAATCAATATATTTATTTTCCACATTTACTGTTATATCAGAAACCTTTTTATAATCTTCAACTCTTTGATTATAAAGTTTTTTAGCCTCTACTAAGTTACTTAAAAGGGGTCTTTTTTTAAGTTTTGCTTTTGCATTAGGTGAAGAATTAATTCTATTTAAAATCCCTTCAAAGCTAGACTCTAAATAGATTATTGTTCCTATTGTATGGATATTTTCTTGTCTAAAGAAACCTCCACCCGTTGAGATAATTGTATTATCTACATTCTTTTCAAGCCAGAGAGCACATCTTTTTTCTAAACTTCTAAAATAAGGTTCACCCTCTTCTTCAAAGATTTTTTTAACTCTTCTGTTTTCAATACTTTCAATTAAATCATCAGTATCAATTGCAAAATAATCACTTGCCTTAACAAGGGCTCTTGCAACAGTTCCTTTACCTACTCCCATAAAACCAATAAGAATAATATTATTTTTTTTACTCAACACTTCTTCCTGATAAACATATCTCTTTTAAAAATCCTAGATTATATCTAAATTAAAGTAAAAAAATAAATGACTCTTGTTAAATTTTTTCTACTTATTGAATTTTCGTTCATATCTAGGCTTCATACTCTCATTTCCTAATATTCCGCCTTGATGAATATATAAAATTTCTTCCTCTTTTTTTGAGCTTTTTAAATATTGTTCTAAACTTAAAAAACCTAAAGGGTCATAGAGTAAATCAAACTCTATTTTTGTTGTTTCTAGTAGTTCATTATAGATTTCAAAAAACTCTTTATAAAGCTTTCCAAAATGATATTTTTTTGGCATATCTATTATTTTTGGATGATATTTTTCATCCTTTTCTAAAGAGAAAAATTGCTTTTTTAAATACTCACTTCCACCTACACAAGAGACTGTATAAACTTCAAATTTTAAATGTTTTTGTAAGAATAAAGCAGTAGTTCCTGTACCACTTGGTAAAAATATTTTTAGCTTTTCTATTTTTTTCTCTTCTGCCCATTTTGTAATCTCTTGGGCTAGAATTTTTATACCAAATTGGGCTTCTTTTACTCTTGCACCCTCTTCTATTAAGATTTCATTCTCTTTTAACTCATAAGTTTTAAAATCAAAATTTTTATCTTCAATAATATTTACACCATTTTCTATAGCTTTTTTATAATTGCCATGAGGGTTCTCTTTTAAATAAGAACTTATATGGTTTACATAAAAATCAATATTAATCTCTCTTATCTTTCCTAAAACAGAAAGTGAATATAAAGAGTTTGCTTGAGCAGAACCAAAACTAATGATTTTATCTATATTTGTTAAGTCATTAACTAAGTAGTAATAAAATTTTCGTGCTTTATTTCCACTAAAGTGCTTATCTAGGAGGTCATCTCTTTTTAAATAAATTTCTTTATTTTTAAATTTAATTTTTTCTGTTGGAGAGTTTATATAATTCATTAAGCTTATTATACTAAAATTACACGAAAAGAAAATTAGGAAATATAAATGAATATTATGGAATATATTGATAAGGGTGGGATAATTGTATATATTCTTATCTTTTTAAATATTATTGGATTTACAATTATAATTTGGAAGTTTTTAACAATACCTAGAAAAAAAGCAATGGTAGAAAAAATTCAAAAAAAGATAAACGAAGAAAACCTTGCTACTATAGAAGTTCAAATAGAGTATGAAGTAAAAAGATTAGAAAGTGGTTTAACTTATATCAAAAATATAGCTTCTGTTGCTCCACTTTTAGGACTTCTTGGAACAGTTTATGGAGTATATAAAGCTTTTGAAGCAATTACACAAAAAGGTTTAGGAGATCCAACTATTTTTTCTAGTGGGATTTCAGTTGCACTTATTACAACTATTACTGGTCTTATTGTAGCAATTCCACACCATATTGCTTATAACCACTTTATTTCAATTATCGATTCAATTGAATTAAAAGCAAAAAAAGAGATTATTGGTAAATTATGAAAAGAAGAGAATATTTAGGAATAGATTTAACACCAGTTATTGATGTTGTTTTTATTCTTTTAATCTTTTTTATTGTTACTTCTGTTTTCAAAAAAGATGAACTTGCACTTATGCTTGATTTACCAGAAGCTAATGCAAAAGCAGTAGAGATAGATGAAGAACAAGTTTTTATAGAACTAAATAAAAACAAATTAGCAATAAAAGGTATTGAAGTATCTTTTGAATCTTTAGAAGATAATCTAAAAGAGATTAAAAATAAGAAAAAACCAATAATAGTAAGAATTGATAAAAAAGTAGAATATGAAAGAGTTGTTAAAGTATTAGATTTACTTCAAAAATATAATTTAAACAACTTAGCCCTTGTAACAAACGAAGCTAAAAGCAAAGAAGATTAATCTTCTAAGCTTTTATACTCCTCATCTGTAAAAATCCTAGATTTTGTAATAAATTGATAACCATGGTCTATCTCTAAAGAGAAAGAGTTTCCAAAAGCTCCTTGCTCCTTTTTTACATCAACTATTATTTGGGAGTGTTTAAAATACTCAAACTGTTCCCTATCAATAAAAAATTCACACCCACAAATCTCGCCTAACTTTACATTTCTACTTGGAACATAAAAATCATTCTTCTCATAACACATTGGGGCTGTTCCATCACAACAACCTCCACTTTGATTAAAGACTAATTCTCCATGCTCTTTTTTAAGCATCTCTATAACTTCTTTTGCTTCTTGGGTTACTTCAACTCTTTTAACACTCATTTTATCTCCTTTAAAAAGAGGTTAAAACCTCTTTTTATTTTTTAGAAAAACCCTAAAGCATTTTTACTATATGAAGTTAAAATATTTTTTGTATGTCTATAAGAGTTTAACATCATCATATGAGTCTCTCTTCCAATACCAGATTTCTTATATCCACCAAATGAAGCATGAGAAGGATATAAATGATAACAATTTACCCAAACTCTTCCTGCTTGAATTGCTCTACTCATACTATGAAGTTGGTGTGCATCCCTTGACCATACACCTGCACCAAGACCATACATAGTATCATTTGCGATTTCAATTGCCTCTTTTTCATCTTTAAAAGTAGTCACAGCTAAAACTGGCCCAAAAATCTCTTCTTGGAAGATTCTCATTTTATTGTGTCCTTTAAAAACAGTTGGTTTAATATAAAAACCATTTGGATATTTGCTATTTTCTAAAGCTTCTCCTCCAATTAAACATTCAGCTCCCTCTTCTTTACCAATTTTAATATACTCTAAAATTTTATCTTTTTGATTTTGCGAACACTGAGCTCCCATCATATTCTCTGGGTCTAGTGGGTCTCCTAATTTAATTGCTTCGATTCTCTCTAATACTCTTTTCATAAAAGGTTCATAAATTGACTCTTGTATTAAAGCTCTTGAAGGACAAGTACAAACCTCTCCTGAGTTAAATGCAAATAGAACTAAACCTTCAATTGCTTTGTCAAAAAACTCATCATCTGAGTCCATAATTGATTCAAAGAAAACATTTGGAGATTTTCCACCCAGTTCTAAAGTAGAAGGGATAATATTTTCTGTTGCATATTGCATAATTAATTGACCAGTTGTAGTTTCACCTGTAAAACCAACTTTTTTAACATCTGGATGAGTAGTTAAATATTTACCAATTTTCCCTCCGGCACCATTTATAATATTAACTGTTCCTGCTGGTAAAATATCTCCAATAATCTCCATCATTAAAATAATAGACATTGGTGTTGCACTTGCTGGTTTCATAACAACACAATTTCCAGCTGCTAAAGCAGGAGCTAATTTCCAAGCAGCCATTAAAAGTGGGAAGTTCCAAGGAATAATTTGAGCAACTACTCCATATGGTTCATAAACCTCTTGAGAGATAGTATTTGCATCTAAATCAGCTACTGTTCCAGCTTCTGCTCTTATAACTGAAGCAAAATATCTAAAATGGTCAACAACTAAAGGAATATCTGCATTTAAAGTCTCTCTTACAGTTTTACCATTATCTAAAGTCTCTGCAACGGCAAGTCTTTCTAAGTTTGCTTCAATTGCATCTGCCACTTTATTTAATAAAGCACTTCTTTCTACAACTGAAGTATGTTTATAAGTCTCAAAAGCAGCTTTTGCTGAAGAGACTGCTAACTCAATATCTTCTTCATTTGATCTTGGAATTTTTGTAAGAACCTCTCCATCTACTGGCGAAATATTTTCAAAATACTCTCCACTCTTTGGAGCAATCCATTGTCCACCTATAAAGTTTTCATATTGTGATTTAAATTCTGGTTTTGCATAAGTCATTTTTTTTCCTTATTGATTTTTTGAAAAGAAACTTTTCCTTTTAAAAATTTTAGAGAAAAAAAATAGCCTATCTTTAGCAAAAGCATAGCATTGAAATAGCATTTAAATTTTGAAGAAGGAAAGCACCATTAAATAGAGCTTTCAAAGAAAATTTTATTTTATTTTTTTTGCTAAATAATATCTTTTTTTATGCTACAATCATTTATGCAAACATTTAATTTTATAATTAAAAATAATCGCTTAGATGATATTATTGATTTTAATAAATTTAAATCCCATAAAAACTTACTTATCCAAGTTTTTTGTGGGCAATCCAAAGATAGCTTACAAAAAATATTAGATGAAATAAAAAAGAATCTTCCCTCTTCTTTTATAATTGCCTCTTCTACTGATGGAGAAATTTATGAAGCAAGTGTTAATACCCTAAGTACCATTATAAGTATCTCTTCTTTTGAAAACACAACTTTTAAAGCCCTTTATGTAAATGAAAATTCCTCTTTTAAAAATGGCATAAAAATAGCGAAAACTTTAATTGAAGAGGATTCAAAACTTCTTATCTGTTTTACAGATGGAGAAAAAACAAATGGAGAGGAGTTCTTAAAAGGGATTGAAGAGACAAATAATAAGATCCCTGTTTGTGGAGGTATGGCAGCAGATAATGCAAGTTTTACTCAAACTTTTATAGCTTTAGATAATAATATCTATACAAAAGGGGCTGTTGCTATTGTTCTTAATTCTAAAATATTAGATGTAAAGACTGCTTTTAACTTCAACTGGTCTGCAATTGGAATATCACATAAAATAGATGAAGTGAAAGGAAATCGTGTTTATAAAATTTCAGGACTAAAATCTTTAGATTTTTATGAAAAATATTTAGGAGAGTATGTTGCTAAATCTTTACCAGCAACAGGAATTGAGTTTCCTTTAATAGTAAAAAGAAATGGCTTATCCCTAGCAAGAGCTGTAATAAAAAAACATAAAGATGGAAGCCTAAGTTTTGCTGGGAATTTACATAAAAATGATAGAGTAAAATTAGGTTTTGGGAATATTGAATTGATAATGAATAACCCTTTAAAATCTCTTTTTAAATCTTCAAATATAAATAATACTCAAAGCTTTTTTATCTACTCTTGTATGGCAAGAAGAAGGTATATGCCAAATATTATTGATTTAGAGATTGAGCCCTTTTCTAAAATTGCTCCTACTTCTGGATTTTTTACTTATGGAGAATTTTATTATGATAAAAATAAGCAGAGTAATCAGTTTTTAAATCAAACCCTAACTGTAGTTGCTTTAAGTGAAAAAGAAGAGGCTTTTATAAATAAAGAACTTCCTAATAAAGAAGAAAATCAAATTAGTGAACATGCAAGAAGTCTACAAGCTTTAACTCATTTAATACAACAATCTGCAAATGATTATAATAAACAATCAAAAGAACTTGAAGAAAAAACCCTTTATTCTCAACAACTTTTAAACTTACAAAAACAGTTTTTAAAACACTCTGTACATGAAACAAATACACCCTTATCTGTAATAATGGGAAATATAGATATGTATAAAATGGAGTTTGGTAAAAACAGATATATCTCAAATATTGAAATAGCAATGAAAACACTTTTTAATATCTATGATGATTTAAGCTACCTAATTAGAAAAGACCATATAAATAGAGTCAAACATAATATAAATATTGTAGATTTTCTAAGAAGTCGCATTGATTTTTTCTCTCTTATTGCAAAAAAAGCAAAACTAGATTTTAATTTTGAGACTTCAAAAAAGCAGATATTTATCTACTTTGATGAAACAAAACTACAAAGAATTGTAGATAATAATCTCACAAATGCAATTAAATATACTTTTGCAAACAATATAATTGATGTTTCAATAAAAATAAAAGAAGCAGATGTTATCTTAAAAATCTCAAGCCCTTCAAAACAGATATTAGATAAAAAAAAGATATTTGAAGAGTATTATCAAGAACAAACTAGTCAAAATGGTTTTGGTTTAGGACTAAATTTAGTAAAAAGAATATGTGAAGAAGAGAGTGTAAAAATAGAACTAGAATCAAATGAAAACTTAGCTTCATTTATCTATACATTTAAGGATATAACTAATGAAAATACTCCTACTTGAAGATGATTTTATGCTTAATGAGATGATTGGTAATTATCTAAATTCTACAGGACACAAAGTTGTAACTACAAGTACAGGAAGTGAATGTTTAAACTTATTACAAAAAGAGGAGTTTGACCTACTTATCTTAGATATAAATGTTCCTGATATTGATGGTTTTACTATTTTAGAGACTTTACATCAACAAAAAAGAGAAATACCAACTATTTATATCTCTGCCTTAATAGATATTGAAGATATTTCAAGAGCTTTTGATATAGGCTGTTATGATTATTTAAAAAAGCCCTTTCATCTAAAAGAACTTACTATTAGAATAAATAGACTACTTAAAAACCAAATTACACCTAAGCAACATAAAAGGCTCTCTAAATCATATAGTTTTGATATTGAATCAATGACCCTATATTTTAATAATGAACCACATATCCTGCCAAGAAGACAACTTAAAATTATAGAAGTTTTAGCAAGAAATAGAAGCTTAGTTGTAGATTATGATATGTTTAAAGAGTATGCTTATAATGGAGATGAAGTAGATATTTCAACAATAAGATCAGAAATAAATAGAATCAAAAAAATATTGAAAGAGGATTTTATTATAAATATTAGAGGAAGTGGTTATATGATAAAAACACCACAATAAAATGATAGCCTAAGATTATAGGGCTATCACTTTATAAAAATTAGTTTTTGTTTATAGAACAAAGGTCAGAGTATGCAACTTCAAGTCTAGAAATCATAGTCTCTTGTCCAGCTCTTAACCATTTTCTTGGGTCATAATAAGATTTATTTGGTTTATCTTCACCCTCTGGGTTACCAATTTGACCTTGTAAATAATCTTTATTTTTAGCTTCATAAGCTCTTACACCATCCCAAAAAGCCCATTGAGTATCTGTATCAATATTCATTTTGATAACACCATACTCAATTGCTTCTCTGATTTCATGTAACTCAGAACCTGAACCACCATGAAAAACAAAGTCAACAGGCTTTGTATCTGTACCATGTTTTTCTTCAATGAATTTTTGAGAATTATCTAGAATTTTTGGACTTAAAACAACATTTCCTGGTTTATAAACTCCATGAACATTACCAAATGATGCAGCTATTGTAAAGTTTTCAGAAACTTTTGATAACTCTTCATATGCATAACATACTTCTTCTGGTTGAGTATAAAGTAAAGCATTGTCAACATCTGTGTTATCAACACCATCTTCTTCTCCACCAGTAATTCCAAGTTCAATCTCAATCATCATATCAAGTTCATTCATTTTTTTGAAATACTCAACACATGTTCCTACATTCTCTTCTAAAGACTCTTCTGAAAGGTCTAACATATGAGAAGTATATAAAGGTTTACCAGTTTTTTCAAAATGTTTTTTTCCAGCTTCTAATAAACCATCAATCCATGGTAAAAGTTTTCTTGCCGCATGGTCAGTGTGTAAAATTACAGGAATACCGTAAGCTTCAGCCATTGTATGTACATGAATTGCTCCACTTATTCCACCTAAAACTGCTGCATCAGCAGTTTTAAGACCCTTTCCTGCAAAATATTGTGCTCCACCATTTGAAAATTGTATAATTACTGGTGAGTTTACCTTTGCTGCAGCTTCTAATACTGCATTTACAGAATCCGTTCCTACAACATTTACAGCAGGAATTGCAAATTTATTCTCTTTTGCATATGCAAAAAGTTTTTTTGCTTCGCTTCCACTTAAAACACCAGGTTTAACAATATCTAATACAGCCACTCATTTTCTCCTTATAATTTGATAACTATTTTTGCTTTATCTCTTAATTTATTTGCTTCAGATTCAAGGAAGTTTCTAAACTTTTCTTGTAATAAAACTTGTTTAATTCTATTTTTAATTTTATCATATTCTAAAGTTTTCGCTGCTTCTTTATCCTCTAAGTAGATAACATGATACCCAAATTGTGTTTTAACTGGGCTTTTAGAATAATTACCAACCTTTAAAGCGTTTGCAGCATCAGAGAATTCTTTAACCATTTTTGTCTCTGGAAACTTACCTAAATAACCACCTTGTGGACCAGTTGGACCAACTGATTTTGTTTTTGCTAACTCAACAAATTTATCTTTTTTATTTGAAGCTTTATCTAAAGTTTTGATAATCTCTTTTCCTTCTGCTTCAGTTTTTACAAGAATATGTCTTGCTTCTAAAGTAGCTGGAACTTTAAATTGAGCTTTATTTTGCTCATAGTAATCTTTCATATCTTTTTCAGATACTGTTACTTTTTCAGACTCTTTTTTTAACCATACTCTTAAAGCTAAATCTTTTTTTAATTTTTCTAAGCTTTCTTTATATTCTGCATCTTTTTCAACACCACTTTTTACAGCTTTTTCTGTTAAAAGTTTATTGTTGATAATTTGATCTAAAATTTGATTTTTATTCTTTTTTGGTAAAGAATCGAAATCAATATTTGGATTTCCTAATAAAATAGCAATATCTTGTTTTGTGATTTTATCACCATTCACTGTTGCTAAAACATCAGAAGAAGCACATAATGAACTTGTTGTTATTGCAACTGTTGCAATAAGGCTTGTAACTAATTTTTTGCTTGTAACTTTAATCATTATATTCCTTAATAATTTTGATTTTAATATTGTATCTTTATTTTATTAACATGAAGTTAATTCGCACTTTTTGTCTAAATTTCAAAATTTACCTTAAAAAACCTTTAATTTTTACTATATTTATGATATAATACGGCAAATTTTAAACTTAACTTAAATTTAAGTTACGAGAGTATAAGGAAAATCTATATGAGAATATTAATTATTGAAGATGAGATTACGTTAAATAGAACTCTGCAAGAAGGTCTAACAGACTTCGGATACCAAGTAGATGCAGCAGAAAATTATAAAGATGCAGAGTACTTCATTGATATTAGAAATTATGATTTAGTATTAACTGACTGGATGTTACCAGACGGAGATGGGATTGAGTTATGTAAAATAGTTAAAAACAGAAGCTCAAGAACTGCAGTTGTTATTTTATCTGCAAGAGATGATAAAGATTCTGAAATTGAAGCATTAAAATCTGGTGCTGATGATTATATTAAAAAACCATTTGACTTCGATATTCTATTAGCTAGAATTGAAGCTAGATTAAGATTCGGTGGAACAAATGTAATCGAAATTGAAGATTTATCAATTAACCCTGATGAAGAAAAAATCGAATATAACGGTGAAGAGATTGAATTAAAAGGTAAACCTTTTGAAGTATTAACTCACCTTGCAAGACACAGAGATCAAATCGTATCTAAAGAACAATTATTAGATGCTATCTGGGAAGAACCAGAATTAGTAACTCCAAACGTAATTGAAGTTGCAATTAACCAAATTAGACAAAAAATGGATAAACCATTAAACATCTCTACTATTGAGACGATTAGAAGAAGAGGTTACAGATTCTGTTACCCTGATACTGACGAAGAAGCATAAGAAACCTAAAAAAGGTTAAATAAACTATGCAAGCGAAGAGCATTTATAAACAGTTTTACCAAAAACTAATTCTTGCTACTTCGCTTTTTATTATTATTCTCTCATTTATTTTTTACGGATATACTAAATCAACTATTTATGAAGAGCTGAAAGAGTCTCTTCTTTCTGATGCAGAACTAATTTTTAAAATTAGTCAAAATGCTGATGTAAATTCTAGAAACTTTAATATTATTACTCATAATGGAATTAATGTTGACCTTGTTACTTTAAAACACATTCCTGAAGTAGCCTACTCAACTTACAAGCTAAATGATAATCATTTTATGCAAATTCTTTATCCTTTTAATCTTGAAAAAAATCAATATATTAAAATTGTAAAGAATATTAACTCATCAATAAAGATGCTTACAAAAATTTTTAACAACATTCTTTTAATCTCTTTTGGTGGTTTAATAATGGTTGTTCTTTATGCTTTTACTGTTTCAAAAACACTATTAAGACCAATTATTCAAATTACAAAAAAACTTTCTAATATGGATGAAAACTATCTAACTCAAATAAATAAAAATAACCTTCCTATAGAGTTTCATCCTTTAGCAGACTCAATTAACTCTTTAACTACAAGAATAGAGACAAATATCAAATTTAAAAAAGAGTTATTTATTGGAGTTGCTCATGAATTAAAGACTCCTCTAGCAGTAATGAAACTAAAAAATGAAGTTACTTTAATGAAAGATAGAGAGACTCAAAAATATAAAGATACATTAAAACTTACAGTTGAACAAATCAATGATATGAATAAAATGATCTCTTCTATTTTAGATATTGGACGAGCTGAAGGGGCACAATTTGAAAAACCTGAAGAGATAGATTTAGTTCAATATATGCAAAGAAAAACAAATGATTATAGAATGTTAAGTGCAAAAAAGAAAATTATTCTTACTTTCTTTTCAAATGTAAATCATCATAAAGTATATTTACAACCAACACTATTAAATCAAATTATTCAAAACTTTGTACAAAATGCTATAAAATTTACACCTGATAATAAAGCAATTGCCATAAGATTAGAAAAAACAAAAGATACTACAACTCTTTCTATTACTGATGATGGAAGTGGAATTGATGAATCAATTGATCTTTTTGCTCCATTTAAAAGAATGGGTGAAGAAAGTGGTGCAGGACTTGGTCTTTTCTTAGCAAAAAATGCTGCTGATGCACTGGGAGCAACTATAAGTTTAAAAAATAGAACTGATGGAAAAACAGGATGTATTGCTACTTTAGTTTTAAATAACAAAACACCCCAAAGTAAAAGTTAATCTTAGTTAAATATATTATTATGTTCGATTTTAGTACATTTATTTTGTACTACTTTCATACCTGCTGCTTCAGCTTTTTGTGCAGCTTCATTATTTACTAAACCTAATTGAGTCCATACTGTATCAATATCTCCTCTTTCAATTGCAGCATCAACTACTTGCCCTATTACATCAGGCTTTCTAAAAATATCTACCATATCAATTTTAAAAGGTATCTCTTTTAAACTTCTATATACTTTTTCTCCTAAGATTTCATCCTCTTTTGGATATACAGGAACAATCTTAAACCCTGCATTTTTTAAGTAATTTGCAACTCTATTACTAGCCTTTTCTTCATTTGGAGAAAGCCCAATAATTGCAATTGTTTTTGTATTTTCAAAAATTTCTTTTATCTCTTCAATATTACTGTTTACAGTAGGAAATTCACATTCCATTTTATCTCCTTTTCTTTTATGATAAATATTAGCAAAATAGTGTTTAGTAAAGCAAGAAAGAATTATATTTTAGGCATAAAAAAAGCCAAACTCTTTCAAGTTTGGCTTTATATGTTTTATTAAATGTTGTTTTTTAAAAAATCGATAAAAGTACACCAGCAGCTACGGCAGAGCCAATAACACCAGCAACATTAGGACCCATCGCATGCATTAATAATACATTTGATTTGTCATATTCTTGTCCAACTTTACTAACAACTCTTGCTGCCATTGGTACAGCTGATACTCCTGCAGCACCAATAAGAGGGTTAATCTTATTCTCATCAGACGAAAATTTATTCATGATCTTTGCCATGATTACACCTGCTGCTGTTCCTGCTGCAAATGCAATTAATCCAATAACCATAATCCCAAGTGTCTCTAACACTAAGAATTTATCAGCAGCTAGTTTTGAACCAACCCCTAATCCTAAGAAAATTGTTACTATATTGATTAATGAATTCTGCATTGTATCAGAAAGTCTCTCAACAACTCCTGATTGTTTGAAGAAATTTCCTAAACAAAATGCTCCAATTAGTGGAGTTGACTCTGGTAAGAACAGAATTGCTAACAATAATATAACAATTGGCAGTGTTAAATTCTCTAATTTATGCACTTTTCTTAATTTTGGCATTTTGATTTTTCTTTCAGCCTCTGAAGTAAGTGCCTTCATAATTGGAGGTTGAATTACTGGTACTAATGCCATATAAGAGTATGCTGCTACTGCAATTGCACCTAATAATTCAGGAGCTAATCTATTTGCAATAAAGATTGATGTTGGTCCATCAGCTCCACCAATAATAGAAATAGCTGAAGCAGACTGTAAATCAAATCCTAAAACTACTGCACCTACTAGTGATCCAAAGATACCAAACTGTGCTGCTCCTCCTAGGATTGCTGCTTTTGGATTTGCTAATAGTGGAGTAAAGTCTGTCATTGCTCCAACTCCCATAAAAATTAATAATGGGAAAAATCCATTTGCAATACCCATATTATAAATAATACCAAGCATTCCAGTCTCTCCACCAATTCCAGCTAGTGGAATATTAGCTAAGATACCACCAAAGGCTATTGGCATTAATAATAATGGTTCAAATCCTTTTGCAATTGCAAGGTAGAATAAGAATAGACAAATTGCTATCATTATTAATCTACCCCAAGTTTGTTCAAAAGTAGTCATAACTCTTGCATCTTCGGCATGAGCTTCTGAAGTCATTACATCATCACTTGGATTTGTAAAAGCATAAATCCCTGTTGTTTTATAGAATGACTCTAATAATTGACCTAATGATTTTTCATGATATTCATGTTTTACTTCTTCTGCAGGTGCTGCATTTGCACTTGCAAAAGAGTTTGTTGTGAATAGTGTAAAAAACAACAGTAGCATTGAAGCTAGTATTTTTTTATTCATTAAATATTTCTCCAGTTCTTTATAGCTTAGCTAATTGTTGCTATTGCTTGACCTTCTTCAACAGCATCACCTGGATTAGCTAAAATTGCACTTACTGTTCCATCACAAGGAGCTTCTACATCAATTTCCATTTTCATTGCTTCTAGAATTGCTACGATATCACCTTGTTTTACTGTATCTCCAACTTTAACATTTACTTTCCATACATTTCCTGCAACAGTTGCTCCAACTTCTGCTCCACCACCACTTACTGGTGCTGCTGATGCTGATGTTTCTACTGGTGTTACTTGAATATCTGCATTACCTTCAGCTACAGTTACATTAAATTTTTGTCCATCTACAACTACTGTATAGTTTCCTGTTGCATTACTCATACTATTTTTCTCTCCTAATTTACATTCTTTATCATTTTCGCATGTTGCATCATTTGTTTTTCTTACATTTAATGGGCTTTCACCTTTTAGAAAAGCAATTCCTTTTTCATCACAAGCTGCTGCTATAAAGATATTCTCATCACTTGTTTCGATATTCTCTTCTTTTAATCTTCCTTCCCAGTAAGACATAGTTTTCTTCTCATCTCTATCTGCTATATCTAGTGGGTTTTCACTTGTTGGTTCAAGTTTTAGTTTTTCAGAAGCTAATTTAACAATCTCTTGGTCTGGTTCAACTGGTGTTTTACCGAAGTATCCTAATACCATCTTTCCATAACCTGGTGCAATTTGTTTCCATGGTCCAAACATTACATTTGCGTATGCTTGTTGCCAATAGAATTGTGAAACTGGTGTTACTGATGTTCCATATCCACCTTTTTCTACTACTTCTTGCATTGCTTTTATTACTTCTGGGAATTTATCTAAAGTTCCATTATCTCTCATCATTTGTGTATTTGCTGTTAATGCTCCACCTGGCATTGGAGAGAATGGGATTAAAGGAGAAACTTGTGTTGCTTCTGGTGGCATAAAGTAATCTTTTAAACAAGATTGTAAAGTATCTTGATATTTTAATACTTTAGAGATTTCTAATCCACCTAAATCATAATTCATACCTTTTACTGCGTGCATCATTGTTAGGATATCTGGTTGAGATGTCCCTCCACTTACAGGAGATGCTGCTAGGTCTATTCCATCTGCTCCTGCATCTAATGCTGCTAAGTAACAAGCTACTGATACTCCTGCTGTTTCATGTGTATGTAATCTAATATGAGTATCTTCACCTACTAATTTTCTTGCCATTTTAATAGTATCAAATACTTTTTGTGGAGAAGATGTTCCACTTGCATCTTTAAAACAAATAGAGTCAAATGGTAAGCCACTATCTAGGATATTTCTTAATGTCTTTTCATAGAATGGTACATCATGAGCTCCTTCACATCCTGGAGGTAAGTCCATTAATGTTACTACTACTTCATGATTTAGTCCATATTTTTTTATACATTCTGCACTATATTCTAAGTTTTGTACATCATTTAATGCATCAAAGTTTCTTATTGTTGTTACACCATGTTTTGCAAACATTTTTGCGTGCATCTCTACTAGTTCTCTTGAACCTGTATCTAGCATTACTGTATTTATACCTCTTGCTAGGGTTTGTAGATTCGCTTCTGGTCCTACAATTTCTCTAAATTTATCCATCATTTCGAATGCGTTTTCTTGTAGATAGAAGAATAAAGATTGGAATCTTGCTCCTCCTCCGAACTCGAAATGATTGATACCTGCTTCTTTCGCAGCTTCAACAGCTGGAAAAAAATCTTCCATTAAAACTCTACCTCCGAAGACAGATTGGAATCCATCTCTAAATGTAGTATCCATAACATCAATATATTTTTTTGACATTTAATTTAACCTTTTAGATTTTTATGATGTTGAACAGCTGCTACTATAGCCGCTATCTTTGCAGTTTTCTCTTTTGAAGCCTCTGTAGTTCTTGGCTTTGTAGGTGCTGGTGTCTCTCCTTGCGGAAAATACTTACCAATTATTTTTGCTTGCAGTTTTAAAGCATAGACCATTACGATCAAGAATAAGAATACTATCCCCATCCCCAAGACCATAAACTTTATCGCTTCTGCAACTAAGTTTGTTTCCATGTTTTTCCTCTAGTTCAATTTAGATAATCTATTGTAATGTAATAATAAAACTTTTTCTTCTTCTTTTTTGCTAATTTTATTGTTCATTAGTGCTAATTTTTTAGTTTAATAGTGCTATAATTTTTTATGAAAAAAGATACTCTGGAAAAAAGAACAAGAATTGCAAATGATATTCTTTACTACATCTACACTCATATCGACACGCACATTGATATTGAAGAATTAAGTTATGACTTACATATTAGTAAATATCATATGCATCGTATTTTTAAAGAGGCTTTTGGAAAAAATATCTATGAGAGTATAAAATCTATTAGACTTCAAAAAGCTGCAAACCTACTTCTTACAAATAGATATTCAACAATTTCAGAAATTGCAAGCTCTTGTGGATATAGTTCTCAATCTTCTTTTATCAAAGCTTTTAAGAATAGATTTGATTTTTCACCAAAAGAGTGGAGAAATAATGGTTATAAAGAGTATTCAAATAAGATTTTAGAAGAATCAGAATTTGCTTTAAAATCAACCGCAAACTTTACAAATCTAGAACCAAAAATTGTGAAGATGCCTTATTTAGAGAGTTATTATATTAGAAACAAAGGTTATAATGTAAATATTAAACAGACTTGGCAAAAACTTCAAACTTGGATATTAAATTCTGATATTAAAAACTACAAGCAAATAGCTTTGTTACATGATAATCCTACAATTACCCACTTAAATGAGTGTCAATATATTGCTTGTATTATGACTGATGCAGATAATGATAAACTACCTAAATTTAAAATTGCAAATGGTGTTTATGCGAAATTTGATTTAGTTGGAAATCATGGAGATATGTTAAAGTTCATTCACTGGGTTTATCATGAATGGTTAATCAAAAGTGGATATGAAACAACAACAAAACCATCATACGCTGTTTATAAAAAGAATAACTTTCTAAGCGATGATGATAAGTTTGAATTGAGTTTTTATGTATCAGTAAAATTCTAGCTAGCTAAAGAATCTAGTTTAGCTTGAATATATTTTTTTACATCTTCGTAGTTAATAGTCTCTTTAAAATCATCAAATTTACAACCACTTGCATTAACATGACCACCGCCATTTGCAAGTTTTTGTGCCAACATAGATACATCAACTTTTCCATCAGCACGGAAAGAAGCATTACCTTTTTTACTAATATCAATAAAAAAATCATAGTCTTTATTAGCTCTTAAAAAAGCATTTGCTGGAATAGAGATAGAACCTAAAGTATAAGTTAAAAGCCCTTTATGTTCTTTATATGTAATTGTTAAATTCTCTTTTAAATCAGCTAAAGAACTAACTAAATATTTTGCCGCAAGATTATCTATAGTATCATCTTTTTCATCTAACTTTAAAAACTCTTTTTTTAAAGTATGAATACTATTATCTAAAAGAATATTTCCATCTTCTTTTTCTAAATATTTTGCAGACTCTTTTAATAAATAAAATCTCAAATCTCTGTTTAAATCAGCAAAAAGTACATTATTTATCTCTCTAACTCTACTTATCATAGAGAGTAAAACTTTTCCAAATTCAAAATTCTTTATTTCATTGTCAAGCCAAATATCAATTGCATTTACACTATTTATTAAAGGATTCAACCACTCTTTTGTCTTTTCATCAAAAGCATTGAATTCTTCAAGCATATAATCATAAGTTATTTTTGCTGCACATCTTTTTATATCAAGAAAATACCAGTCATATTTAGCTGCACTTTTTTCACCTGTTGCATGATGGTCTAATAATTGTAATTTAATCTTATAACCATTTGCTTTTAGTTCATCAATATTTTTATTTAAATCTTTTGCTTCTTGAATTGTTAAATTTAAGTCTGTAATTAAAAAAAGAATATCTTCATCTTTAAAAGGTTCAATATCTTCTAAAATCTTTTTAAGTGAAAGTTTTACTTCTACTCCGTAATTTGCGTTATAAAAGAAAGCCTCTTTAAAATACTCTTTTGTGATTAATTGACAACTAAATCCATCTAAATCTGTATGAGATAAATGAAAAAGCTTCATGTAGCAATATCCTTTAATGTAAGACTTCCTAAAAAGTCATTGATTTTGCCTTGTAGATTATTTAGTAGTGGCCAAACGCTACATGCATTTGCTATATCTTGAGGACATGATGTTACAGAAGGAGAACACTCAAATACTGAAGGTATTTTTTCTTCTGCTACTGTTGTAATCTCTAAGATAGTAATTTCATCATAAGGTTTTTTAAGAACAAAACCTCCATTTACTCCTCTTTGAGAAAGCACAATATCATTTTTTGCAAGATTTTGCATTATTTTTGCTAAAAAAGATTTTGGAATATTTAACTCTTTTGATAATACATCAACATTCTTAGGACTATCACTTTTCGCAATAGAAATTAAAGAAAGTAAGGCATATTCACTCTTTTTTGTAAGTAACATTTTTTCCCTAAAATTATTTTTTAAATATTCTACAAGAAGATTTATTAATATTTATTATTATTAGAAATTAATTTTTATCTTTATGTTTAATTCAAAAAAAAAGGTTGCAAGAAAACCTTGCAACCTTTTTTATTTATAAAAGCTAGTAATTACTTAGCTCTAATTCCTAAGTCTGCAACTAATGAAGTGAATTTAGTATAATCAGTTTTTCTTAAATATGCTAAAAGTCTTTTTCTTTTACCAACCATTTTTAAAAGACCTAATCTTGATGAGTGATCTTTTTTGTTAATTTTTAAGTGCTCAGTTAATACTTTAATTTGCTCTGATAAAAGTGCAATTTGTACTTCTGCTGAACCTGTATCTTTATCTTCTCTTCTGTATTTTGCAATAATTTCTGCTTTTACGTCCTGATCTAAAGCCATAATGACCTCCTAATAGGTATATATTCTCACTTATATTAAAAGTGGAACCGCATTTTATCTTAATGATTATTAATCTTTCTTTAAGGAAAATATTTATTTTAGAGTTAACTCTTAGTAAAATTTAATCAAAGTAAACTATAATACGCCAATTTAAATATAAAGGTAAATAATGCAAAAGCTTAATCTTACACTTGATAAAGCCTATTCATACAAAATATTTATGCTAGTTGCATTTTCTCTTTTTGCATCAGTAATGTATCAAGGACATATCCAACAAGGTGGAATTTATTCTGTTTTATTTTTTATAGCTCTTGGTCTTTGTGCTTTTCAAATTGCTGCAACAATTTATGTAACATTTGTAAAAAGAGTTATTGATATTGAAATTAGTGATAATACTATTTTTTGGAATTTTTCAGACAATAATAAAAAAAATAAAAAACATTCTATAGAGTTAGAAAATATAAAAGATATTAAAACAGAGATAAACTATTTACTTGGAAATTTCTATTCTTCTTTTCAAGTAACTTTTTTATTAAAAGATGATTCTGAAATTATTTTAACTGATGGATTAATATATGACTTTGGATTAAAAAAAGCAGAAGAGGTATGTAGATTTCTTTTAGATAATAACTTAGGAGAAGAACAAGATATTAAATTTGCTAAACTTATTAAAGAGTTAAATATTGATATAAGCAAAATAAATCAAAAATTTACTAAAAAAGCTGGAAATTCATATTATGTAGGAATCATTTCAGATAACAAAAAAGAGTTTTTATCTCTTAGAATACAAATTGAAACTCTTTATGATGATTATAAAAAAGTAGAAAAAAATGTAAATAATGAATATTTAGTTGCAAGTGATACAATTAAAGATTCACATATTCATTTAAAATCAAATGCTATTGGATTATTTGTAGAATTTTATAATGTAAGTAGAAAACAAGAACTTAAAACATTAAAAGAGCTAGGGAAGAGAAAAAAAATAGGTTTCTAACCTATCAGCCTCCCGTCTCATAAAATGCTCTTGTTGAAGTCTCACTATTATCCTCTGTAGACCACTTATTCTTTTCAGGTTTATTTGCTAAAACATCTTTTAATATTGCTGCTGCTTTTTTAATATCTTTTGCTTGAATTGCTTCTTTAATACTTTGTGCATCTTCAAAATATAAACATGGAATTAATACTCCACTTGCAGTTAATCTTATTCTATTACATGTAGCACAGAAATCATCTTTATGAGGTTCAATTATTCCAAAAACATAACCATCATCTAATTTATAATCTTGAGAAGGAGAAGGTCCTGTTCTTTCTTGTTTTTTAAAGTTATATGATTTTTTTATTATCTCTTGAATCTCTTCACTTGTAAGACCTTTTGCTGTATCTTTTGCATGAGAGTTCTCCATATATTCAATATATCTTACAGGATAACCCTTCTCTTTACAAAAATTTAAAATATCTACAAGCTCATCATCATTGATACCTTTCATAGGTACACAATTAATTTTAATTTTTAATCCTACTTTATCAGCAGCTTCAATACCTTTTAATACTTTCTTTAAAACATTTTTTTGTGCAATTTTAGCTGCAACTTCATCTTTTAAAGAGTCTAAAGAGACATTTATTCTTTTAAGTCCTGCATCTTTTAATTTTTGTGCAGCTTGGTCTAATAAAAACCCATTTGTTGTTAATGCTAAGTCTATATCTTCTTTATATGATGCTATCATTTGGATAAAGTTTTCTAATCCTTCTCTTAATAAAGGTTCTCCACCAGTAATTCTTACTTTTTTAATACCTTCATCTATTCCAACTTTTATAAATTCAAAAAGATCTTCATAACTTAATAATTCCTCTTTTGGAACCCAAGAAAATGGTTTTTCAGGCATACAATATTGACACCTAAAATTACATCTTTCCGTTACAGAAACCCTTAAATAGTCTACTTTTCTACCAAATCCATCTACTAGCATTAACTCTCCAAAATGAAAAATTTCATAAGCTTATTATAAAACTGCTTAAATTTGACAAACATAGTTTTAGTAATTTACATATTAATAATGTATTAAATGTAATTTATAAATAGTGTCAAAATTGCTCATTAATTATACAAAAATTTTTTAAAGTTGGTAATTTTATACAATATAATTGTCATTGCTACACAATTGCTATATTTAGTTTATATAATTATTGTGAAACTAAAAAAAGGATAGAAAGATGAAATTATTTAAAACTGCTACATTAAGTCTTGCTGCTTTAGCAATGACTGCAACGGTATCTATGGCAGATACATTAGATGATACAAAGAAAAAGGGTTATTTAAGTTGTGGACTAAATACTGGTCTTGCTGGTTTTGCTGCTCCTGATACAGATGGTGTTTGGAAAGGTATTGATGTAGATTTTTGTAAGGCTGTTTCAGCAGCAGTTTTAGGTGATGCATCTAAAGTTAAATATGCTCATTTAAATGCAAAAGAGAGATTTACTGCTTTACAAAGTGGTGAAATTGATGTTTTAGCAAGAAATACAACATGGACAGCAACAAGAGATACTTCTTTAGGATTAAACTTTATTGGTGCTAACTATTATGATGGGCAAGGATTCCTTGTTTCTAAAAAGCTAGGTGTAAAATCAGCAAAAGAGTTAGATGGAGCTGCATTTTGTATTCAAGCGGGAACTACAACAGAACTTAACTTAACAGACTATTTTAAAGCAAATAAGATGGAATATACTCCTGTAACATATGATACAGCAGCACAAGTTATTGAAGGGTTTAAAGCTGGTAGATGTGATGTTGTAACATCAGATGCTTCTCAATTATATGCATTAAGAACTCAATTAAAAGATCCAAGTTCAGCATTTGTTTTACCTGAAATTATTTCAAAAGAGCCTTTAGGGCCTGTTGTTAGACAAGGTGATGATAAATGGTTTAATATTGTAAGATGGACACATATTGCAATGTTAAATGCAGAAGAACTAGGAGTAAACTCTCAAAATGTTGACCAAATGTTAAATTCAAGCAATCCAAGTATTCAAAGACTTCTTGGAGTATCAGGAAAAATTGGTGAGCAAATGGGATTAGATGCGAAATGGGCATACAATATCATTAAACAAGTTGGTAATTATGGAGAAGTTTTTGAAAGAAATGTAGGGAAAGGTTCTCCTTTACAAATTGATAGAGGTTTAAATAAACTTTGGAAAGATGGTGGTCTTCAATATGGAGCACCAATTAGATAATAAAAGTAGAAATACTTAATTATTTAATAAAAGAGAAAGGATTTTCCTTTTTCTTTAAATATCAAGGTAATAAAATGAAAAAATATAGAAAAGAGCCTCAAGAAAATGTAGCCTTTTATAATAATCCTGAAAAAAGAGCTATCATTTATCAAATACTTGCACTTGCAGCAATATTTATCTTTACATATTTTATTTTAAATAATATGTTTACAAATATTGAAAAACGTGGAATTAATACAGGATTTGACTTCTTAAGTAGTGAAGCAGGATTCGGTATCTTACAATCTTTGATTGAATATGATGAATCTAATAGTCATGGAAAAGTCTTTATAGTTGGACTTTTAAATACTCTTTTAGTTTCAGCAATTGGTATATTTTTTGCTTCAATAATTGGTTTACTAATTGGAATTGGAAGACTTTCAAAAAACTTTATGGTTTCAAAACTTTGTATGATTTATGTTGAAACATTCAGAAATATTCCTATTCTTTTACAAATACTGTTTTGGTATAATGTTGTATTAGCTTCACTCCCAAATCCACGACAATCATTCTCTTATTTTGATTCAATTTTCTTAAATAATAGAGGACTTTATATTCCTAAACCTATTTTAGAAAGTGGATTTATTGCAGTTATAATTGCATTTATTTTAGGACTAATTGCTTGTGCTTATTTAGTAAAATGGGCTAAAACTAAGCATGATGAAACAGGAGAAGAATTTCCTGTAGTTTGGACTTCATTAGCAATTTTAATTGTAGCTCCAACTTTAGTATTTTTTGTAAGTGGAACTCCTGCAACTTTAGAGTATGCCGAACTTAAAGGCTTCAACTTTAAAGGTGGTTGGACTCTAATTCCTGAGTTACTAGCCCTAGCCTTTGCTCTTAGTATTTATACAGCTACTTATATAGCTGAAGCAGTAAGAGCAGGAATTGAAGCAGTTCCAAAAGGACAAAAAGAGGCAGCTCATGCTTTAGGTTTAAAAGATCATATTATCTTAAAAAAAGTAGTTTTACCTCAAGCACTTAGAGTTATTATTCCTCCTGTAATTAATCAATATCTAAATCTAACAAAGAACTCATCACTTGCAACTGCAATTGGATATCCTGAGTTAGTAACGATATTTGCAGGAACTTCTTTAAATCAAGTTGGACAAGCAATTGAAATTATCTTAATGACAATGGCTGTTTATTTAACTATTAGTATTGTTATCTCACTTATTATGAACTATGCTAATGAAAAAATGAAGATAAAGGAGAGATAATGGCTACTTTTGAATCAAAACAAGCTAGACCAGCTCCTAGAAATACAAAAGGGATCACGCACTGGTTAAGAGAAAATCTATTTTCAGATATAACTAGTTCAATTTTAACAATACTATCTTTTGTTCTTTTATATCTTACAATTCCACCACTATTAGATTGGATGATTTTTGATGCAACATGGACAGGAACAAAAGAAGAGATTACTAAAGATGGTGCAAGATGGATTTTTATATTTGAAAAATTCAATCAATTTATTTATGGTTTTTATCCAGAAGACCAATATTATAGACCAAATTTAGTTCTATTTATTTTCCTTTTATATATTTATGGATTTAAGAAAATAAATAATACTTTAGTTCGGGCTTTTATTGTTTTATCATTTCCTGTAATCTCTGTAGTTTTATTATACGGTGGTTTTGGATTAGAGATTATTCCTACAACTAAATGGGGTGGTTTATTACTTACTATTGTTGTTGCAGCTGTTGGTATTATTGTATCTTTTCCTATTGGTATTTTATTTGCTTTAGGAAGACAATCAAAAATGCCAATTATAAAGACAATCAGTATTATGTATATTGAGTTTATTAGAGGTGTTCCTTTAATTACCCTTCTATTCATGTCTTCTGTAATTTTACCTCTATTTTTTCCAGAAAATATGGATTTTGATAAACTTCTTAGAGCCTTAATTGGTATTACTCTTTTCCAAGCTGCTTATATTGCAGAAGTTATAAGAGGAGGTTTACAAGCAATTCCAAAAGGTCAATATGAAGCTGCTGATTCAATTGGTTTAACATATTGGCAAACAATGGGATTAATTATCTTACCTCAAGCACTTAAGATATCAATTCCAAATATTGTTGGGTCTTTTATTTCATTATTTAAAGATACAACCTTAGTACTAATTATTGGTTTATTTGATGTCTTAGCGATGGTTACATTAACATCAACTGATCCAAAATGGTTAGGTTTTGAGACAGAGGGTTACGTATTTGTAACACTAATTTATTGGGTAATTTGTTTTAGTATGTCTAAATATGCTAAATCATTAGAAGAAAAATTTAATACAGATCATAGATAGGAAAAGATAATGAGTGAATTAGAATATATGATAGAAATGAACAATGTAAATAAGTGGTATGGTGATTTTCATGTTCTTAAAGATGTTAACTTAAAAGTAAAAAAAGGTGAGAGAATCGTAATTTGTGGACCTTCTGGTTCAGGTAAATCTACAACTATTAGATGTATGAATAGACTTGAACAATTCCAAGAGGGACAAATTATAATTAATGGTTTAGAGTTAACAGAAGATGTAAAAAGAATTAGAGAGATTAGAACACATGTGGGAATGGTATTTCAACACTTTAATCTTTTCCCACATTTATCAATCTTAGAAAATCTAATCCTTGCTCCAACTTGGGTTTCAAATAGACCCAAAAAAGAGGCAATTGAGACTGCAATGCACTATTTAGAAAGAGTAAAAATTGCAGAACAAGCTCATAAATATCCAAATCAATTATCTGGTGGTCAACAACAAAGAGTTGCTATTGCTAGATGCCTTTGTAATAATCCAGAAATCATGCTTTTTGATGAACCAACATCAGCATTAGACCCAGAGATGATTGGAGAAGTTCTTGATGTAATGGTTGAACTTGCTGAAGAAGGTATTACTATGGTTTGTGTTACGCATGAGATGGGCTTTGCTAAAAAAGTAGCAGATAGAGTTATCTTTATGGATGCTGGACAAATTGTAGAAGAGAATACTCCAACAGAGTTCTTTGAAAACCCACAATCTGATAGATTAAAACTCTTCCTAGAGCAAATTTTAGACCACTAAAAAACTTAATTCACAAAGAACTCTTATCTTTGTGAATTAAAATATTAAGCTCTTAATTTAATTTTGTTTCTCTTCATAAAAATTAACCATAACAACCAAAAAACAAAAGTTACACCTAAAGCTGCATAAATTGCTGGCATTGGATTATCTAAATTTGAAATAGAACCGGCATAGGCAATAACACATAAATAAGGGATTGTCCCTAAAGACCAAGCAAAAAAGAATCTTTTAAAAGACATTTTACAAGTTCCTGCTAAACATGACGAGATTTCAGGAAGCATAGGAACAGCTCTTGAAAGAATTAAAACTAAAACACCATATTTATTAAATAGCTCTGTCATCTCCATCTTTTGTTGCTCATCACTTGAAAGTTTATCAAGAATCTTTTTACCATGTTTTCTTGATAATAAATATCCTGTAATTGAAGCAGAAAAAAGACCTATAAAAGTATAAAGTACAGCTAACTCAAAACCAATAAAATATCCTGCTAAAATAATTATTGTCATAGTTGGAACAGCAATAAATAAATCTACAAAAAGAAGTAATACTATTAATCCACCTAAAATATATGAAGGCTGAGATTTTAAAGTTGCAAATATCTCTTTTATATCTTGAACTGTCAATACTCCACTAAATTTTATTATCAGAAGTGTAGCTGTAAAAATAGTAGCTAAAATTAAAATAGATTTTATTAATAGTTTCATTATAACTTTTTACTTAGCTTGAAGCTAACCAAATTCCTATTCCTATCATCATAATTCCAGCAATTTTATTAATCAATCTTACATTATTACTATTTTGTAAAAGTCTTCTTAGAGTATTTCCACCTGTTGCATATATAATTAAACACATAAACTCTAATAATAAAATAATTGCAAGTAATACAGAAAGTTGTGGTGCTAATTCTAAATTTTTATCAATAAAAGGAGGTAATAAAGCGATAAAAAAAGCCCACCCTTTTGGATTTGCTATTGCAGTTAAAAAACCTTGTAATGCTAAACTTTTTTTAGAAACATTAAAACTACACTCATCAAGGTTTATGGCCATTTTCCCTTTTGACATCCACATTTGAATACCTAAATAGATTAAATAAGCTCCACCACCATACTTTAGAACTAAAAATATTGTTGGATATTTTAACATTATTGTAGCTACTCCAATTACCGAAGCACTTGCTACAAGACCAACACCAATTAATTCACCATACATCATAAAAAATGTTCTTTTAAGTCCAATACTCATTCCCATACTAAGAGCAAGAGTCATACACATTCCTGGTGTAATTGAAACAATAAAAAAAGTTGGAATAAATACAGCAAGAAGTGTCAAATTTAGCAGATCAAACAGGGGTTCTCCTTTTAAATAAATGAATTATATAAAAAAGGAGTATTTTTTTTGTTTAAGACTTGATATTAAGTCTATTTTTTATGAAAATAGGTTTTTAAAGAAACTTAAAAATCCTTTCTTCTCTTCAACTAACATATTATATGCTTCATTTATTGAACCTACTCTCTTTGCAGCAAAAAGTAAAATTGCAACATTTAGCTTAGCTAATTTCATAGTCTCTTTATCTGGATTTTGAATAAAAGCAATAGCTTGTTCTAGTGTGATATTTTCAAATTTTCTAGTATAGTTTATATTTAACTGTTTTAAATCAACACTTTTCTCTTCAATTTTCCCATTTTCTTTAACCCAATATTTAAAGTTAGAGAAAACTTCAGGTGTACCTTCATTTCCTTTTAATACTAAAAAGTTTTTATAATTACTTGCAAATAAAGTTGTATATTTCTCTACATAAGGTTTATGAAAAGCTGAAGTAATCGCGTATTTTGAATTTGCAGGATTTAATAGTTTTTCTGTTGTATTAAAAACTGTTCTCATATATAGTTTTTTTCTAAGTTCAGTTAAATCAGATAACTCTTTAAAGTAATCTTTTCTATCAAAAAAATGTATATTATCTTCTAATTCTATATTTGTAGCAATATCTTTTACTGTAAGCCCCTCTTTTGCAGGTTGACAATAATCACCACTAATTACAATATCTAAAGGCTTGATTTGGTTGTTTTTCTCAAAAAACTCTTTTAATATCTTTCCATATAAAGGGAAAAGATATGGCTGATTTGTTTTACCATCATATGAAAATCCTAACTCAATTGATTCAGGAATATTATCTCTTTTTATATATTTCTCAAAAGCTTGTAAACAACCTGCTAACTCATCTTCACTCTCTAGCTTTACTCTTAAAAGCATTAAAAAAGCTGCAGCTTGTTCATTTTCACACTTTTGTTCTAAAATCCCTTGAATTGCCTCTATTATCTCTTCTTTTGTTAAATCTCTATTTGATTTTGGTCCCGTTCCTACTGCTTTAATATATTTAAAAAAATTCATAATTATCCTAAAAAAATATTTTTTGTATTCTAACACACAATAGTAACTAAAATACAAAAAATATACAATTATATTGTAGAATACAACATGATAAAAGTTTTACTAATAAATTTACTACTTATTAATTTTCTTTTTGCTTCACCCAAAATATATAATGCTTACGCATTAACTATTTCAGATGAAAATGGGAAAAAAGAGCATATCCAAAACAAAAGAGAAACTGATTCTGATTTTAATGGTACTTGTTTTGTAGAAATCTTTGTAAATACAAAATATAAAGTAGAAATGCCAAAAGTTACAATTGGTACAGCAATAGGACATTTTAAATCTTCAAAGTCTGTTTATAAAAATAAAATTAAAGTTGGAGAGATAATGGTATTTAAACTTTATAATATAAGAAAAGGTTATTTAAAAATAACAATTTATGACAAACTTTATGATATGAAAACATTTATCAAATGATTATTTATAAAATATAACTAAAATATAACGATTAATTTTGATTTTTCTGCTATTTTTTTGTAAAATAATTTAATTTTATAAAAGAAGAGTTACTTATGATTGATAAAGTACAATTAAATGAATTAATAAATAAAGCAGAAGATATAAAAGTTTTATATGTCGAAGATGACGAAGAAGTTAGATTAAATATACTGAAACTTCTTTCTTCAATTTTTACTGATATAACTTTAGCCCAAAATGGTCATGAAGCTTTAGAAATATTTAAAAATAATAAAAACTTTGATTTAATCATAACTGATATAAATATGCCAATTATGAATGGTATTAAACTCATTTTAGAAGCAAGAAAAATCAATTATAATATACCTTCAATAATAATTACAGCTCATAATGAAAGAGAATTAATTGATGAAGCAATTATGGCTGGAATTGATGGTTTTATATTAAAACCAATTAAATTAGAGCAACTTTACAATACCCTATTAAAAGTAACAGAGAAATGTAAACTTATAAAAGAACATGAAAAAAATCTTGCTATTTTAAATCAATATAAAGATATTACAAACAAGAGTTCTATTATCTCAAAAACTGATCCAAATGGAATGATTACTTTTGTTAATGACAATTTTTGCAAAATCTCAGGATATAGTGAAATAGAATTAATAGGAAGACCTCATAATATAGTAAGGCATCCAGATAATCCAAAAGAGCTATTTGCAAATCTATGGAAAACAATTAAAGTTGATAAAAAGCCTTGGGCAGGAATTATCAAAAACCTCACAAAAGATGGAAAAAGCTATTTTGTTAAATCTACAATAAAACCTATTTTAGATAATCGAGGCGAGATAATAGAGTATATGGCATTAAGAGATGATATAACTGAAATTATGAGTGAAAAGAAACAACTTATTGCTAGTTTAGAGTCTTGTAGTAAATCTTTCTTAGCTTTAATACAAATTGAAAACTTTGATATTTTAGATAAATTTTATGATACAAGAAGTGTTGAAAAAATAGAAGTTATCTTAGGTAATGCTATTTTAGCTTTATTACCTAAAGAGGGTCAGATTTTTGAGAAAATATATAAACTTGGAGATGGTTTATTTGCTTTAAGTTGTGACTATTCAAGGCTTGAAAAAGCAGATAAAAAAGTAGAAAATACTCTTAGTGAACTTATTATAAATACAAAACAAGAGACAATAAAACTTGATAATATCGAGTATGATATCTCTATTGTAGTAAGTTATTGTATTGGAGAAAAAAATCTTTTTGAAAATGCAAAATATGGAATTGAAAGAGCTATTGATACAAATATGAATCTAATCTTTGCAAATAATCTTGTAGAAGAGGCTCAAAAAACTGCACAAAAAAATATTGAAACAATTCATATGGTAAAAAAAGCCTTAGATAATTTTAAAATCATCTCTTATTTTCAACCTATTATTGATAATAAAACAAAGAATATAATCAAATATGAGTCTTTAGTAAGACTTATAAATGAAGAAGGAGAAACAGTCTCTCCCTTTTATTTTTTAGATGTTTCAAAAAAAGGTGCCTATTATACAAAAATCACAAATAGAGTAATAGAAAGCTCCTTTAATATTTTAGACCATATTGAACATAATGTTAGTATTAACCTTTCCGTACTGGATATAGAGAACAATGCAATTAGAAATAAACTTATTAATTTAGTCTCAAAAGATAAATATAAAGGTCGAGTTACCTTTGAACTTTTAGAAGATGAAAATATAAAAAATTTTCAAAATGTTAAAAACTTTATTTCCCATGTAAAAAAAGTGGGGAATGTCAAAATTGCAATTGATGATTTTGGAAGTGGTTATTCTAATTTTGAAAGACTATTAGAGTACACACCTGATATTTTAAAAATAGATGGAAGTTTAATAAAAAATATTGAAACAGATGAATTTAGTAGAAGTCTTGTAGAAACTATTGTAACTTTTGCAAAAAAACAAAATATTGAAACAATTGCAGAATTTGTAGAAAATGAAAATATATATAATATTTTAAATGAAATTGGTGTTGATTATTCACAAGGTTACTTTTTTGGTAAACCTGAAAAACTGATATAATAAATATTATGAAATACATTTTTTTAACTTTTCTTATTTCTTTATCTTTAGAAGCTAACTCCTATGGGAATTTACTCTTAGAAGGAAATTGTACAACTTGTCATCATAAAACAAAAAATATATCAGCCCCTTCATTAAAAGTGATAGTTACAAGATATAAAGAAGCCTTTGCAAAAAAAGAAGATTTTGTTTCTTATATGAGTACTTGGGTTGTAAAACCTAAAGAAGAGACATCTATTATGTTAGATATGATTAGTAAATATGAACTTATGCCTGAATTAGGCTATGATAAAGATACACTTGAAATAATTTCAAGTTATCTTTATGATATGAATTTTGATGAAGAAAAGTAAGATTTCTTAGAAATATCTTTTAAGCACTTCTGGAATACTTACTGTTCCATCTTCATTTTGATAGTTTTCCATAATAGCTAGTAATGTTCTTCCAACTGCTAATGATGAACCATTTAAAGTATGAGCAAGAAGATTTTTCTTATCCTCTTTATATCTAATTTTTGCTCGTCTAGCTTGGAAATCTCTTGTATTTGAGATAGAAGAGATTTCTCTATATTTATTTTGTCCAGGAAGCCAAACTTCAAGGTCAATAGTTTTTGCTGCTGAGAATCCTAAATCTCCTGTACAAAGCATAACTTTTTGATGAGCAAGACCTAAAGATGATAATAAATCACTTGCACAATTTACCATCTTTTCAAATATTTCATCTGACTCTTCTTGTTTTGTAATAGCAACCATTTCCACTTTATCAAATTGATGTTGTCTAATTAATCCTCTTGTATCTCTACCAGCACTCCCAGCTTCTTTTCTAAAACAAGGAGTATATGAAGTTAAAAGAAGAGGTAACTCTTCAGCGGGAAGAATCTCATCATTATAAAGGTTCGTTAATGAAACTTCTGCTGTAGGAATAAGATATAAATCTTCTCCTTCAATCTTAAATAAATCATCTTCAAACTTAGGTAACTGTCCTGTCCCTTGAAGAGTATTTGAATTAGCCATAAAAGGAACATACCACTCTTCAAAACCTCTTGCTCTGTTAAAATCAAGCATATAGTTGATTAAAGCTCTTTCTAATCTTGCACCCTCTCCTTTTATTGCAGAGAATCTAGATTTTGCCAGTTTTACACCTCTTTCAAAATCTAACCAACCACAAGATAAGTCCCAGTGTTCTTTTGGCTCAAATGAGAATTGAGGCTTTTCTCCAATTACTTCTAAAACAATATTTTCAGTTTCATCTATACCATCAGGTACATTTTCATCAGGAAGATTTGGAACACCAAGTGCTATAGAAGTTAAATTCTCTTCTAAAACTCTTACTTCCTCTTCTAACTCTTGTTTTTTAGATTTTAATTCATTAATATTTGCTTGTAAAGGTGCAATATCAAGCCCCTCTTTTTTATATCTTCCAAACTCTTTTGAAAGTTTATTTTGCTCTGCTGTTACATCTTCCATCTCTTTTCTTTTAGCCTTAGCCTCTTCAGAGATAGTTTTTAAATTATCTAATACTTCTTGCTCAACACCTTTTCTAGTAAGTGAATTTGCAACTGTTTCAAAATCTTTTTGTAATAGTCTTACGTCAATCATATCAATCTTTCAGTTTTAATTTTCGTGATTATATCTAATTTTTTCTATGTGATTGCTTTGCAAGTTTCTATTCAAATAATTTCTTTTGAATTCTAACTTTTTTTAAATTTTAATTATGATAATATTTCTCAAAATCAAAAAGGATTCTATTAAAAGTGGTTCAATATTATCAAGAGTTAATATATTATGTTCAAAGAATGATAGGTGATAAAGAGAAAGCTAAAGATGTTATTCAAGAAGCATATAGCAGATTATTATATGTAAATAAAAACTCAAATATTGATAATGAAAGAGCCTATTTATACAAAACCTCAAGAAATATTGTAATAGACCAATCAAGAAAAGAGAAAAATTCATCTGTAACTTTATATGAAGAAGAGGAACATACTATTCCCCAAGAAGAACAACCCCAAGAACAAGTTGTACAATCAAACCAATATGAACAAATAATGAAAATAGTTCAAGGTCTTCCACCAAAATGTCAACAAGCCTTTATTTTACACGTAATTGAAGGATACTCTAGAAAAGAAATATCTTCAAAAATGGGTATAAGCATTGCTGCTGTTGAGAAAAATATTCTAAGAGCCAGTGAAAAAATCAAAAACAAATTGAACAATTATTAGGAGCCAAATATGAAAAATATCGAACAAATAGCTATATCTTGGCTTACAAGAGAAGAAGAAGGTTTAAATAAAAAAGAAAAAAGTGAATTAAACTTTTGGTTAAATTCAAATGAAATACACAAAAAGATATATGAAGAAAATAAATCTATTAGAAGGGTATTTAAATCTCTTCCTTCTCAATTAAAAGATGAATTAGCCTGTAAAGCGAAAAAAGGAGCAAAAAAAACAAAGATAATTGAAAAAATAAAACCATTAGCAGCAGCGGCAATATTTATTTTAGCCCTTGGTTTTGGAAGTTTCAAATACAATGAGTTTGTTTCTCCTACTTACTCAAATCATCTAGTTTCACAAAATAGTATTAATAAGAATATTCTTTTACCTGATAATACAAAAATAGTTTTAGATAAAAACTCTGATATAGAAATTAACTATTTTAAAAATAAAAGAGAAATAAAGTTTAATGAAGGTCGAGCAATGTTTTATGTTGCAAAAGATAAAACAAAAGTTTTTACAATAGATATAAAAAATACTGAGATAAAAGTTTTAGGTACTGCTTTTGAAGTTGATAAGTTTGATAAAAAGATTTCTATAAAAGTAAAAGAAGGTCTTGTAAAAATATCAAAGGAAAACAACAATAATAAATATGAAACAATCGCTTTATTGAAAAAGGAGGATTCTCTTTTATTAGATGAAAACTCAAATATATTATCTTTAAATAAAATTCAAATAAATAAAATAGCAAATTGGGAAGAAGGATATATTTTATTTAATGACACTCCTTTACAAGAGGCTATTAAACAATTTTCAAGATACAATGAAATTGAAGCTAGCTTTGAAAATTATGATATTTCTCAAACTGCTATAACAGGTAAATTCCAACTAAATGAATTTGATTCTTTTATTAAAGCTTTACCAAAAATTTATGCACTTAAAATAGAAAAGAAAAACAAAAAAATAAAATTTTTTAAAAATTGATGTCTGATTTTTTTTATTCATCCGTCTTATTATCGAAAAGAATAATTTTAATAATCATTCTTAATACTAAAAAGAAACTAAAGGACACAAATGATTAAAAAGAAATCAACATTGATTGCACCAATGTTAGCTCTTGCTTTATCAACAAGCTTATACGCAAAACAATATTCAGTAGAAAACTTATCCCTACAAAAGGCAATTGAACAATTATCAAAAGATTCAAATATGTCATATATGCTTGATGCAAAACTATTAAAAAATCAAAAAGCATCAAACTTTAAAAATATAGAAGGTATTGAAAAAGCTTTTGAAGAATTATTAAAAAACACAAACCTTGAGGCAATTATTGAAGATAATACTATCTTAATTAGAAAAAGAATAGTAGATAAAAAAGAAAAAAATAGCTCGAATAACTTAGGAGAAGTGGAAGTTCAAGGAGAGTGGTTAGGTAATTCAAGTTATGAAGATGTAAAAACATATAGTGGAGCAAGAACAATTATTGATTCAGCAACATTAAGTAAAACTGCTGTAAAAAATATTGAAGATGCACTAAGAGTTGTACCAGGTATTCAAATTCAAGATGAGACAGGAACAGGAGTTTTACCAAATATCTCATTAAGAGGATTAAAACCTGGTAGAAGTGCAAATTTAAATGCAATGGTAAATGGAATACCAGCTTCAATTGCTCCTTATAGCCACTCAAGTTTCTCACTATTTCCAATTACAATGGAAACTTTAGAAACTATTGATATAGTAAGAGGTGGAGCAGCTGTTCATTATGGTCCAAACAATGTTGGAGGAGTTGTAAACTTTGTTACAAAACCTATTTCTACAAAACCTTCTTCTACGATAAAAGGAACTGTACAATCAGCTGATAATGGAAATATTTTAACTGATACTTATTTTAGAACAGGTGGTTTTATAAATGATAATTTAGGTTTACAACTTCAATACAATAATATAAATGGAGAATCATTTAGAGATCATTCTGATACAAATGTAAATAACTTTATTTTTGATTTAGAGTATTTTCCAACAGATAATAGTGAAATAAAATCAAATATTCAATACTACAAAGCAGATGCCAACTTACCAGGAGCACAACTTCCAAAAGATTATAAAGATGACAAAAGTTCTTCACAAAGACCTCATGATGAGTTTCATGGAAAAACAAAAAGAGCTTCTATCACTTATAAGTTAAATCTCACTGAAGATACAGAGTTTTACTGGATGAACTATGCACAAAAAAGTGAAAGAAGATTTGATTGGGGTTGGAATACATCAGGTTCTTCATTTACTCCAGGAACAGCTAATTCTGTAAGAGTTGCCGATAGAGAAATTGATGTTTTTGGAACAGAACCTAGATTTACTTTTGAAAAAGCTAATCACAAAGTTACTTTTGGAACAAGATATGTAAAAGAAGATGTTGATTATTTATTACATCAAATGAAATTTAGTGATGGAGTTCAAGATACACTTAGAGATTGGAAAATCAAAACAGATGCTGTTGCAGCTTATTTAAGTGATACTATCTCTTTAATGGATGGAAGATTAAAAGTTACACCAGGGATTAGATACGAAAAAATTGATACTGATTTTGGTGATAACTTAAGTAATGACCCACTTGCAGATAAGAGAAAAGATATGAGGTCTTGGCTTCCTGGGTTAAGTATTGGGTATCAAGCAACAAATGACCTGTTTTTATTTACAAATGCACAAAGATCTCTTAAATCTCCACAAGTTGCTCAAGTAAGAAAAGATGGCGATTTAGCAGCTGAACTTGCTTGGAACTATGAGCTTGGATTTAGATATGAGCCAAATAGTAAATTTAGTATTGGAAGTACACTTTTTAGAATTGATTATGAAGACCAAATTGAATATGTAGCAAGTACTCAATCTTTTAAAAACCTTGGAGAGACAAGACACCAAGGTATTGAAACTCAAATCAATTTTAAACCAAGTGATAATACACAGTTTGCCTTAGGATATACATATCTTGATACAGAACAATTAACAGGGGATAATAGAGGAAATCAGCTTCCTTGGGTAGCTAAACATCAATTTAGTATCTCATCTGACTATGAATATGATAAAAATAAATTCAATCTAACAGGGCTTTATATTAGTAAAGCATTTTCTGATAGTACTAATACAAAAGAAGAATCAGCAAATGGACAATATGGAGAAGTTCCTTCATATACTTTATGGAATGCAAAAGTTTCAAGAGAAGTTAAAATCAATAGTGACTTTACAGCTGATTTGAGCTTTGGAGTTAATAATATCTTTGATAAAGATTATTACTTTAGAGGTGTTGATGTAAGCCCTATTGGTAGAGTTGCAGGACAAGGAAGAACATTTATTATTTCTGCTCAAATAAATTTCTAATATCTTAAAGTTGAGTTCTACTAAAGAGTAGACTCAACTTAAAATAATCACTTATCATGATAGCTTTGATATTAAGTATTAATTTAAGTTAAATGATTATAATTCTCAAAATTAAATAAAGGTATTATTGTTGAATTCAAATTGTAAAACTATATATAAAAATCTCTCAACACCTGAAAACAGCGGAAAAAAAATTGGGTTGTTTAGAACTTTATGTTCTATTTTTGGTGGACTATTGGTCTCTTATTTATTTATGACTCTATTAACTTTTTTAATTCCTGCTCCACTAGGAGAATCACTTGTAATACCTATTTATCTTTATACTTTATTATGGGCAGTCCTATCTTTTTGGATAGCACTTTCATATACAAAACTAATTGCACTTAAAAGGGTTTTTATTCCTAGTTTAATATGTGCTATTGGAATCTTATTATTTATTTTAGGAAGTTAATCTATGGAAAATGCAAGTAAACTATTTAAACAAAGACTTCAAAGAATACATGTAAGTGTAGGAATTAGTGCTTCCTTATTTATGTACCTGTGTGTTTTCTTTGGTATTTTTGCAATTTTTTTACCCTATATTCAAACATGGGAAAAACCCTCACGACACTTTGAAGCTGCAAATATCAAAGAGATAAACTATTCTAAAATGATTGACCCAGTTATTAGTGACCCAAACTTTCCTACAAACAATATTATTATAGAACTTCCTGGATACTTCAATGACCCTGCTTTAAAAGTAACTCATATGTTTGTAGAGCCAGTAGTTTTCAACCCAAAAACTATGGAAAAAGTTAATGATGAAGGTGATAATTCTCAGCTAGCAAAGTTCTTAAATCATATGCACTATGGAAGACCTTTTATGAGTGTTGGATATTTTGTATTTGGTCTTGTTGCAGTAGCGGTTATGCTTTTAATTATTGGAGGGTTAATTCAAGTTTATTATTTAAAATACAATAATAATCCAAAAAATCACCAAGGAAAGTTCTCTAAATATCATAGAAAAGTATTTATTTGGCTATTTGCTCCTTTTGTAATAGTTACTCTTACAGGAGCTTATATGAATATTGGATATTCAGGCTCAACTTTAATGACCTATATCTCTTCAAAAGGAGAGATCTCAAATACTTGGCAAGCAGTTGGTCCAGTATTGAAACCTCAAAGGGCTTTAGTTGAAAAAAATGATGAGCAAGTTTCTATGCTTCCAATTAGTGAATTAATTCAAAAAGCAGAAGATATAAATCCAAGTATCAACTTTGACAAAATAAAACTAATAAACTGGAAAGATAGCTCTGCACAAATTGAACTTACAGGATATAATCCAAACTTTCCCTTTCTAAATGGAGTATTTAATAATCCAGTTGTTGTTTTAAGTGGAGTTGATGGAAGTTTAATTGAGTACAAAAAAGTACTTGATGGAAACTGGACAAGTATGTTTGCAGATACTTTATATTTCTTACACTTGCTTTTTGGAGTTGATATTTTTGTAAGAACTATCATTGCAATTATCATGGCTATTTGTGGAGTTGCAATTGGTTTTGCAGTTATGCTTTTCTTAGAGAAAAAAGCTAAAAAGTTTGATAATAAAATTCCCTTTTATCACTGGTTTGGAAAACTATCTTTAACAGTTATGATTGGAGTTATTCCTGCAACTGGTTTTATCTTTTTACTTCAATGGCTTTTACCATTTGATATGCAAGAGAGAATGTTTTGGCAAAAAGGACTATTTTTTATTGCTTGGCTTAGTACTTTAACTTGGTCTTTTTATAGAGTTTGTTCTTTTAAAGCAGCAAAAGAGTTTTTAGTTCTAGGTGCAATTTTATTTATGATAACTCCATTTATTCATTTTTATATGTCAGGATTTTCTCCTATTGAACTATTTACAAACAATATGTTTATCATCTTAAATGTTGATATTGCTCTATTTATTTTTGGACTTTTACTTCTATTTATAGGCTTTAAAATACCAAAAGATAGAGAAGAATTTAAACTTCTATTTTCTAAAAAAAAGGATAACTAATGAAAATAAAATCAATACTTGTACTTTTACTATTAAGCTTAAATCTAAATGCTCATACTTTGATTATGGATATTATTGATAATGAAGACAATACGATAACAGTAGTTGGAGCCTTTAGTACAGGAGAAAAAACTGTAGGGGCTTTAGTAAAACTTGAATCACTAATTACAGGAGAGGTTTTATATCAAAAAAGACTTCCCAAGGAAAGTGAACTTACAATTGAGATTCCAAAAGAGCAGTATCAAGTAGTTCTTGATGGAGGACCTGGGCATACAGTTGTAAAAGAAGGTTTTGCACCTCTGGAAGGTTTTACTAAAAAAACAGATAAAACACAAACAAGTAAAAAGCTTTCTCAAAATCAACATGGTGCATTAATCAACACTTCTGTTATAGTACTATTTTCAATAGCCTTTGTTCTTCTTGTCCTTACTTTATATTTTAGTGCAAAAAATACAAAAATGCTAACTTCTCAACTAAAAAAGTAGACCTACTTTTTTAGTTAGACCTCTATGGTAAAACAAGCACCTTCTTTTTTATTTTCTACTTTTAACTCCCCTTTAAAGTGTGAGCTGATTATTGTTTTAGACATATAAAGCCCTATTCCACTTCCACTCTCTTTTGTAGTAAAATATGGTTCAAATATTTTTTCTATATGTACTTTATTTATTCCCTCTGCATTATCACAAACAGTGGTAAATGATTTATTAGAATAACTATCTATGGTAATTTTTATTTTAGGCTTTGCTATTTTTCTTTGTACTAAAACATCTTTTGCATTTGTAATTAGATTTAATACTACTTGAGAATATTCATTTGCATAAGCACAAATCTCTTTATCTTTTTTTACTTCAACTTCTATTTCTATATTTTCTTTATTTAATAAAACAGACATAATTTCTACTGCTTGTTTTACAGCCTTTGATATAAAAAAATTCTCTTTCTCTTTTTGTGGTTTATAAAAATCTCTAAAACTATCAATTGTATTTGACATAAACTCCAATTGCTTATTTGATTCTTCTATTTTTTCTGCTAAATACTCTTTTGAAAGTTTTTTATCATAGGAAGCCATTTGTAAATTCATATTTATAAAACTTAAGTGCATCAAAGGCTGTCTCCATTGATGAGCAATATTATTTATCATTTCCCCCATTGAGGCTAACTTATTTTTATGAATTAGAAGTTTCTCTTTTTCATTTTTTTCTTGAACAAAACTTTTTAAAGTAAAAGCTAATGCAAAACTAAAAATCAAAGACTCCATAGGTGCCACAAAATGAATAGTATAAATACCACTTATTGATATTAAATTTTTTTCTGCCATAAAAATAAAGCTAAGCATAAAAGCCCAACCAAAAGTATAAACTATAGCTTTTTTATCTCCTTTTAAAATAGAAATAACTCCTAATAATGTAGGTATTAAAAAACTAATATAAAAAGGCATATACTCATAAAGTAACGAGTAATTTAGAACAAGAATTATTCCTATATCTATAAAATTTATAAATAAAAAAAGCTTTATTATAAAAAGAGCAGAAGGGTATATTTTTTTAATATTTAATATCTCTTTTGCAAAGAGTATAGTGAAAATAAAACTAAGATTTTCAAAAATATCTATTACTGTTTGTGCAAAAACTGAAGGATAGGGTTTAAAACTAACAATCATAAAACCAAATAAAGATAAAAGAACAAAAAGTTGCATAGTTGAATAAAAAAGAAAACATCTCTTTTTCATAGAAAGATAAATGATAAAATAGTAAAGTGCTGCACAAAAGATTATTCCATAAGCTAAACCATAAATAATACCTTCAATAGGAAGAAGGTATTTATATTCAAATTCACTAATTGCTTTTAACCTAAAACCTACTCTTTTAGGATTTTCATACTTATAAAAAAAGAGTAAATTATCAGGGGTTTTCTCATCTAATTTAATTAACATTTGATAAGGGGTTTTTATATATTTAATATTTGAAGAGAGTAAGTTGTCATAATCCGAAACAACACTTAAATAATAAGTTTTTTTTGAAATCTTATTTTTGTTTAGTTCTACTTTTATAGAGAACTGTTCTACTTTTTTATTTTTATAATCTTTATATTTTGCTAACTTATAAGTTTTAAAATCTTCAGAAATATATACCTTATCAATTATTCCAAATTTATCAGAAGCAAAAGAAAAAGAATAAAAAATAAAAAAAATAAAAACTATTTTCCTCATAAAATTTCTATCTTATAACCCAATTTAGATATATTTTTTATACTATTTTTAGGAAGTTTCTTTCTTAAATCTCGAACTAAAAGCCTTACTGCATTTTCACTCATATATTCATCAAACCAAATATAGTCTTGTAGTTCATCATAAGAGGCAATATTTGGATATTTTCTACATAATAGTTCTAAAAGTTTGATTTCACTTTTTGTTAATTTAATCTCTTCTTCATCTACCACTAATTTAGATTCAAATAGATTAAAATAACTCTTTTTATCAAAAAATTTTTTATTAGAGTCAGCTTCTAAACAGTTTTTTGCACATTGTAAAAGTAAAGGGAAAATAGTTTCATGTCTAATAGGTTTACTTAAATATTTAACTAAACCTAAATCAATAGCATCTAATAAATACTCTTTATCTGTAAATGCTGTCAAAACAATAAATTGAGTTTTTTTATCCTCTTTTCTAACCTGTCTAATCATATCAAGACCATTTAATTTTGGCATCTTTATATCAGTAATTACTAAATGAGGATGCTCTTTTTCAATAAGATTTATAGCTTCAAAAGCATCTTTAGCTTCATAGACTTCACTAAAAAATCTTTTTAAGTAAGAGATTGCATTTACTCTTATTAATTCTTGGTCTTCTACATATAATACTTTTAATTTTTTATACTTTTCTTCTAACATAAAAAGAATTATAGTATATTTTAATTAAAATTAATAGTTATTATCATAATTGAGAGTTTAACTAAAAAGGAAAGCTCCTTTTTAGCTAATTGTTTTAGAAAGTATATTTTAAAGTAAGCATAACATTTCTTGGATCCCCATATGTCATACTATTTGCCCCTATTCCTGAGTAATATTTTTTATCAAAAACATTATTCACATTTAATTGAAGATTTGTATTACTGTTAAGCTTATAAGAGGCCATTGCATTTGCTATTGCATAAGCTTTTTGTGTAATTTTTTCTGCACCAGCTCCTGTATAAAATTTACTTTTATAATTTACACCTGCTCCAACTTGAAATTTATTCATACTATATTTAGCAAAAAGATTTGCTGTTGTTCTTGAAGCTTTTGTATCAAACTTTTCTCCCTCTGCTGTCTCAGCCTTATAGTTTGCAACTCCAAAACTAAGATTTAAATTATCAGTAATTTGTCCATTTAAATCTAATTCAAAACCTTTACTAACAACACCACTTACTAATTTATAAGGTTGTTTCCCAGCAATTGGAGTACCATCTTCTTCAGCTCCATCTTGTTCTATTCTAAAAACAGATAAAGAAGCATTTAATTTTCCATCAAAATATTCTGCTTTTATACCAGTTTCATAGTTTTTACCCTCAATTGGGTCTAAAAAGTTATCACTTCTATTTTTCTTATCTGAAGGTTTGAAAATACTTGTATAACTTGCATAAATAGAGTGGTTTTTATCTAAATCGTAAACCACTCCTACATAAGGTGTTAACTCATTATCAAATTTTCTTTTTTCTTTTGTTTCATCTGTACTTGAATATTCCCAACTTGAAACTCTTGCTCCTGCAATTAGCTTTAAAGTCTCTGTAAGAGAAAAATTTCCAGCTAAATAAATAGCTTTTTGCTCAATTTCTTCTGGCTCAACTATATAAGGTATATCAGCATTTGAAACTTTTGCTAAAGTTAAATCATAATTAAAAAAGTTTGGTAATGATGAATAATAACCATTTGGATATCTACCTTTATAGTTACTTGTTTTATCTTTATTATATGAAGTTCCAATAATAATCTCTTGTGCTAAGTTTCCAAACTCAAAAGGAAGTTTTAAATTTAAATCTAAATTATGTTGTTTATTAGTTTTATCTGACTCCCAATCCATATATGAAATACCACTTCCATCTGCTTTATTAACTTTTCCTTTAAAATATAACATTGCATTTTTATTATCAATCTCATCATATGAATAAGCAAGGTTTAAAGATATATCTTTATATAAAAGTTGCTCTAAATTTGCAAATATTGATTTTACTTCAGTATCCCAATATGTCCAATCATCAGAAACAGTTAAAGACCTATCAAAATTAGTTTTACTTCCATCACTATAAAAAGCAGGAAGACCACCCCATCTAACACCTTTTCTTTCAATATTTTGATAACTTGCACCAACTGATACAAAAGTAGAATCAGTTAAGTCCATATCTACAACACCATATAAAAGATTATTCTCTTTTTCATATCCATCCATAAAAGAGTTTTTATCCTGATGTTTTGCAATAAGTCTACCTCTAATACTTCCATCACTATTTAAAGCTGATGAAATATCTGTCATAAAACTATAAGCATCCCATGAACCTACAGAAATAGAAGCATCTGCTTTAAACTCTTTACTTGTTGCTCTTTTTCTAACTAAATTTATACTCAATGCAGGATTACCTGCACCAGTAGTAAGTCCATTTGCACCTCTTACAATTTCAACTCTATCAAACATAGCAAGGTCTAAATCTCTATCATTATAAGTTATATAAGTTGGCATACCATCAACTTTATAATAATCAATTTCAAAACCTCTTGCTGTAGTTTTTAACCTCTCATCCCATCTATCTAAAGATACTCCTGTAACATTTGTAAGCATCTCTTGATAAGAAGTTATTCCTAAATCATTTAGCTTTTGTGTTGTAAGTACATTTACTGATTGTGGTGTATGTCTTAATGATAAATTCAACTTTGTAGCACTATTCATTGAATCAACAGTATATGAATTTGTAGTTTCTGAATCATTTGAACTAACTACTTCTACCGTTCCAAGAGATGTTTTTTCTTTATTATTTTCAGCTGCGAATACTGAACCATGGATTAAAAAGGCTGTACAAAAAGATAGCCCTAATATTTTTTGTTTACTTAATTTCACTTATACTCCTTATTGATAACAATTATTAGAATTAAGATATTTTGGAATTATTTCGGATTTAAACTTAGAATAAAATTATGAGTAATAAATACATGATAAGCAAAAAAAAGAACTATTCATTAACTATTTTAATCACATAATTTACACATTTTTTTTAATTAGAATAGTCTATGATTTCTTTTAAAGCACAGAATAAATATAAAAAAATAGATAAAAACTCTTTTACAAATATTTGTAAATGTTTTAGCGAAGATTTAACTGCAAGTGAAGCCTCAACTAAAATAGATATTAGTAGAGTAACAATTAATAAATACTACAAAATTCTAAGAAACTATATTAACCTATACTATTGCCATACTTTAAATAGTTCTCCTAAATATTGCTACTTAAAATATTTTAATTTTAATAAAAATATGATTTTTTACATTGAACACAATAGTGAAATTATTTTATTAAATGATTTTAGGTACTCAATACAAGAAGAGATTAAAAAGAGCCTATTAAACAATAGAAAAATCAATTGTGCAAAATTATTATTAAATGAAAATAAAAATACCTATTTATTATTAGGATATATGAATAAAAAAAATAGTTTAAATACCTATATTTCTGAAAGATTAAAAAAATTCAGAGGTATTAATAAAAATAATATTAACACTCATATTAAAGAATCTATTTTTAGATTCAACAATAAGAATACTCCTATATTCTCGAATTTATCTAGCCTTTTTATCTAAGGTAAAATTCATTGTTACTATTTAATAAACATATAAGTTTATTTTTATTTTCAATTGATTATAATTCTCAAAATTAATACTAAAAGGAATTAGATGAATAAGTTATTTAAAACTATTTTCATTTCATTATTTCTGACATCAAGCCTATTTTCAAATGAGATAGATAAGTCATTAGATGTAATAGAAAATACAAATACTAAACTTAAGACTTATCAAAATAAGATTGACAATGTAGAGTACCAAAGAGAAGAGCTTTTAAGTAAGTATAAATATACAAATGCTGAATTAAAAAGTACTAAAATTTACAATGAACAACTAAGAAAAATTCTTCAATCACAACAAGAAGAGTTAAAAAATATGAATCAACAAATTATTGATATTGAAAATACTCAAAAAAATATTTTCCCACTTATGATTAGTATGGTAGAGAGTCTAAAAAAATTAGTAGAGATGGACACTCCATTTTTAATTGAAGAGAGAACTACAAGAATTAAACAACTTGAATCAAACTTAGATAAAGCAGATATTAAAACAGCAGAAAAATATAGAATTATTTTAGAAGCATTTAAAATTGAGTATGACTATGCAAATAGTATAGAGACATACCAAGATAAAATCGATGGAAAAACATATGATTTTCTTAGACTTGGAAGAACTGCTTTATATTATCAAAGTTTAGATTTTAAAAACTATGGATATTGGAATAATAAAACAAAAACTTGGGAAAAAATTGATAGTTCTAATGCTAAATCAAATATTAGAAGAGGAATTAAAATTGCTCAAAAACATCAAAATGTAGATTTCTTAAATCTTCCATTTCTTACATCGAAGGATAACTAATGTTAAAATATTTATTAGTAACACTACTATTTATAAACCAAGGTTTTGCACTTGATTTAGAGAACTTATTAAAAAATGTAAAAACTACCTCAAATCAAGAATTAATAGCTGAACAACAAAGATTAAAAAATTTTATTGAAAATAAAGAGGAGCAAAAAGAGCTTCTAATAAAAGTAACAAATGAATTAAAAATTGAAAATCTTGAAACTAAAAAATTAAAAAAGATTATTGAAGAGAATGAAAAAGTATTAGCTGAAAAAGAGGCTGAGTTAAATCTAAAAATTGGTGACTTAGGAGAGATGTTTGGAAGTGTTAGACAAACTTCAGCAGACTTTTTAACAAATTACCAAAGAAGTTTTACAGCATCTGAGTTTCCACAAAAAGAAGAGATTTTTACAAAATTTTCAAACTCTAAAAAACTTCCAACAATAGAAGAACTAACTCTATTTTGGCATACAATGTTAGATGAAATTATTCAAAGTGGAAAAGTATCAACTTATCAAGCAAGTGTAATCTTACAAGATGGAGAGAGAACTCTTCAAGATGTTACTAGAATTGGTATTTTTTCTGCATTTTCAAAAGGACAATTTTTAAAATATTCAGATGATATTAACTCTTTAATTGAATTATCAACACAACCTCCTTCAACATTTATATCAAATGCAAAGGATTTTGAAGCAAGTAAAGCAGAGATTAAATCTGTACTTGTAGACCCTACAAGAGGTACACTATTTGAGATGCTTGGAAATAAACCAACATTTATGGATAGAATTCATCAAGGTGGGATTGTAGGATATATAATCATCTTACTAGGTGTTTTAGGTCTTCTATTTGCAGCTTATAAAATTCTATTTTTAAACCTAATTCATACAAAAATTAAAAAACAACAAAAGAACTTAGAAAACTATGATGAGACAAACTCTTTAGGAAAAATTGCAGGGGTATTTTATAAAAATGTAAATGACTCAATCAATGATTTAGAAATCAAAATTGGGGAAGCAATTTTAAAAGAAACAAACCATATCAAAAAAGGTCAAAGCTTTGTAAAGCTTCTTGCAGCAGTAACTCCACTACTTGGATTATTAGGAACTGTTACAGGGATGATTGCAACTTTCCAAGCTATTACTTTATTTGGTACAGGTGACCCAAAACTTATGGCAGGTGGGATTTCAACTGCACTTATTACTACAGTTTTAGGTCTTGTTACAGCTATTCCTTTACTTTTTGCATACACATATATCTCTTCAAAAGCTGAAGCTATTGTATCTGTATTAGAAGAGCAAAGTATAGGAATGTTAGCAAAAACACTTAAATAATATGATTGATTTATATATAGATAACTTCTTTAACTTTTTTGATAAAGGTGGTTTTGTTTTATATATCGTATTTGCAATTGCCCTATTTCTTTGGGCTTTGTTAATTGAAAGATATATCTATATTAGTTTTGAGTACAAAAAGTATGCAAAGGCTTTAAAACAAGATTTATCAAAACAACAATTCAATCAAAAGTTTAAAGAAGAGATAAAAAAGTATCTAATTGAAGACTCTAATATTAGACTAAAAACAGGTCTTAGTTTTATTAAGACCTTAATTATAGTTTGTCCTTTAGTTGGTCTTTTAGGAACTGTTACAGGGATGATTGAAGTCTTTGATGTGATGGCACTAAATGGTACAAGTAATGTTAAATCTATGGCAAATGGTGTATCAATGGCAACTATTCCAACAATGGCAGGAATGGTTGTAGCACTTAGTGGAATTTTATTTGAAAAAAAATTAGAACTATCAATAAAGTACCATACAGATAAATTATATTTAGAAATATCAAAGGTTTTATAAAATGAGAAGATTTTCACAAAAAAACAATAAAGAAGAGACAGAAATAAACTTAACACCAATGCTTGATGTTGTTTTTATTATGTTAATTTTCTTTATTGTAACAACCTCTTTTGTAAAAGAAGCAGGAATAGAAGTAAATAGACCAAGTGCAAAAACTAGTCAACAAAAAACAGAAGCAAATATTTTAATTGCAATTAAAAACAATGATGAGATTTGGATTGATAAAAGAATGGTTGATATAAGAGCTGTTAGGTCTAATATAGAGAGGCTTAAAGCTTCAAATACTGAAAGCAGTGTTGTAGTTCAATCAGACAAAGATGCAAGAACTGGTGTTTTAGTAAAAGTTATGGATCAAGTAAGACTTGCAGGCATAACAAATATCTCTGTTTCAACACTAAAGAATTAAGATGCGTATTTTAATTGCAGTAGCTGTATCTTTTATTATTTCTGTGGGAATGTTTATTTTAATGCAAAAGATGACCTCAACACAAAGTGAAGCAATAAAAAAAGAGACAAAATCAGTGGAACTAAACTTTTTAAGAGATAAAAAAGATACTGTTGTAGAAAAAAAACAAAGGGTTAAACCTAAAGAACCAGTTAAAAAAGTAGAGCCTAAAAAACTGGATATGAAAACAAATTTAAATCAAGAATTAAATAAAAATGTAAAAATAAAACCTTTAGATATTAGCCAAAACATTGATATTTCATCTATCAACTCTTTAACTGGTGCACAAATAAATATTGGCTCAAATCTTTTAGATGCAAATATGTTAACTGCACTTAAAAGAGTTAATCCAAGATATCCAAGACGAGCAAAAATCAAAAGACAAGAAGGGTTTGTTCAATTGGCTTTTAAAATTGATTCAAGTGGTTTTGTTTCTGAAGTTCAAGTTGTAGATTCAAATCCAAAAGGCGTATTTGATGAAGAAGCTAGTAAAGCAATCAAAAAATGGCGATTTAAACCAGCAAAAGATGATATTCCTGGAAGCTTCAAAAATGCAACAATTACATTTAATTTTAGGTTGGCAAAATGATAAAAAAAATACTATTTTTAACACTTATTTGTTTTTGCACAAATATTTTTGCACAAATGCAAATGTCAAAAGGTACATATAATAGTTTACTTAAAGCACAAAAACTTATGGAAAAAGAGGATTATAAAACAGCTAAGAGCATATTAGAAAAAATTTTTGCAAATGACTCTAAAAATAAATATGAGAAATCTTATGCTCTTCAAACTATAAGTAATATCTATATTCAAGAGAATAAATATGAAAAAGTAGCAAAAGCTTATGAAAAAATCATAAGTTATAATGCCTTTGAAAAAGATAGCCTTGATAGAATAAAACTCTCTTTATCTAAAATCTATTTATCCCTAGAAAAATATAAGCAGAGTCTAAAACTTTCAAATGAGCTTCTTAATAGTAAAGTGATTAAAAAAGAAGAGCTTTATGAATCTTTTATTCTTGCTTTTTACTATACAAAAAAATATAAACAAAGTATTGAATACTCTAAAAAATATTTTTCACTAAAAGATAAAATTAATGAATCATGGTACAAAATTCTTTATTCCTCTTATGTTGAAATCAAAGATTATAATGGTGCAATAAAAACTATGGAAACCATGGTTAAACTATTTAGCAAAAATGAGAGTTATTGGGTACAACTAGCTTCTTTATATCAAGAGAAAGATAGATTAAAAGATTCTCTTTCTACCCTTGAATTAGCATATAAAAATGGTATTTTAAAAAACAAAAACAATATTCTTTATTTTATAAATATCTCTTTACAAAATGGTGTATATAAAAAAGCAAATCTATTATTAGCAAAAGCAGTTAAAGATGGTCTTATTGAAGAGGATAAAAAGATATTTGAACTTCTTATTTCAACTCACATAAATGCAAAAGATAATGAACTTGCTATTAAAAAAATCACTAATTCTAAATTTGCAAAAGAGGATAAATATAGATTGATTCTTGCAAACTTATATTTCAATAAACAAGAGTATAAAAAAAGTATCTCTATCTTAGATGAAATAAAAGCAAAACATAAAAGTGATATCTCTGGAGAAAAAGATATTTTAAAAGCTTTATGTTTTTATGAATTAAATGATAAAACAACTTCAATCAAAATTTTAAAACAAGCTTTAAATAACCCTCACCATAAAAAAAGAGCAAAGAGTATTCTAAAAAGCCTTGAGAGTTAACTCTCAAAGCTTATTACAAAAGTAGTACTCTCTTCTTTAGAATTTACCCTTAAATTTCCACCCATATTTTTCTCTATTATTGTTTTTGACATATAAAGTCCTAACCCTGTACCTTTAGAACTAAATTTTGTAGAGAAGTATGGCTCAAAAATTTTATTAATAATATCTTCTTTTATAGCTCCACCATTATTTGAGATTTCAATTATATTTTTTTTATCGTTATATACTTTGATTTTAATACAAGGCTCTTTTATTTTATTTAAAACTATTGCATCTTTTGCATTATTTAAAATATTTATTAATACTTGTTCCAACTGGTTTTTATAAGAGTTCATTTCTATACTTTCATCAAGTTCTAACTCTATATCAATAAAATTCTCTTTCAAAGAACTACCAATAATATTTAAAGTACTTGAAACTGCTTCACTTATTTTAAAAAGTTCTTTATTCTTATTGGGAGTAAAAAAATCTCTAAAATCATCTATTGTTTGAGAAAGATATTCTATTTGATTTTGCAGTTTTAAAGAGATTTCTTCAACTTTTTGTTTATCAAGTTCTGCATACTCATATTTATATTTTAAATCAACAGCCGTAAGGTTTAAAATATTTAAAGGTTGTCTCCATTGATGAGCTATATTTGAAAGCATCTCCCCCATTGAGGCTAATTTTGATTGTTGTATAAAAAGTTCTTGTTGCTCTTTTATCTCTGTTATATCTTTAGCAATAAGTAAAACTTTATTTTGTTTTTTAATTTTGATTAAACTGATTAACAAAGTTATATTTTTATTATCTTTTGAAAGAAATGAATACTCAAACTTTTGAGCCTCATTATTTAAACTAAGCTCAAGTTTTTCAAGAAACTCCTCACTTTTTTCTTTTAAAAATTGATTTATCTCTTTTCTTAAAATCTCAGCTTCACTAAAACCTGTAAGTTCTAAAAAAGCTCTATTTGAAAATTCAATAATTTTTTCTTCATTTATGATTAATACCATATCATTAGTAGTATTAAGTATAGTTGTGAATTTTTCATTTAGTCTATTTAATTTTTTATTTAATTTTTTTGTCATACTTAAATCAAAATATAGATTTTTTAAAGCTCTTAAGATAAAAAAACTTACTAAATAAGTCAGTAGTAAAACAATTAAAATAGTAAAAAGATATTGAATATTTTGATTACTATATAACTTCTCTAAATACTCTTTTTTAGGTTGTAAAATTAAAATTGGCATATTGGCAATAGGAACATCTAACTTTTTAGAAATATACTCTTCACTTGTATAAATCTTATTTTCTAAAATTGTTTTATAATTATTAAACTCTGATTTAATATTATATTTCTCTTCTTTAAAAAGCCCCCAACTCTTTTTTGAGTCATAATGAACTAAAGTATTCCCTTCTTTATCAACTAAAATTAAATTATATAAAGTAATATCGTCAAAAGCTTTTAAAAAATCATTCATAAAAAAGTTGATAATTATAATTCCATCAAAACTCTCATTGTTTTTTACAGGAAGAATAGCTCTTAATGTAGGTTTATAAGGCTTTTCAACTCTCCCATCTTCTATATTTAAATCTAAATTAGAAAACCAAACCTTTTCAAGCTCTCTTTTTTTTGATTCACTAAAATAGTATCTTGAAGCTTTATTTTGTAAATTATTTGATTCATAGACTTTCCCATTTTCTTCTTTTCTTTCAACTCTTATTATCTCATTTCCAGATTTATCGATATATCTTAGTTGCATAAAATTAGAGTGAGTATTTGAAATCAATAAAAACATCTTTTTTAAATGATTTAAATATTTTTCATCTTTATTATGTAAATACTCATTAAAAACATTTGTATTCCTTAGATTTTCTAAAACAATCATTGACTTATTTATAAAGCGTTTTAAAATCTCTTCTCTCTCATCAATTTGATTTTTTCCATTTTCAACTATAAGAATTTGAATATTATTATAAAAAAATATTTTATCTACAGCAACAAAAGCAATAAGTATAAAAATTGAATAAAAAAATAAGATTATTCTAGTTTTTTTCTCTTTGATTTTAAGAATTTTTTTTAGCATTTTTTTCTTTTAAAAATAGATTAATAGTAATACGATTGTATAAGAAAACATTTTAAAAAATTATTAATTAACTTATATTAAAGTTTTTCGGTTTCTAGGGTGTTACTTTAATAGATACTTTATTAAAAGTTCTATAAAATCTATTAATTATTTATATAGGTGTATAAAAAGTGATCAATAAAAAATATAATATTTCTTTACTTTATGTAGAAGATGATGAACTCACAAGAGAAGGATTATCTTCAATTTTATCTTATCATATTGATGAGTTATATTTTGCCTCAAATGGGGAAGAAGGTTATGAACTTTATAAAAGCAAAAAACCAGATTTAGTTTTAAGTGATATTAAAATGCCTAAGTTAGACGGTATTGCAATGAGTAAAAAAATCAAACAATTCGACCCATTTGCTAGAATTATTTTATTAACTGCTTTCAATGAGAGTGAATACTTACTTGAATCAATAAAATTAAATATTGATGCTTATATTACAAAGCCTGTTAATATAGAAGAACTTTTTGACAATATTCAAAAAATTGCTGAAATAGTAGAACTAAAAAAAGAAAAAAATAAAATAAATAACCTACTTGATGAGTATAAAAAAACAGTAGATTTAAGTTCAATTGTTTCAAAAACAAATCCTAAAGGAATTATCACTTTTGTAAATGAACAATTTGAAAATATCTCTGGATATAAAAAAGAAGAACTTTTAGGAAAATCTCATAATATAGTAAGACATGAAGATACATCATCTGAAGTTTTTAAAGAGATGTGGCACACAATAAAAATTGAGAAAAAACCTTGGTATGGGAAAATAAAAAATAAGAAAAAAGATGGTGGTTCTTATTATGTTAAAACAGTAATTAATCCTATTTTAGATGAAGATGGAAATATTTTAGAGTTTATTGCTGTTCGTTCTGATATTACAGAACTTGAAGAGACTAAGCTAAAACTAGAAGATGCTTATAAAGTAACTGCTGAGAAATATACCCATGCCTCTTCTTTATCAAGAATTTATGAAGATGCCTTTGACAAAAGTAGTATTATTATAAGAGTTACAAGTGATATGAAAATAAAATATGTAAATGACATGTTTTGTGAGCTTACAGGTTACTCAAAAGAGGAGTTAATTGGTGAATCTTATTGGACAATTAAACATCCAAAAACTCAAAAAAACCTTCTTGAAAAAGCCTTTATCTCGGCAAGAGAAGATGGTATTTGGAAAGGGCAATTAAAAGGGATTACAAAAGATAAAAAAGATATTCATTATATTTCTACTATTGTTAGTATAAAAGATATAAATAACAATCTAATTGAATACCTTGGAATTAGATTAGATATTACAAAAGTAATTGCTTTACATGAAGAGTTAGAAGAGACTCAAAGAGAGATAATCTATACAATGGGTGAAATTGGAGAAACAAGGTCAAAAGAGACAGGTTTCCATGTAAAAAGAGTAGCAGAATACTCTAAACTTTTAGCTTTAAAATATGGTTTAAGTGAGAGTGAAGCAGAGACTTTAAGATTAGCAAGTCCTATGCATGATATTGGAAAAGTAGGTATTCCTGATTCTATTTTAAACAAGCCAGGAAAACTAACAATTGAAGAGTATGATAAGATGAAAGAGCATACTCAAATAGGATATGAACTTCTTAAAAATTCAACTAGAGATATCTTAAAAGCTTCAGCTATTGTTGCTTATGAACACCATGAGAAATGGGACGGAAGTGGTTATCCTAGAGGTTTAAGTGGTGAAAATATTCATATCTTTGGAAGAATAACAGCTATTTGTGATGTTTTTGATGCTTTAGCACATGAAAGACCTTATAAAAAAGCTTGGGAACTAGATAGAATTATTGCTCTATTTAAAGAAGAGAGAGCTAAACATTTTGACCCTACTTTAATTGATTTATTCTTAGAAAACTTAGATGAGTTTTTAGAAATTCAAAATGCTTATGAAGGAAGATTTTAATTTAATAAAGCTAAGAAACTCTTAGCTTTAATAATACTTCCTTTTTTTGATTAAATCTTTAGGAAGAACTCCATAATGCCTAAAAAAAGCAGTAGAAAAACTTTGTTGATACTTATATCCTACTAAATTTGAAACTTCTGCAATATTATATTCCCCACTACTCAATAAAATTTTTGCTTTATCCATTCTAGTTTTTAAAACTAAAGCCCCAGGTGTTGTATCAAATAATTCTTTAAAGCCAAGCTTTAGTTTAAACTCATTTATTGCTACTTTTTTACAAAGTTGTTCTAAAGTATAAAAAGCATCTGCTTTTTCTATTAACTCTTTTGCTTTATATAAAGCTATTCTATCTTCGTGATTTATTTTTGAACATCCACAAGTGCATAAATTATTATGTTCATTTACAATAGTAGTTAACTCTTCATATATTAATTCAAAAACTTTACTTTGTGTATACAAATCATTTAATTCTCCCTCAAAAGGGGAATTGTATAATTCCTTTGCAAGAGAAACAACCTTATAATTTTCAAACCTTTTTTCAAAATCTGTTGAGATATTATTCTCATAGTTACTAAATAATTCATCTCTATTCTCAATTTTATTTAAAAAGTATTTTTCTAAAAATTCATCCCTTAAAATTAGACATAAATTACTACTTTTAGAATTCTTATCAAAATTCATAACAGAATCATATTTATTTACATATTTAGTAATTACACTATTCTTTCTCACATTTAATGCACTTTTATTACTTTTATCAAAATATTTGAACTCTCCTTCTAAATTAATAATAATTGAAAGCCCTGAAACAAATGATTTTGAATTTAGTGTTAAACTCTCTTTTATATTGGTATTTGTTTTAAAAAGAAGAACATCTTTATTTATTATCTCTTTTGTACTTGAAAAACTTCCCATATTTTTTGGTAATTTAAAATTGATAGTTTCAGAATCATCTGTTTTAAGCATAAACTCATCAAAATTTTTTAAATCTACTTTATATGACATTAAATACCCTTTTATTAAAAAAAAATCCATATTTCTTAAAAATTGATTTGTTTTTAATTATGATTATCATTATAATTCTAACATTTTAAAGCATAAGCTTTTATAATGAAGGACAAAATAATGAAAATAAATAGAAAAATTATTCTACTTTCTTTAATTTGCAGTACATTTATCTATGCTGATAATAACTCAAATAAAAAAACTACTAGCTTAGATAGTATTACTGTTACAGCCAACAAAGTAGAAGAAAATATAAAAGATGTTCCCCAAAGTATTACAGTTATGGATGAAACAATAATTGAAGAAAAAGGATTAAAAAATGTAATTGATATTATTAATCAAGTTCCAGGAATGTATGCGGCTACAGATAATGGTACTTCTATAAATTTTAGAGGCTTAAATACTTCATTATTTACAAGAAATAATCCTGTAGTTATTTATATAAATGGTATTCCTTCTTCAAATAAATTTGATTTTGACCCTTCTTTAGCAAATATTGAAAGAGTGGAGATTTTAAGAGGTCCTCAAAGTACTCTTTATGGAAAAGATGCAATTGGTGCAGTTATAAATATAATTACAAAAGAAGACTACGATTACTGGATGGGAGCAGTAAATTTTGAATTTGGTACAGATAAATATAATCTTACAAAATTTAATATAAATGGCCCTCTAATTGAAAACAAACTTTTTTGGGGATTGAATGGAGAGTTAGAAAGAGATGATGGTTGGATTACAAATACTGCTTCTAATATGGATGATAATGCAAACAGAAATAAAAAAAGAAAACTAAATACTTATTTTACATTTAAACCTACAGATAGATTAACAACTAAACTATCTATCTCTTCAAATAAAGAAAATGTATATTGGCAAGATGGCTATGTTACTGATACACAAACAGCACTTAAAGATATAAAAAGAGATAAATATGATAATGAAGTTAGGTATGATGATGAAACCTTTGAAGAGTATACAAACAACTCTCAAAGTATAACTCTTAAATATGCTTTTGATAATTTTGATCTTACATCAGTCTCTACACATAAAAAATATGAAACCGAAGCAGAGTTTGATGGAGACTATACAGATAACCCATTAAACAGAAATTTAATGTTTGACTATAAAGATACAAAAAGTTTAACACAAGAAATTAGATTATCAAGTTCTTCAAGTGATTCTTTTAAATGGGTTACAGGATTATATTATGAGAATGAAGAAGAAAAATCATCTTTTTATGGAATGGATTTTGGAGCAATGAGACAAAATATTCCTTCTGTTTTAGATAATAATACTTATGCTTTATTTGGTCAAGTAATGATTCCCTTTGCAGAAGATTTTGAATTTACCCTAGGAGGAAGGTATCAAAAAATTAAGAAAAAAGCGGATATTGATGTTTTTATGTATCCTAAAACATCATCTCAACCAAATACTCCAATTGCAAGTTCAAAAGGAGATAAAACATGGACAGAGTTTATTCCAAAAGTTGCATTATCTTATAAAATAAATGATAATTGGTCTTCTTTCATCTCTTATTCAAAAGGTTATTTACCAGGAGGATTTAACTTTTATAATAACTCAAATAATATTAATGATGCACTTTTTGACCCACAAAAATCAACTAATTATGAAGTAGGTATTAAAGGAAATTTTGGGAATACAAATTTAATGCTATCAGCTTTTAGAATGGATATTACAGATATTCATATCTATAAGGTTGAAGGAGCAAGATGGCTTACAGACAATGCAAAAAAAGCTATTTCTCAAGGTATTGAATTAGAAGCTACTCATTTTTTAAATGATAATTGGGAATTAAATGCAAGTCTAGGTTTTATTGATGCAGAATATAAAGATTATGATAATGGTACAGCAAAACTTGATGGACAAAAAATTCAACATACTCCAGAATATATGGCAAGAATAGGTCTTGCTTATTATGGAAATGATGGTTTCTATGGACGAACTGATTTAAACTTCCAAGGAGAAACTGCTTATTTTAATAGTGATAGAAATATCATGGATAAAGCAAACTCATATTTCACAGCAAATTTGAAGCTTGGTTTTAAAATCAATAAGTGGGATATCTATGCTTATGGGAAAAATCTCTTTAATGAAGATTATATAAAAGCTTATAGTGGTGCTTATAACTTAGGAAGAGTTCACTTTGGAGATCCTAGAAAAATTGGAATTGGCTTTAAATATAGCTTTTAATCAAAAAACACTTTTATAAAAACCCTTAAAAAAACAGGATAGATATTGATAAAAACATCAATATCTATTCAGCTCAAAATAATCTTAGGAATTAATAATGAAAAAACAAAAAGAAAAAAAATATGGTCTTTGGGCTATTATGAAACCTGTAATGTTTGAAATACGTTTAGCAATGCTTTTAGCAGCAATTGGAAGCTTATCTTTAATCACAACTCTTATAGTTTTATCTTTAACCTTATCAAATATTATGCAAGATACTCCCTTAGAAATCTTTGGTATAAAACTTGACCTTGTAAATACAATTATATTATTAGCAATTATGACAGTTATCGCTTTTCTATCAAGATTTTATGCTTTTGTAGTTTCTCACTTAGGAGCATTTAGATTAGAGCAAATTTTACGTACTAATTTAGCCCAACACTTAGCAGAAGTTCCTTTAGGATACATTATTTCAAATGGTTCAGGAACACTTAAAAAAGTAATGCAAAATGATGTAAGAAGTCTACACACTTTTGTAGCAGACAGTGTTCCTATGATAGCAAAAAGTATAGTAGCCCCTTTTACAACCTTGATAGTACTTTTTATTATAGATTTTAGATTAGCTCTTGCTAGCATCTCTATTTTAATTCTTGGTTGGCTTACTATGGCTTACGCTATGAGAGATTCAAAAGAGTTAAGAGAAAAATATGACCAAAGCCAAAATGATATAAATAAAGCAGTAATAGAATTTGCACAAGCTATGCCTGTAGTAAGAACTTTTGATGATGGAACAAGCTCTTTCAAACGATATAACAATGCACTTCATGCCTATAAAGAAAACTTAAATAATTGGATGAGAACAAGTGCAATTCCTGCAAAACTTGGAATGATAATATTAAGTCCTTTACCTACTCTTTTAGCAGTATTATTTACAGGAGTCATTCTTTTAAATAATGATTCAATGGAACTTTTTGCTTTAATTACTGCACTTTTTTTAAGTACAGGCATGGCTGATTCTATGATGCCAATAATGTGGCTTCAAAATTTCATTAAAAAATCTCAAGCCTCTGCATTAAAGATTCAAGAAATATTAGATATCCCTACTCTAAGTATTTCTAAAAATGGACAAACTCCAACAAGTTTTGATTTAGAGTTTAAAAATGTATTTTTTAAATATGAAAATGTAGAAAAAAACTATGCTTTAGAAAATATAAACTTTAGAATAGAAAGTGGAAGTGTCACAGCTTTAGTAGGTCCAAGTGGTGCAGGAAAAAGTACTATCGCAAAACTTATTCCTAGATTTTGGGACGTAAATAAAGGAGAGATTTGTATAGGTGGAGTAAATATTAAAGAAATAGAACCACAGATTTTAATGAACACAGTCTCTTTCGTATTTCAAGATACCTTTCTTTTTCAAGACACAATTTACAACAATATAAAAATGGCAAACCCAAAGGCAACAAAAGAAGAAGTAATAAAAGCAGCAAAAGCGGCACAAATACATGATTTCATAGAGAGTTTACCAAAAGGATATGAATCTAAAGCAGGAGATAGAGGAACAAATCTTTCAGGAGGTCAAAAACAACGTATCACAATAGCCCGTGCTATTTTAAGAGATACTCCTATTATAGTACTTGATGAAGCAACCGCTTTTGCAGATCCAGAAAATGAAGAAGAGATAGTAAAAGCTTTGGCAAATTTAACTGTAAACAAAACAGTTATTATGATAGCTCACCGTCTTTCAACTATAAAAAATGCCGACCAAATAGTAGTATTTGACCAAGGAAAAATAAGTGAAATAGGTAAACACGAAGAGTTGTTAGAAAATAAAGGTATCTACAAAAAACTATGGGAAAACTATGAAAAAGCAAGTCAATGGAATTTAGAAAAAGGAAAAACAAATGAATAGTGAAAAAGTATCTTCATTTAAAGAGTCTTATAAAACAACTCTAAATATTGCAGGCAAAAGTTCCAATTTAGTAAAAAGAAGTTTTTTATATTTTATTATTGCTTATATCTTTCAAGGTATAGCTTTTGCTCTTTTTTTCCCTCTTTTAAATAATATTTTCCAAATAGAATTTAATTTAAAAGAGACTCTTTTTTGGCTTGGAGCAATTTGTATATTTAGTCTATGCTCTTTCTTTTTTCGATGGCTAGGTTCTAATTTTCAATATTCAAAAGAGATTGTTCAAATAACCCATAACCTAAGAGTTAAACTTGGAGAAAAGATAAAAACTATGCCTCTTCAAAGCCTATATAGATATAGAACAGGAGAATTAAACTCTATCTTAGCACAAAATGTTGATGAGTCAATTTTACATATGGGAATAGTTTCTGGAATGTTTTTTGAAGTAGCTATTGTGCCTCTTGTAATAATCATTGCAACATTTTTTATAGACCCAAGCATGGCAATAGCTCTTCTTATTGCTTTTCCTTTTGCAATTCCTATTTATAATTGGAGTAGAAAGAAAACAAAATGGGATAAAACAGAAGGAATAAAAGCCCACGCAAACCTTGAAGCAGATACTATTGAATATATTCAAGGTTTACCTATTTTAAGAGCAGTAAATCAAGTAGGTGAAAATGCACAGAACCTTCAAAAATCAATTGCTAATTTAAGAGAAGTACAAAAAAAAGGTCTTTTTGCTTCAACCTTTCCAATGATTATAATGAATACTCTTATTGAGTTTCTATTTCTATTTATTCTTGTTTTAGGAAGTATATATATTACTAAAGGAGAGTTTAGTATAGGAGCTTTAATTGCCTTACTTATAATTTTAGGAAGATTATCTGAACCATTAGCAAACTTCTTAGCAGTAGCAAGTGTTTTAGATATTATGGAGGCTTCTTTTAAAAATATTCAAAAGCTTTTGGAAGTAAAAGAGTTTTTTGTAAAAGAGCCAAAACAAAGACCAAAAGAGTTTAATATTAATTTTGAAAATGTAGATTTTGCATATGAAGGAAATACAAAAAATAGTTTAGAAAACTTAAGCCTTGAAATCAAAGACAAATCACTTACTGCAATAGTTGGTCCATCTGGAAGTGGTAAAACAACAATTACAAAACTAATTATGAGATATGATGATCCACAAAAAGGAGTGGTTAAAATTGGTGGTGTAGATATTAGAAAAATGAAACAAACTACTTTAATGAGTTATATCTCTGTAGTATTTCAAGATGTCTATTTATTCGATGATACTATTTTAAATAATATTCGTATGGGAAAACCAAATGCAAGTGATGAAGAAGTATTAGTAGCTTCTAAAGCTGCATTTTGTCATGAGTTTGTTTCAAGACTTCCCCATGGATATGAAACAAAGGTTGGAGAAATTGGTGGAAGTTTAAGTGGAGGAGAACGTCAACGTATTTCTATAGTAAGAGCAATTTTAAAAGATGCACCTATTGTAATACTTGATGAACCTACCTCAGCACTAGACACCGAAAGTGAAGTAGCTGTTCAAAATGCTTTAGACAAACTTATTAAAAATAAAACTGTAATTGTAATAGCCCATAGACTTTCTACTATTTCCCATGCAGATAATATTTTAGTAGTAGAAGATGGACAAATAAAAGAGTATGGTACACACCAAGAACTAATTGAAAAAAAAGAGAAATATTATTCAATGTTTCAAGCTCAACAAAGAGTAAAAGAGTGGGATGTAAAGAGTAATATAGAATGAAAAAGAAATTAACTTGGAATACTTTATTCTTATTATTTAGTCTTTATACAACTCAATTTCTAGGATTAGGCTTCTTTATAGAAGCCTTTATTGGAATTTTAAGGCAAAACGGAGTCTCTTTAGAAAATCTTGGTTTTATATATATGCTAGGTCTTTTTTGGGTATTTAGATTTTTGTGGGCTCCTTTTATTGATAAAATCTATTTTAAAAAAATAGGACATTATCGAGCTTGGATTCTTATTTTCCAATCATTAATGGTTCTTACACTTTTTTTTATAGCCTTATTACATATAGATAGGAATCTACTTTTAATAATAGTTCTATCCATATTTTTTGCTTTTTTTGCAGCATCACAAAATATCGCTTTAGATGCCTTTGCTATTAAAATAACTTTTAAAAAAGAACGTTCTTTGATAAATGGAATTAAAGCTGCAGGTGGATTAATTGGAATGATTTTAGGTGGAGGATTTGGGTTAATTCTTTATTCTAAAGTAGGTTGGCACTCTACTATGTTTGTGATGACTATTTTTACAGCAATATCTCTTATTCACATATTTTTTTATACAGAACCAAAGATGAAACATGCAAACTTTGTTGAAAAAGTGGATTACAAACAATATCTTACCTTTTGGAAAACAAAAGAGAAAAAACTATGGTTTATTTTACTTTTCCTTTATCCAATAACTATCTCCTCAGCATTTGGAATAACTACCCCTTTATTAGTTGATTTAAATTGGAGTTTAGACAAAATAGGTTTTGCTGTTCACATTGTAGGTTATGGAATAGGTTTTTTAGCCTCATTTGCCACTTCATTTCTAATAAACAAATTTGGAAGAAAAATTATTCTGATAGTTGCAGCAATAGGACAAATAATTGGTATCTTAATGCTATTTTTAATTTTCAAATATCATGAAAATGAATTCCTTGTTATGTTTGTTGTAGGATTTATATTTCTATTTTATACTCCTTCACAAGTATTAATGACAACTTTAATGATGGATTTATCTTCAAATAAATCTCCTGCTTCACAATTTGCAATACAACATAGTATTTATATGTTTTCAGGAATTTTCTTTAGTTCAATGTCTGTTTCCTTATCTGGTATTTTAGGATATGAAAAGATAATTCTAATTTGTGCCTTTATAGGCTTATTTTCAATCTATTTTTCAACAAAAATTGAAACTATTATAAAAGGAGAAAAAAGATGAAAGAGATTAAACCTTTAATGCTCATTACTATCTTGTGTGCTTCATCAATGATGGCTTTTTTAGCTGTTGTTGGTCCAATAATTAGAGAACTAAAGTTACAAGAGTGGCATGCTGGGCTTATGGTCGCACTTGCAGGAGTTGCATGGTTTATATTATCAAGATTTTGGGGTAAAAAAAGTGATTTCTATGGAAGAAAAAATATCTTAGTTTTCGCAAGTATTGGATTTTTCTTTTCATACTTATTACTTGCTCTTTTTGTAAATTATGCAATTATTACACCACCAACTATTATCCTTTCTCTTAGTATATTAATTTTTACAAGAGTTATGATTGGAGTATTTTATTCTGCTATTCCACCTGTTTCAAATGCATTAATTGCAGATAAAGTGGAAATAAAAAAAAGAACTTCTTATATGGCTAGTTTAGGAGCTGCAAATGGTATTGGTATGGTTTTAGGACCAATTATAGGAGGAGCACTAGCAATTTATGGTTTAGCAGTACCGTTATATGTTGCTGCAATTTTACCTTTGCTTGCAGTTTTTATATTAATAATATTTTTAGAACCAAATAAAAAAATAGAAAAAACTGAAACTTCAGTACTTAAATTTTTTGATAAAAGAATTAGAATACCAATGCTTGCTTCTTTTTTTACTATGTTTTGTATTGTTACTTCTCAAGTTTGTTTGGGTTTTTATATTTTAGATAAATTTAATATCTCTTCTATTGATGCAGCAAAAGTAACAGGTTATATCTTAGCTATTACAGGTATAGTTTTTATTATTACGCAAATAATAGTTTCTAAACTAAAAAATATAAACCCTTATAGCTGGTTACTTATAGGTTCTATTTTGACAACAATAGGTTATTTTTTTATTAGTTTTATATCAACAAAAATTGAATTAACTTTGGGTCTTGCAATTGGAGTTGCAGGTTTAGGCATGGTCATGCCTGCTTTTATGGCAATTACTGCAAATAGTGTAGAAGCTCATGAACAAGGAGTTGCAGCAGGTACAGTATCTGCTTCACAAGGTTTAGGTATTATAATTGGTCCACTTTTTAGTACTATACTTTATGAGATAAATCCTACTTATCCTTTCTTATTTTCAGCTTTTCTTTTTTCTGTATTGACTATAATTGCGTTTTTATATAAGAAAGGCTTATAAAATGTTAGAAGTTGTTATTTTAGCAATTGCACTTAGTATGGATGCTTTTGCTGTTTCAATTGGTTTAGGAATAAAAAATAAAGAAAAAATAAAAAGTCTTGCAATTATTGCTGGTCTTTATTTTGGTATTTTTCAAGCTCTAATGCCTTTTATTGGTTATGCAGGTGGAGTAGGATTAAAAGATATAATTGGTGGTTATGACTATTGGATTGCCTTTGTTCTACTTCTTTTAATTGGTGGGAAAATGATTTATGAAGCCTTTGGTGAACCTGTAGAAGAGGAAATTACAAAGGTTTCTCATAAGATTTTATTAACTCTTGCAATTGCTACAAGTATTGATGCTATGGCAGCAGGATTTACTTTACATCTATTTAACCTAAATGTTTATTTATCTTTAGCAATTATCGGTATTACTACATTTATCTTCAGTATTTTTGGTGTATATCTTGGTTCTAAAGGTGGAGCAAAATATGAAAGCAAAGCTGAAATTCTAGGTGGAGTTATTCTAATCATTATTGGATTTAAAATTCTTTTACAAAATCTACTAGTATAAAGAGGTTTCTGCCTCTTTATATTTTTGTTTTTCTAAGTTATAATAAAAGAAAATAATAAAAAGAGAAACAAATGAAATATAAATTTTTTACAATATCTATTCCTATTTTACTCCTTGTAATCGCTTCATTTTATATCACTTCAAAATTTATAAAACCTGCTCCAAAAAAAGAGATAACTATTGCAACAGGCACAAAAAATGGGAACTACTATAAAACAGCACTAATTTATAAAGAACTTCTAGAAAAAGAGAATGTAAAAGTAAACCTTTTAACTTCAGAAGGTTCTATTGATAATATAAAACTACTAAAAGAAAATAAAGCTGATATTGCTTTTTTACAAAATGGAACAATTAAAAGTCATCAAGAAGATATTAAATCTTTAGCCTCTATTTATTATGAACCTTTATGGGTTTTTTATAGAAATGAAGGTTTTTCAATAAACTATGTTATTCAACTAATTTCTAAAAAAATATCTATTGGAAAAGAAGGTAGTGGAACAAAAGATTTAGCATTAAAAGTTTTGGAAGATAATGGAATAAATAAAGAAAACTCTCAAATTTTCAATTATGATGCAAATAGAGCAAAAGATGAACTTATAAAAGGAAATATTGATGCTATGTTTGTAGTCTCTTCACATAATTCAGAGGCGATAAGAGAGTTACTTTCTAATCCTAAAATAAATGTTTTAAGTTTTAAAAGAGCAAAAGCCTATAGTAGAAAATATCCATTTTTAGAGGCTTTAACTCTATATGAAGGTACTTTAGATTTATATAAAAACTTACCAGATGAGAATATAAACCTCTTAGCTACAACTGCAAATTTAGTTGTAAAAAGTGATTTTTCAGAAGAACTTATTAGATTAGTTTTAAAAAAAGTAAAAGAAGTACATGAGAAAAAAGACCTATTTGCAAAACCACAACAGTTTCCAAATAATATAAATATGCAACTTGAAATGCATGAAGAAGCTCAAAGGTATTTTGAGTATGGAGATACTTGGTTAGAGAAGATATTTCCCTATTGGATTGCTTCAAATATTGATAGATTAAAGCTTTTAATTATTCCCTTATTAACTCTACTTTTCCCTCTATTTAAAGGATTTTTCCCACTTTACACTTGGACTATGCGTTCTAAAATCTATAAATGGTATGAAAAAGTTAGAAAATTAGATAATAATATAGAAACTTTAGAGAAAAAACAGTTAGAAGAAGAGCTATTAAATATTCAAAACCTAAAGAGTGAAATACAAAAAGAGACAAGAGTTCCACTCTCTTTTATGGGTGAATATTACAATCTACAGCTACACCTCGATTTAATCGAAACCAAGATAGAGAAAAAGCTTTCTTCATAGTTTAAAAACTCTTTAGATATAATGCATCTTTAAAAAATTTTAAGGATGTATAAATTGAGAATATTATCTGGAATTCAACCAAGTGGAACTTTACATATTGGTAACTACTTCGGAGCAATAAAAAGAATTATCGAATCACAAGATCAAGGTGATTTATTTGCATTTGTTGCCTCATATCATGCTTTAACAACAGTTAAAGAAAAAGAACTTTTAGAAAAAAATATCTTTGAAGCAGTAGTTAACTTTTTAGCTTTAGGAATGGACCCTGAGAAATCAACATTTTGGGTACAAAGCGATGTTAAAGAGGTACTTGAATTATACTGGATATTATCAAACCATACATCAATGGGACTTCTTGAAAGAGCTCACTCATATAAAGATAAAGTAGCAAAAGGTATTGTAGCAAGCCATGGACTATTTTCTTATCCTGTTTTAATGGCTGCTGATATTCTACTTTACGATTCAAATCTAGTTCCTGTAGGAAAAGACCAAATTCAACACGTAGAGATGACAAGAGATATTGCAAATAGCTTTAATCATCACTATAATACAGATATTTTTGTTTTACCTGAAGCAAAAGTTGATGAAACAGTAGCAACAGTTCCAGGAACAGATGGAGCTAAAATGTCGAAATCATATGGAAATACAATCGATATGTTTGGAACAAAAAAAGGTATTAAAAAACAAGTTATGGGAATTGTGACTGACTCAAAAGAGTTAGATGAACCAAAAGATTATGAAAACTGTAATATCTATAAACTTTGTGAACTATTTATGAATGAGCAAGAACTAAAAGATTTACAAGGAAGATATGCTACTCCTGGAGAAGGATATGGACATTTCAAATTAACTTTACTTGATAAAATAAATGAACACTTTGCTCCATATCAAGAAAGAAGAGAACATCTATTAAATAATCCCAAAGAAGTAAAAGAAATTTTAGAGTTTGGTGCTAGCAAAGCAAGAAAAATTGCAAATGCAAAAATGGATAAAATTAGATCAATAGTTGGTCTGTAAGGATAAAAAATGATACCTGAAGTATTAGATATAGCAATTAAAGATGTTGTTTCAATAGATGCAAATCAACCTTTAGAAGAGGCTGTAAAAATAATGGCTGCTTCAAACTTAAGGACTATTGTTATAAAAGATACTTCCTCGTATAAGATTTTAACTACTGCTCAATTAATAGATTTTAAATTAGAAAGAGTAAACTACTCTACAAAGTTAAAAGATTTAAAATTAAAAAGAGTAAAAGAGATTAGCAAGAATTTAAATCTTATAAACCTTCTAAATGAAATCAATTCTACAGAAGAGTACATGGTAGTGAAAGATGAAAATAATGAGCTGGCAGGTATTCTTTCATATACTGATATTATAAATAACATAGACCCTCAAATTTTAATGGAAAAACAGACTTTAGGTAATTTAATTTTAAATTATCAAGCTGTTTTTACTTATGAAAATTCTTCAGCACTTCATGCTGTAAAACTTATAAAAAATAGTGGAACAGATGCAGTTATAATCAAAGACAATGATGAAAAAGCAGTAGGGATTTTTACGTCAAAAGATTTTATTAACCTTATTCACTTAGATTGTGATTTAACTCAAAGTATTTCAAAGTTTATGACAAGCCCAATTAAAACTTTAAATGAGCATTCAACTATTGCGGAAGCCTTAGCTTTTATTAGAAAACAAAAATTCAAAAGAATAATAATTGAAAATGAACAAGGTTTTGTTACAGGGATAATCTCTCAAAAAGAACTTTTAAGAATTGTTTATAATAAGTGGATTGAACTTATGAAAAAAGAGGGAAATAAAATCTCTAAAACAAATGAAGAGTTAATCCAAACAAAAAGCCAACTTGAAGAAGTTGCAGCAACAGACTATTTAACTAAAATATACAATAGACAAAAGTTTGAATCTTTTTTAGAGTATGAGATAAATAAACTAAATAGATATGATAATGGAAGTTTTACTTTGCTTTTAGTTGATATTGACCATTTCAAAAGAATCAATGATTCATATGGACATTTAAAAGGAGACTCTGTTTTAAAAGAGTTTGCAAAAATATTAAAACTTAGCTCACGACAAAGTGATGTTGTTGCAAGATGGGGAGGAGAGGAATTTGTTGTTCTTCTTCCTCACACAGGGGTTGAAGAAGCAATTTTAGTTGCAGAAAAACTTCGTTCTACAGTAGAAATCCATGACTTTAAAGATAATCTTGAATTGACTTGTTCTATAGGTATTTCTCAGTTTCATAAAGATGATACAAAAAGAGAAGTTTTTAATAGAGCAGATAATGCTTTATATAAAGCAAAAGCTTTAGGAAGAAATAGAATAGAGATAGAAGTTTTAACTTGTAATGTTTAAACTTCTATTTTTTACAAATATAGATTTGTTTATCTGCTTTTTCATCACTATGAAGATTGAAGTCTCTTAACTCTTCAACTTCAAAACCAACCTTTTTTAGCATCTTTTTTAATCTATCTTTACTATGATAATATTGAGTTATAAAATCACTCTCTTTTTTAAAGTTTTCATTTTCTTGTTTTGTAAATAGTGTTAAGTTAGTAATTAATTTTTCATCTTCGTAAATTGCATCAATTCCTATAAACTTATCTTCAAAATCTATAGTTATACAACCTTGTGCTATCTCTTCAAAACCATAAAGAGTATTTACATCAAAGATAAAATATCCTTTATCATTTAAAGCTTTGTAAATGTTCTCAAAAAACTCTTTTAAACTATCTTTTGGAATATAATTTATCACATCAAAAATAGCTGTTGCACAATCATATTTTTCTTTTACATCTTTTAAGTCAATACATGCAACATTTTCTACACCTCTTTGTTTACAAGCTTCAATTTGTTCACTACTTAAATCAATTCCATATGCTTTTTTTTGATTTAGATTAAGACTTTCAATAAAAAAACCTTGTCCACAACCTACATCTAAAATATTGTCTAACTCTTTATCAAAAACAATAGACATAAACTCATTATGTAAGTTATAAACCTCATCTTGAAAGTCTAAAAAAGGCTCTATCTTAGAGTATAAATTTAATCCCATTGAATAACAGCTTCTAACTTCTCTTTTAAATCAAAAATCTTATCTTTTTTTGCATAATAAGAGTTTTTGTTTGCAATTAAGTGAGCAGAACTTTCCATAATTGTAGGCCCTACTTCTAACCCATTTTGCTTCATTGTTGCACCAGTTTCTACAATATCAACGATACAATCAGCAAGATTTACTAATGGAGCTAATTCTATAGAACCATAAAGTTTAATAATATCGACTGCCATTGCTTTTTCTTCAAAATATCTTTTTGCAATTTTTTCATGTTTTGTAGCAACAGTAATTTTACTTTTTGTCATATCAAGTTCTTGTCCTTTGATAAGTCCAAAAGCAACTTTACAAAAGCCTAGTTGTAAGTCAAGTAGTTTAATTAAGTCATACTCTTTTTCTTCTAATACATCAAGTCCAACTACACCTAAATCTGCTGCTCCATGCATTACATAAGTAGGTACATCTTGATTTCTTACATTTAAAAATCTAAATCCAGCTTTTTCTAAAATAAGTTTTCTATCTTCAAAAATGAACTCTTCATCAAATGCTTGTTCAAACTTAGAAAGAGTCTCTTGCGCAATTCTTCCTTTAGGTAATGCAATTGTTAGCATCAATTATCCTTCTCATATTTTCAAAAATTATATCTTTTTTATAGATGCTATTGTCAAAGAATTTACTTAAAAATTCCCCATCTCCACCAGTAAAAGTAATCTGCTTCTTTTTACTTACTTTTTTAATTGGTTCTATAATTGATTTTAATATAGCATAAGAGATTGCATCTTTAGTACAAAGGGGGATTTTATCTAAATTTACCTTTGTATTTAAATCAACATCTAGTTTATGTGAAATTTGAGGGTAAATATCTCTAAAAGCTTTAAGCCCAGGAAGTATAAAACCACCTTTATGTTTTTTCTTTTTCATAATATCAACTGTTATAGCACTTCCTGCATCTACTAAAATTGTATCTTCTAAAAAACAACAAGCAATTTTTCTATCTAATCCCATCCCCACGTATTTTGTCTTAAACTCTAAATATGGTTCTAAGTCTATAATATCATCATTTTTGTGTTTTAATTTTGCAGTTGCATTTTCATTTACAGAGATATAATAGATTCTCTCCTTAAAATCTGGTATTTCTGAGTTTACTAAATATCTTTGTTCTTCTCCATTGATATTAAAATGAAAAGTTGTATTACCAATATCACATAAAATCAACTCTTACACTCCACTTATTATCTTCTAATAACTTTTTAGCTTTTGAACATAAAGCAGAGCTAATAAGTAACTCTTTTTTCTTAAAATTATGTTCTTTATATTGTGCTAAGTCAAACTCTAATTGCATTAAATCTTCTGCATTTTTTCTTATAAATCTACTCTTTGAATCAACAATAAATATTGCGTAATACTCTTTTTTAACAGATGTTGATACAAATATTTTAATTTTTTTTCTACTTTTTAACTCTTTGGGGCTAATCTCTTCTATCTCTTTAAATAGAATATCTTTGTCTAAATAATATCTTGTTATATCTTTCAATATATCCCTTATTCTCTTATATTTTAGATATTATATACAAAGCATATTTAGTATTTATTAAACTCCAATCATATATAATCCTAAAACAAATAATTAGATTTATTTTTTAAGTTATTATTTATAAATTAAATTTTATCTAAGCTTATTAAATAAACAATTACAAATTAAGTAAGAAACTTTTTTTGATATAATATTTTCACTTTGGCAACAATTGGATTAATAGATGTTAAAACTAAAGACTTTTATAATTTTTTTATTTTTTGTTAGCTTTTTATATGCAAAACCATTTAAAAAAACTTTCACTGTTTCTTATGACCCTAATTATGCACCTTTTTCTTATTTAGAAAATCAAGAACCTCAAGGTCTTTTGATTGATTATTGGAAACTTTGGGCAGAAAAAAACAACTATGAAATCAAATTTATAAATGGAAAACTTTGGGATAATTCAATTCAACTTTTAAAAGAAGGGAAAGTAGATTTTTTCCTTGGAACTGAAGTTTATAAAGATTGGATGCATGGCTCAAAAGTTTTTTATAAAAGAAGAACTGCTTTATTTACTCACAAACAAACAAGTAAAGATTTTACTAAAAATGCTTCTTATATTATAGGTATCATAGGAAAAGATTACGAACAAGTTATAAAAGAGAACTTCCCTAATTCTGAGATTATAATTTACAAAGACTACGATAAGGCTATTAATAATCTTATATCAAAAAAAATCGACCTTCTTTATGATGACAAAATTGCTATTGAATTTTATACTCTTCAAACTAGACATTTCCATGAAATAAAATCAATTGAACTCTTTTCAAAAATATCTGAAACAAGTGCTATTGCCTTAAATCAGAAATTAATTGATATTTTCAATAAAGGTTTTAATAAACTAACACCTGAAGAACTTTATGATATAGAGAGTAAATGGATTATCAATGATAAGTTTAAATATTATAATAGAATAAAAGAGTTTACTTTAAATGAAGAAGAAAAAGAGTTCATTAGAAAAAACGAGTTTAGACTCTCTATTTCAGAGGATTGGAAACCTTTCTCTTTTAAATCTTCTTCAAATATACCAATTGGTATTTCAACTGAAGTTTGGGAACTATTAAGTAAGAAACTAAACCTAAAAACTAAATATACTTTTTTTAAAACCTTTACAGGACAATTAAAAAGCATAGAAGATAAAAAACAAGATATTATTTTTAGTACGGGAAAAACAATAGATAGAGAAAGATATTCAATTTTCACAAAACCATATATCTCTTTTCCTATTTCGATAGTTACTTTAAAAGATGAAAACTTTATTGAAAATATAGAACAAATCAAAAATAAAAAAATTGCGGTAGGAAGAAACTTTACTGCACATAAATTATTAAAAGAAAAATATCCAAAACTAGATTTCTTATTAGTTCCAAATATAAAAAAAGGTCTTCAAGCAGTTGAAAATAAACAAGCTTATGCATATATTGATATAAAACCAAATTTAACATACAATATAGGTAAACTTGACTTTGAAAATTTAAAAATATCTGGAAATACAGGGCTAAATTTCAATTTAACCATAATGATTAGAGATGATTATCAACTTTTACAAAGTGCTTTAAATAAAGCTATAGATAATCTAGATGAGCAAGAGATACAAAATATAATAAACAAATGGGAAAATATACAGTTTGAAAATCATTTTGATTATGAAATGATATGGATTGTCCTTTCTATAATTATTTTAATAATAACTATTCTTGTTTATTTAAATCAGCTAACTATCAAAAGAAATAAAATTTTAAAAGAAAAAGTTGAAGAGAGAACAAAAGAGTTAAAAAAACTAAATGAATCTTTAGAAAGAAAAGTTGAGGAGAAAACAAAAGAACTAAAAAAAGCAAACTACCTTTTAGATGAAGCACAAAAAATTGCACATCTAGGAAGTTTTCAATATGATATAAAAAAAGATGAACTTTTTTGGAGTAATGAACACTTTAAAATCTTTGAACTATCAGCGGAAGAAGTTAAACCTTCAGTTGAGCTATTTTTATCTTATGTACACGAAGAAGATAAAAAACTTATAAAAAACCATATCAAAAAACTCTTCTCTTTTAGAAGTAAACTAATAAATGAATTTAGAATAGTTCTAAAAAACAATACTATTAAATATCTGCAAATAAGTTCTAAGATTACGAAGGTTGATGAAAAAAGTGACCCTGTTTTAATAGTTGGAACAGTTTTAGATATTACAAAAATCAAAAAACTAGAGCAAGAAAAAAGAGAAAGAGATACTATTTTAGCTCAACAATCAAAAATGGCTGCAATGGGAGAGATGTTAGAAAATATTGCTCACCAATGGAGACAGCCTTTATCTGTAATCTCTACTGCTTCTACAGGAATGCAACTAACCTTAGAAATAGAAAATAAAATCTCTAAAGAGTTGGTCTTAGATAATATAAAAACAATAAATGAACATGCTCAATATTTATCAAAAACAATTGATGATTTTAGAAACTTTTTTAATCCAAATAAAGAGAAAACAACTTTTAAAATAGACTCTTGTATAAATAAATCACTCTATCTTATTACATCAAAAATAAACTCTTCAAAAATTGAACTAATAAAAGAGATGGAAGATACAACTATCTCTACTTTAGAGAGTGAATTAACACAAGTTCTATTAAATATTTTTAATAATGCAATAGATGCTTTAAATCAAAAAAAGATTGAAAATAAACTAATTTTTATAGAAGCAAAAAAACAAGATGACAAGATTTTTATTAGTATAAAAGATAATGCAGGAGGCGTTCCAAAAGAGATAAAAAATAGAATTTTTGAACCTTACTTTACAACAAAACATAAATCACAAGGTACAGGTATAGGATTATACATGTCTTCACAAATTATTACAAAACATTTAAATGGTTCAATAAAACTTGAAAATGAAGAATTTACATTTAACAATAAAATATATAAAGGTGCAAATTTTAAAATCATATTTCCTCTTGTTACATAAAAAGTAGTACAAATTGTAATCAAAAAAAAAGTATAATAATAGATTGAATTTACTTAAAGGAAAAAAAATGCATGTTGCGTTTATCATTGAACATTGGAACAATATAGAGCCAACAAAAAGTACTACACTTGCTATTATTAAAGAGTGTATGCAAAGAGGACATAAAGTTTCTGTTTTATATACAAATGATTTAACAGTAAGAAATAATATTGTTCATGGTTTCGCTAAATCACTGAAATATGAAGGAAAGATTCCAGAATCTGTAGTCTCTTTTTATAAAAAATGTGAATATCAAATTAAATTAACTGCTTTACACGCTTTTGATTGTATTATGATTAGAAAAGACCCTCCTATTTCTCCTATTGTTTTTAACTTCTTAGATTCAGTAAAAGATGAAACAATTATTATTAATGATGTAGATGGAATTAGAAAAGCAAATAATAAATTATATACTACAACATTTCATGACCCAGGTAATACATATTTACCAAAAACACATGTTTCAGGAAGTAAGAAATATATTAAAAAAATTATTGAAGACTCAGAAGAAGAGAAGATGATTCTAAAACCTCTTGATGGTTCAGGAGGAAGAGGAGTTATCGTTTTAGAAAAAAATGCAAAATCAAATATCAACTCTCTTTTAGATTTTTATATTGATAACTCTGGAGAAAACTATGTAATTTTACAAGAGTATATTTCAGGTGCAGAAAATGGGGATGTAAGAGTTATGATGCTAAATGGTAAAGCAATTGGAGCTTATCATAGAAAACCAGCAGAAGGAGAAGTTAGAGCAAATATCCAAACTGGAGGATCTGCACATAAATATACACTTACAGAATCACAAAAAAGAATTTGTAGTAAAATAGGTAAAAAACTTCTTTCTGATGGAATTTATTTTGCAGGTCTAGATATGATTGGAGATAAAATATTAGAAGTAAATGTTTTAAATCCAGGTGGAATTACAAATATCAATAAACTTTCAAAACTAAAATTACATAAAAATGTAGTTGATTTCTTAGAAGAAAAAGTTCATGAGAAAGTTGAAAAAAGAGCTGAGTTAGAATATCTTCTAAAAAGACTTAGTGAGTTAAGAGAGTAAACTCTCTCTTAGCTTATTTTTTTTGCAAAATTTTATCAGCAAGCCTTGCTAACTCAATTTGCGATAATTTTAATGTTTGTTCAGAAAGTTTTGAAATAGTTAAATTACTTTGTATCATCAAAGTTGCAGCTTGCTCATAGTCATCTTCTTTTTTTATTAAATATACTATCTTACTAACTGTTTCATTCATATATATTATTTACCTTTATTTAAAATCATTAAGTCAGCTAATTTTACAAAGTCAACGAGAGATAATCTAACACTTCTTGAAACTATGTCTTCTAACTTAATATTATTTTGTTTAATTAAATCTATTGCCAATTCATAGTCGTGATTAGTTTTTATCAGGGAGATTATATTAAATATAATCTTATTAATAGGGTCTTCTTCTTTAAAATTAGATATAAAATTAGGCATATCTTCTTGCATAATAGAATCCAAAAATAAATTGATTTTAATATAATTATAATCCATAAATGAACTAAAGTATCTAAAAGATACCTTAAGTCAATGTTACATTTTACAAAAGCTTGATTTTATCGACTCAGTACAAGGGTAACACTCCTGTTTTTATTTTCTATAATTAATTAATTCGTTATAAAAATTAGTATAAAATTTCAAAAACAAGGCAAAATAAAATGAAATACTCTTTTTTTCTACTAATTCTTTTTTTCTCTTTTCAAACTTTAATTGCTAAAGAGAAAGTAATAGCAAAAATTCCCGAAGCTTCAGGAATTGTATATAGCGAAAACTCAAATACTCTTTTTGTGGTAAATGATGAAGGTACAATCTATGAATTAAGTTTAAAAGGTGAAATAAAAAGAGAGTATAAACTTGGTACTTATGATTTAGAAGCTATTACAATAGATGAAGAAAAAAATCTTCTTCTTATTGCAAATGAAGAAAAAGATGAACTTTTAGTTGTAGATATTAAAGATTTTACTATTTTAAATAAAATAAAAATAAAAGGTACTTATCAAGGAAATAAGATAATTAAAAAAGGTAAAGATGGAATAGAAGGTCTGACTTTATATAAAAACAAAATATATGCCTCAAATCAATCAAATAAGCCTTATCCTAAAGAAGATTCTTCAGTTATTGTAATCTTAGATTATAAAATGAAAAAAAAACTTGAGATAGTTGATATTATAGACCACAAATATAAAGATATTGCAGGACTTACTTTTTATAAAGATTATCTGTATTTAATAAGCGATGATGCTAATTTGTTAATAAAATATGATATAACTTCAAAAAAAGTTGTAAAAGAGTATAAATTATCAAAAAAATATGCCCAAGAGGGAATAACTTTTGATAAAAAAGGTAGGCTTTATATAGCCGATGATAATGGACAAATTTTAAAGTTAAAAATAAATGAATAACCTTAATTATGAAGAACAAACAAAAGTAACAAGAGCGATAATTAAAGCAGCCGTTTTAATGCTTGAGTTTGGAGCAGAAAGTAAACTTATAGAGGAAACAGCTCAAAGACTTGGTTCTGCTTTAGGTGTAGATTCCGTAGAAGTCTCTTTAATCCCTTCTGCAATCGTACTAAGTACGCTTAGTAATAATCAAACACAATCAGTTACTACAACAAGAAGAGCACACCATAAACCTATAAATATGTCAATAGTTTGTGATGTTCAAAAGATGTGCATTGATGTTGAAAAATATAAAAAAGATGTTGATTATGTTTTTGAAACTATAAAAAATATTCAACCAAACCAATATAATAGATGGCTAGTTGTTTTTATGGTTGGACTTTCATGTGCTTCATTTGCATATCTTTATGGAGCAGATTTAAATGGTTTTCTTATAACCTTTCTTGCTTCAAGTGTTGCGATGTATGTAAGACATGAACTTGCTATTAGAAAATATGTACTTATTATTAGTTTTGGAATTACAGCTTTTATTGCAACTTTGATAGCTAGCATTTCTCAAATATATAATTTAAGTGCTACCCCAAATGTTGTTATGACTGCAAGTGTTATCTTATTGGCTCCTGGATTTCCTTTTGTAAACTCTGTTTTAGATGCAGTAAAAGGTTATCTCTCTATGGGTTGGGGTCGTTGGATGCAAGCACTTTTGCTTAGTGTTGCTACGTCTATTGGTATTATTTTAGCTTTTGCTTTATTAAGTATGAAAGGTTGGTAATGGAAATTTTAACTCAATACTTAATAAATGCCCTATTTTCTGCTATTCCAGCAGTTGGTTTTGCGATGGTTTTTAATGTTCCAAGAAGTGCTTTAATTTTTTGTGCTTTTGGTGGAGCAATTGGATATTCAACAAGGTTTGCTTTAATGGAGTTTAATGTTCCAATAGAGCTTGCTACTTTTTTAGCTTCTACTTTAGTTGGAATAGTTGCACTTTATTGGTCAAGAAAATATATAGTTCCTAGACCTGTTTATACAATTGCTTCTATTATTCCTTTACTTCCAGGAACATATGCTTTTACAGCTATTATAAATCTTCTTCAAATGAATGCACAAGGTGTTTCACCTGAACTTATTACTATGTTTATAGATAATGGTTTAAAAGCAGTAATTATCCTAAGTGCAATTGGTTTTGGATTAGCTCTACCCTCTTTATTTTTAATGAGATATAATAGACCTATTATCTAAACTTTTTTGTAAAAAGTGTTATAGAACTGTTTTGCTGTTCTTGCACTTTTACAGGCTCTACTTTGAGAAAATTGTAGGGCTAACTTATGTAAATTCTCTTTATCTCCTTGATACTCTTTAAAATAGCTATCTATAACTTTTAAATAATCATTTTGAGTTCCATGATAAAAAGATAACCATAACCCAAATCTATCACTTAAAGAGATTTTTTCTTCAACACTATCAGAATAATGTATCTCTCCATTATTTGAAACTACTGTTCCTATATTATCCCTTTGATATTCTGTTATAAGGTGTCGTCTATTAGAAGTAGCATAGATTTTAATATTACTTGCAGGAGCTTCAATTGAACCTTCTAAAATTCTTTTTAGTCCTTTATAACCCTTTTCTCCTTCTTCAAAAGATAAATCATCACAAAAGATTATAAACTTATAAGGCTCTTCTCTTATTTGGTCAGAGATTTCAATTAAATCATCTAAATCATCTCTATCCATCTCAATAACTCTTAAGCCTTCATCTTTATATTCGTTTAGTAGTGCTTTTATTAAAGAGGATTTTCCAGTACCTCTTGCACCCCAAAGAAGTACATTGTTTGAAGGTAAATCTTCTAAAAATCTTTTTGTGTTTTCAATTATTGCCTCTTTTTGTTTTTCTATACCTACTAAATCAACTAAAGATATTTTATCTAAGTAAATAACTGGTTTAAGTCTCTCTTTTCTTGCACGGTAAATACTTGCATAAGTGTTCTGCCAATCTATCATTTTAAGCCCTTTTCATATTAAAAATAGATTTAATAAACCAATATAAAACAAATAAAAATAGTATTGGTAAAAGAATAGTTTGAAAGATAAAAACTATAATCAAATCAATAATATATTCACTTGAATTATCAACTGCTTTGCTATAATCATCAACCTTTTTTGTATAATATTCACTATCAAATTTCTCTACAATCTTATCAAAAAAAGAGCTCTCTTTTTTCTCATTTAAAGTAGCTTCATTTACTTTGCTTACATCCTCTTTAACTTTTACAATACTCTCATTTAAGTTCTCAATATTGTATTGTGGTTTTACAAAATAGTTATATGAGATATCATTTACATAACTTATCATAGGTATTGCAAAACGCAAAAAAAGTAAAATAAATACTATTTTAAAAAATATTTCTCTTAACTTATCATCTTTTCTAAAGCGTTTAAATAACCAGATATTTAAAATAATAACTCCAACTAATAGAATATAGTTATAAATATCATTTGTAACAAAATTTAAAAAGATTTTTTGAATTCCTAGTGAAGTCATACTTGCAAGCATTACAAGAGAAAATTGTTCTACTAAATCATTTATTGGATCAAGAACTTCTCCAATTGCTACTACAAAAAAAGGTAAAGATATCTCCGTACCTTGTGCTAAAGAGATAACTGCATTTAAAGCCTTTGCACTCCCAAAAACAATAATTGCTTGAGAGAAAGAGTCATCTATAAGTTTTTTTGCATTTGCATCTATTGTAAAAGTTATTGCACAAATAACAGCAATAATAGTAAAAGTAGATAATAAAAGTTTATTCCAGTTTTTTAAGATAAAAGTTTTCATTCTAAAAGTGTAGCACTTTTGAATGAAAAAAAAGTTAAAGATTTAAGTTATTTCTTTTTTATTTCAAGTCTTTGTGGTCTTAAAGTTATATCAGTAATCACGCCATCAAATTGTACTATTTCAAGTACTTGTTTAGCTATATTATCTGGATTTAAATGTGCATTTTTGTTATTTGAAGGTTCAAAATTAAACTCTTCAAAAAAATTTGTTTTTGTAAGGTCTGGATTTATATTTGTAACTCTTACATCAGAACGTCTTAACTCCTCAAAAAGAGCAAGAGAAAAGTTTCTTAGTCCTGCTTTTGTAGCAGTATAAAGTGCTGAAAACTTTGAGTGTCTTGTTGCTTCTATTGAAGAGATATTTATAATATGCCCTTTTGTTTTTTTTAAACTTCTAAGACAAAGATTTGTTAAAACAATAGGAGCAGTTAAATTTACATCAATAAGTTCCTGAATTTTATCTAAGCTAATCTCTTCATGGGGTTTAAAAACACCTACTCCCGCACAATTTATAAGTAAATCTATCTCAGCTTTTTTAAGCTCTTGTTTTACTTCTTTTTCTAAGGCTTTTTTATCATTTAATCGACTATTTAACCTAATAACTTCATAAGAGTTCTCTTCTAGAATTTTTGCTATTGCTTGCCCTATTCCAGAACTATAGCCTGTAACTATCGCACGCATGATTTTTTTCTTTTATAATACCAATATCCCATAGCTACAAGCCCTATAAGAATTGCAATTATGATATATCTTAGATACTCTTTTATTAAAGCTTCATTTCCACCAATAAAATATCCTAACATTGTTAGAATAACTACCCAAATTCCTGCACCTAAAGTTGTATAAATAGAAAAAGTAATTAAATTCATTTTTGCTAAACCAGCAGGAAAAGAGATATATTGTCTTACAGCAGGAATAAGTCTTCCTGAAAAAGTAGAGATATGTCCATGCTCTTTAAAGAAACCTTCTACTTTTGCAATTGTATCTTCACTAATAAAAAAATATTTTCCATATTTTATTAAAAAGGCTCTTCCATATTTAATAGCTAAAAAGTAGTTAAAAAGTGCTCCCGCTAGACTTCCTGCAATACCTGCAAAAATAGCCATAAACATATTCATCTCACCTTTATAAACTAAATATCCTGCTGGAATCATAACTACTTCACTTGGAAAAGGGAAAAAAGAGCTTTCTAAAAACATCATTAAAAATATTCCAATATATCCTAAAGCACCAACAGTATCAACAATATAATTTATAATAGGTTCTAACAAAACTACTCTCTTTTTAAAATTTTTAAAATATTAGCAAAAATTTTGTTAATGATGGATTTATACTTTTAAAGATTATTAAAAGAAAATAGTAGATAAGCTTATTTTATTAAATGAAAGGAATTTTTATGGGAGGAATATCAAACGCAACAGCAGAAAGTTTGTTAAATTTTTTTTTACTTATTTTAGTAATCATAGTTTTAACTATTTGCATATTTATACTTATTTTAAAAGAACGAAAACTTATAAAAATAAACCCTTTTTGGCTTTGGTCACAACTAATTCCTTTTTGGTCTTTTATTGCTATACCTATAACACTTATAAAAATAAACAAACAACTAAAAAAAATAGAGAATTTCTATAAAGCAACTTATAGTTGGATATGGTTTTTTACTTCTATTTTAAGTATATTTTTTGCTCCTATATTGATTTTAAATCTTATTAGTTTTATTCTATTTTACAAACAGTTACAAAAAGTAGGAAAAACTTTATAAAAAATGAATAAAATTAATAGTTTCTAAATAGCAAATTTATGAACATATAACCCTTTATATTTTATAATTGCGCACTTAAAAAATGAAAAATCTCATATAAAAAGAAAATCATGATAGAACTAATAAATATATCAAAAAGCTATCCAACAAATGAACTTTATAGTGAACTTAATCTTAGATTGAATTCAGGAGACAAAGTTGGATTAGTAGGAAGAAACGGTACAGGAAAGTCAACTCTATTTAAACTTATTTTAGGTGAAGAACCAGCAGATAGTGGAGATATAAACTTTCCAAAAGGTTATAAAATTGGTGCTTTAAAACAGTACTTTAATTTTAGTGAAAAAACACTACTTGATGAAACAGCATTAGCCTTAAGTGAAGAAGATAAATATAATATTTATAAAGCTGAAAAAATACTATTTGGACTTGGATTTACACAAGAAGATTTAGAAAAAGACCCAAAATCTTTTTCAGGAGGTTATCAAATTAGAATTAACCTTGCAAAACTTCTTTTAACAGAACCAAATATGCTTTTACTAGATGAGCCAACAAACTACTTAGATATCTTATCAATTAGATGGCTAAAAGCCTTTTTAAAATCTTTTAAAGGAGAAGTAATCCTTATTACTCACGATAGAGATTTTATGGATAGTGTTTGTACTCATACTTTAGGAATTATTAGAAAATCAGCATTTATGATTCAAGGTGGAACTAGAAAATTCTATGAACAACTTGCAAGTAATGAAGAACATTATGAAAAACAAAAAGTTGCTCAAGAGAAAAAAATTAAAGATCTAGAAGAGTTTATTGCAAAAAATAAAGCAAGAGCTGCAACAGCAACACTAGCTCAATCAAAAGTTAAGATCCTAGAGAAAATGGACATAATGGATGATTTAGAATATGATTCAAACTTAAAATTTGATTTTAACTATAAAGATACTGCTGCTAAGTTTTTACTTGAAGTTAAAGACTTAAGCTTTGGTTATACTCCTGAAAATATTTTATTTAAAGATATAACTTTTGCATTAAGTAGAGGAGAAACTTTAGGAATCATAGGAAAAAATGGTAAGGGTAAATCTACACTTTTAAATGTAATAGCAGGAGAATTAAAACAATTATCTGGAAGTGTTGATTATCATCCAAGTTGTGTTTTTGGACACTTTGGACAAACAAATATCTCTCACTTAAATAAAAATAATACTATTATGGATGAGATATATAGTGTGAATAATAAACTTGCTGAGCCTGTAATTAGAAGTATTTGTGGGCTAATGATGTTTAGTAAAGATAATGCAAAGAAAAAAATCTCTCTTCTTTCAGGGGGAGAAAAATCTAGAGTAATGCTTGGAAAAATCATTGCACAAGATGTAAACTTACTTTTCCTAGATGAGCCAACAAACCACTTAGATATTGACTCAATTGAAGCTTTAACAAATGCAATAAAAGCTTTTGAGGGCTCTTGTATTATAGTAACTCACTCAGAAGAACTATTAAGAGCTGTTTGTGATAGATTAATTGTATTTACAAATGATAAAGCAGACTATTTTAATGGAACTTATGATGAGTTCTTAGAAAAAATTGGTTGGGATGATGATGCAACAACGGAGAAAAAACCAGTTGCAAAACCAAAAGTAAATAAAAAAGAGAGCAAAAGATTAAGAGCTGCAATAGTTGCTCAAAAAAGTAAAGAAACAGCTCCAATAAAAAAAGAGATAGTAGAACTTGAAGCTTTAATTCCAACATTAAAAGCAACAGAAAAATCTCAAAAAGAATCACAACTACTTGAACTACAACTTAAACTAGAAAAAATGAATGCAGAGTTTGAAAAAAGGATGAAGGAAGTATAGTTTTATAACTTCCTTATCTTATTCATATAAGACATCTTCATAAACTCTTCCATTTGATTATTGGAGATGTATTCATAACCAAAAACATCTTTCCATAAAGAGACATCTTCCATACAAAGATAAAAATATACTTCACTATGCCAAGGTTTAAAAGTATCATAAGCTGACTTGAACATCTCTCTTTTTATCTCTAAAGGATAAGACTGCTTTCCATTTGCATCTTCAAAAGGCATTTGAAGTATTTTTGATTTAAAATTTCTACTTCTTATTTTTTGAATAACTGGTTTTATAAAAGTAAGTGTTCCAAAAGATACCAAAGCTACTTTTTTTGGATCAAAAGTAGCTATTAAAGTTTTATATACCTCTTCATACTCTTCTAAATAATTTTCATAATGAACTATTGGATGAAAGTGAAAACCTACAAGTACACCCTTATCACTCACTTTTTTTGCAGCTTCAATTCTTTTTTCTAAACTTGCTGCTAAGTGTTCTTCATTTTCAATAATTGTTGGCGTATTTAAAGACCAAGTACAAATTATATTTTTAGGAACTTCATTTTCTAAAAAGTATTTAATATTATTAGATTTTGTTTTGAATTCAAGTATCACATTTTGATTTTTTCTAGCAAAGTCAAAAAGAGCATCTAAAATTCCCTCTTTATTTCCCCACATCAAAGAATCAGAACTCTGCCCTGTTCCAATATGATAAATAAAATTTGAGTCAAGTTCTAAATTCTCTAAATTCTTTTTGAAATTAACATCAAAACCTATTTTATCTTGATTATAAAAAGATTGTATAGAACAGTAAGAGCAATCAAAACCACATGATTGGACTGCATCAAGAGTTAGAAGATTACAACACCTTGTATTAGGACTTGCAACGGGACATGAACCTAAAGCTGTTTTTTCTCCTTCAAAAGTTGTAAAAGTGAACTTTCTTACATCATCTTTATATAACTCTTTAGTAAACTTACTATATGAGTTAGGTCTATTTTTATACTCATTCCACTTGTTTCTAATATCATTAAAACACTCTTTTCTATTTGCATATTCATCTTTAAAAAGCTTTTCAAGTTCATCTTCATGCCACATCTTAAAGTCAATTGCAAAATCAATAAGTTGTTTTAACTCTTGATATGAGAACTCATACTCAAAAGCAACTTTTTTTATAAAGTTTTGATTTCTTTCATCTAGGTTTTTAAAATTTGTTTTTTCTATATTTGATTTAAATTTCTCTTCATAAGTCATAAATATATCTTTATTTTAGGATATACATTTTGTATAAGTGATATTATAAAAGATTTCTTAGGAATTTCAATATCCAAGTGGTCTGAAACTACTTTAAAAATAAAGCAGTTATCACAATATTTTTTTGAAATTTCTAAAAAATATTTAGCTTCCATATCTACAAGTAAAGTCTCTAAATCTTCATCGCTTTCTAAAGGTGTATCAACCGTTGTAATAGAAGCAAAATTAATCTCTTTTAAGAGTTTATTTGTACAAAAAAATGTTCCAATTTTTATAGAGCTATCACTACAACCAGCTATACCAATATTTATAGCCTTTGTTATATTATAGTTCTTATATACAAATTCTAAAGCTTCAATAGTTTTTTCTTTTCCTATTCCAGATACTAATAGGAGTATTTTCTCATCTTTATCTTCATATATTTTTGTACCAATTGGTAAGTTTTGAATAGTGTTGTTTTGTGTTAGTTTTAAAAAGTTAATAAAAGTTTGTGCTTCTGAGAGTAAGGCACAGTGAATTAAAGTTTTACTCATATAAGTAAAACTAAGGCAAAAGCCTTAGTTAAATTACTTTTTAAGCTCTTTAATTCTTGCAGCTTTACCTTTTAGTCCTCTTAGGTAGTGAAGTTTAGCTCTTCTTACTCTACCTCTTCTGATTACCTCAAAAGATTTTAAAGACTCAGAGTATAGAGGGAAAATTCTCTCAACACCAACAGAGTTAGCTCCAAGTTTTCTTACTGTAAATGTTGCATCAACACCGTTTCCATGTCTAGCAATTACTACACCTTCGAAAGTTTGAACTCTTTTTTTCTCACCTTCTTTAATCTCTACACCAAGTCTTACTGTATCTCCAGCTCTAAACTGAGGAATTTCTTTTTCAACAATTTGTGCTGCTTCAAAGCTTGCAATGTATCTATTTTTCATGTGTTCCCTTTGGTGAAAGTGCCCGCCTTTGCAAGACGCGGGGTATCACACTTATTATTTTGTTTTTTTATTTGTTATTAAACTTGGTCTAAAATATTTTGTCTTGCATATAGCCAAGTTATATTTTAAGGTGGCAATTTTACTATGGTTTCCCTTTAAGAATTCTTTAATGACGCTTAAATCTTGAAAATTTTCTGGTTTTGTAAAAGAAGGTGCTTCTAAAAGATTATTTTCATAACTCTCTTCTACTAAAGAATCTGAATTGCCAAGTACTCCTTCAACATTTCTTGCGATTGCGTCAGCCATAACTAAAGAAGGTAATTCTCCACCAGTTAAAATAAATTCTCCAATTGAAAATACTTCATTTGCATATTTTTCAATAACTCTTTCATCAATTCCTTCATATCTTCCAGATACAAAAACTATATTTTTCTTTTGTGCCAATCTTTTTGCATCATTTTGTTTAAAAGGTTTTGCAGCAGCAAGGGGAAAGATAATATAAGCTTCAGGATTTTTTCTTTTAATCTCATCTAAACAATCAAAAAGAGGTTGAGGCGTCATAAGCATTCCTGCGCCTCCACCTATCATTTGTTTATCTACTTTTTTATGTTTATTTTTCGTAAAATCCCTAGGATTATAGAACTCGTAAGATATGAAATTTGAATCTATTGCCCTTTTTAATATTGAATCATAAAAATATGGTTCTATTAAATTAGAGAATAAAGTTACAAAAGTAAATTTCAAAATTGACCTTAATTATTTTTTGAAATATTAACCTAATTTCATTTAAATTACTTAGATTTATAATGTTTATTACTTTTAAGTTTATATTAGCTATGTTTCTTTTTTAATTTTAAGAAAGGAGAAATAAGTGAAGTCGCCTAAAGGTTTTGGAAAAAACTATTTTACATTTGCTAGTATCTTAGCATACTCTGTTGAAGCAAAATTGCAAAACCTTGTAATAAAGGCAAAACATACATTACAGAAAAAATTATCTTCTGAAAATGATGAGTTTGATGAAAATGACCCTCCACTAGAAGAGGTCACTTTATGTTTATCAATCAATTTTAATAAACCTTGTCACTGTGATTGTTTTTTTAAAAGAAAAACAAAATTAGCAGTTGCACTTTTCAAATTCATACCTCGTTGCCCTTTTTATTGCAAGTTTTTTGCATTTAGACGAACAGGGGTACATCCACCATTACATATTCTAAATATCACAAATCATACTATTTAAATTTTACGCACGAAGATAATTATTTATCTTTATTTGTTTCTGCAAATGCAGAATGATATTTAGACACCATAACTGGTGCATGACTATTGAGGATAAAAAACGATGTCAAAATCATATGTAATAGGTTTTCCAAGAATTGGAGAACAAAGAGAATTAAAAAAAGTATTAGAAAACTATTGGTCAAAAAATTGTTCATTTGAAGAAGTAGAAAAAGAGGCAAAAGCTTTAAGAAAAAGACATTGGAAATATCAAAAAGATGCAGGTATAAAATATATTTCATCAAATGACTTTTCATTTTATGACAATGTTTTAGATACTTGTATTTTATTAAATGCTATCCCAAAAAGATTTAAAAACTTAAAAGATGAAGAACTATACTTCTCAATGGCAAGAGGAAATAAAAATAGTGTTGCTATGGAGATGACAAAGTGGTTTAATACAAACTACCACTACATAGTTCCAGAAATTTCATTAGAAGATGACTATAAATTAAATGCCTCAAAAATTATAAATGAGTATAAAGAGGCAAAAGAGTTAGGAATAAAAACAAAAATCAATCTTATTGGACCAATTACCTTTCTAGGTCTTTCAAAAAGAGTTGATAGAAAAGATACCTATGAACTGCACTCTAAAATTCTTCCAATCTATGAAGAACTTCTAAAAGAGATATCAAAATTGGATGAAGAACTTATAGTTCAAATTGATGAGCCTATCTTCGTAAAAGATAATGAAGAAAAAGTATTAAGCCTAATCAAACCAAGCTATGATAAATTAGCAAATGTAAGTAAAAATATCAAAATTGTTGTTGCAACATATTTTGAACACTCTAATGAAGCTACTAAAGTATTAGTAAATACTCCTATTTTTGGTTTAGCCCTAGACTTTTTATATGGAAAAAAGAATTTAAATATCTTAGAACTTATTGCAAACAGTGATAAAAAACTAATCGCAGGGGTAGTTGATGGAAGAAATATTTGGAAAAATGATATTAAAAAAAGCCTTGCTCTTTTAGATGAGATTTCAAAAAAAGTAGAAAAAGAGAATATCTTAGTATCTTCTTCTTGTTCATTACTTCATACACCTTTTACTTTAAGATATGAAGATAAACTAGACAAAGAGATAAAATCTTGGCTAAGTTACGCAGAAGAGAAACTTGATGAGATTCATCTACTTTCAAAACTATTTTTTCAAGGTAAATCTAGTCTAAATGAAATAGAAGCAAAAGATTTAGAAAAAAATATAGAAGCAAATAATAATAGAAAAACTTCACCTTTAATCCATGATGAAAAAGTAAAACAAAAAGTTGAAACCTTTACAAAATTTTCAAGAGAAAAAAGCTTTGAGCAAAGAATTAAAATACAAAAAGAGCTTTTAAAATATGAAGATTTAGCTACTACAACAATTGGTTCTTTCCCTCAAACAGCAGAGGTACGAAAAGCAAGAAGAGATTTTAAAAATAAAGAAATCTCAAAAGAAGAGTATGAGAAGCAGATGAAACAATATATTGATGAGTGTATTGCTTTTCAAGAAGAGTGTGAGCTTGAAGTACTTGTTCATGGTGAACCAGAGAGAAATGATATGGTTGAATATTTTGGAGAACAATTAAATGGCTTTGCTTTCTCTCAAAATGCTTGGGTTCAATCATATGGAAGTAGATGCGTAAAACCACCATTTATTTATGGAGATATAAGTAGACCAAAAGCTATGACAGTAGATTGGATTACTTATGCACAAAGCAAAACAAATAAAATTATGAAAGGGATGTTAACAGGTCCAGTTACAATTTTAAACTGGTCATTTGTTAGAGATGATAAAGCAAGAGATGAAGTTTCAAAACAAATTGCAGTAGCATTAAGTGATGAAATAGATGATTTACAAAAGAGTGGAATCAAAATAATACAAGTTGATGAAGCTGCTTTTAAAGAGGGTTACCCTTTAAGAGAGGAGAATATTAAAGCCTATGAATCTTGGGCAACAAGAGATTTTAAAATCTCAGTAAGTAGTGCTTATCCTGAAACTCAAATTCATACACATATGTGTTATAGTGAGTTTAATGACATTATAAAAACTATTGAAGCTATGGATGCAGATGTTATTTCTATTGAAACAGCAAGAAGTGGAAATGAGTTATTAAAAATATTTAAAGAGGTTGGTTATAAACAGGAAGTTGGACCAGGAGTTTATGATATTCATAGTCCTCGAATTCCAAGTGTAGAAGAGTTAAAAATACAAATAAAACTTCTACTTGAAGTTCTTCCAAAAGAGCAGTTATGGATAAATCCAGATTGTGGACTTAAAACAAGAAAATGGGAAGAGGTAATTCCTAGTTTAAAAAATATGGTTCAAGCAGTAAAAGAAATAAGAGAAGAAATTAGATAGAGCTTTAGGCTCTATCTATTTAAAAAGAGTCTTTATTTATCAATCTAAAAACTCTTTTTAGATAGTATTGCAAGGAAATTAAATGAAAAGAAAAAAGATGGTTACCCTAGATAATATAAAAGAAGCAAAAGAGAACTTAAAAGATGTTGCACAAAATACTCCTTTAACTTTAGCTCCAATATTAAGCGAACTTTTTAGAAGTGAAATCTACTTCAAAAAAGAGAATCTTCAATTAACAGGAAGCTTTAAACTAAGAGGAGCATACAATAGAATTGCAAACTTATCTCAAGAAAAAAGAGATAAAGGTGTAGTTGCAGCAAGTGCAGGAAATCATGCACAAGGTTTAGCTTATGCAGCAAAACAGTTTGGTTGTAATGCAACAATATTTATGCCTGAAGCAACACCTCTAACAAAAGTAAGTGGTGTTAAATCTCATGGAGCAGAAGTTGTTCTTACAGGGGAAAATTTCGATGAAGCTTATGCAGCTGCGATGAAATATAAAGAAGAAAATGGAGTTGAATTTATTCATCCTTTTGCTGATGATGATGTAATTGCTGGGCAAGGAACAATCTCATTAGAACTATTAGAAGAAATTCCTGATTTAAAACAGATTATTGTACCAATTGGTGGAGGTGGTTTAATTGCAGGTATTGCAATTGCTGCTAAAGCTATCAATCCAGATATTAAAATTATTGGGGTTGTTGCAAGTGGTGCAAGAGGAATGAAAGAATCTTATAAATCACAATCTCCTATTGATAGTGCAAGTGTTAGAACAATTGCGGATGGAATTGCTGTAAGAGATGTAAACCCAAAACTTTTAGATATTATTATTGATTATGTAGACCACATTGTAGAAGTAACAGATAATGAAATTGCAAATGCAATTCTATTTTTACTTGAAAAACACAAACTTGTAGTTGAAGGTGCTGGAGCAGTTGCAACAGCTGCTATTATGCATGATAAAATTGAGATAGAAGACTCAAAAGTTTGTGCAATTATTTCAGGTGGAAATATCGATGTAACTATGCTTTCTCAAATTATTGAAAAAGGTTTAGTGAAGTCATATAGAAAAATGAATCTAATTATAAAACTTATGGATAAACCTGGTTCTTTAACTAAACTAAGTGAGATTTTTAAAGAATGTGGTGCAAATATTGTACAAATAGATTATGATAGAGACTCAGTTAAATTAGAGTTCGGAGAAGCCCAAATTACTATATCTTTAGAGACAAAAGGTGAAGAACACCAAAGAGTAATTGGGGAAAAATTGAAACAGAATGGTTACAGATTTAAACAAATTTAGTTTTCTAATTAACATTTATAAAAAATTTAGTAAACAAAATATATAATGTGCGTTATATTTTAGTCATCAATGAAAAAAAAGGAAGAAAATGGAAGGAAGACTGTTTACATTCTTGGGTTCGATCGGTGGTCACGGACAAGAGTGGATCATTTTATCACACTTCGTACTAGTAGTAGGAGTTATCTTTTTACTAGCTAGAGCATCTACTAAAAAAATGCAACTTGTTCCAACTGGAACACAAAATGTTTTAGAAGCGTACATCCAAGGTGTTGTATCTATTGGAAAAGATTCAATGGGAGAAGAAAACGCTAGAAGATATTTACCATTAATTGGTTCATTAGGTTTAGTAATTTTCTTAAGTAACATGACTGGTGTTATTCCAGGTTTTGAATCACCAACTGCGAATATTAACTTTACTTTATCTTTAGCACTTATCGTATTTATTTACTATAACTATGTAGGTATTAAGAAAAATGGTTTTGTAAATTATTTCAAACACTTTATGGGACCTATGCCAATCTTAGCTCCATTAATGTTCCCAATTGAGATTATTTCTCACTTTTCAAGAATTATCTCATTATCATTCAGACTTTTTGGTTCTGTAAGAGGGGATGACATGTTCTTAATGGTATTATTAATGCTAGTACCATGGTTAGTTCCATTAGCTGGTTTCTTTATGTTAGCTGCTTTTGGTGTTTTACAAGCATTCATTTTCATGATTTTAACTTACGTTTATATCGCAGGTTCAGTTATGATGGAGCATGAAGATCACTAAATAAGTCTTCAAAAAATATAAAGAGGAAGAGTTTTTTTGACTCTTCCTTTTTTTTTGTCTAAATAAGAGGAAAACATGAGAGATGATTTGATTAGTTATTTAATAACTGATCCTAAGTATTATTCAAATGATGTAATACTTTTTGAAAAAAACTTAAGTAAAATTTTAAAAACAAAAAAAGTTGATATGGCTTGTTTTAGAGATAAAGAGTCTTCAAACTATGAAGAGTTAGCAGAAGTTTTTGTAAGAGTTTGTAAAGATTTTAATATAGGAAGAATCTTATTAAATGAAAACTACAAACTGGCAAGTGAATTAAATGCCCATGGTGTTCATTTGACATCTAAACAGTTTGATGAGATAAAAAATGCAAAAGAGTTAGACCTTTATACTATTATCTCATGTCATAGCTTTACAGATGTAGAAAATGCACAAAAAAAGCATGTTAATGCAGTTACATACTCTCCAATCTTTGATACACCAAATAAGGGTGAACCAAAAGGTATAACAAAGTTAAGAGAAGTAATTAGATCTTATGAAGATTTAGATGTAATTGCCTTAGGTGGAATTGTTAATGAAGACAATTTAAAACTAATTTCAAATACAAGAGCTTATGGTTTTGCATCAATTAGGTATTTTCTTTAGACCTTTTTGAGCTTAACTCCCTTCTCATTTAAATATATAATAAAAGAATAAACCTCATCATTTACTAATATATTTTTAATAGCTTTTTCATAATGGCTTACTTGTTCTATATGCTCTTGCAGTTCATCTCTTGTAGTTTTATAATCAAAGATAAAATATTTACCCTCTTTTTCAACTAATAAATCAATTATCTTTAACTCCCCTTTATAAATTAAAGATTGCTCTTTACTATAATTTGCATTTGAAGTTAAAGCTAAAAACTCTTCATGGGCTATTAATTGAAATACTCTAGCTTTTATGTTTGCTATATCACTCTCATCTAAGTAGTTTGAATATCTATTTTTTACAAGATTTATTGCTAAATGTAAAGATTTCTCATCAAAGTTATTCATCATCTCTAAGCAAAAGTGAGTTGCTATACCAAAATATTTTGCATGAAGAGTATATGCATTATCATTATCCTCTTCTACTTTTATTGGTTTCTCTTGTTTTCCTAAATCTAAAGCTTTATATATTACTTTTTCACTTTTTTCATAATTTTTAGTTTTATTATCACTTTTAATAACCTCACCTAAAGCTGCTATTTTTAAATCAAGTAAATCAAAAACTGATTTTTCTTTCTTTTTAAAGATTATCATATTCTTTTTAGCTCTTGTCATTGCTACATATAAAATATTTAACTCATCTTCAAACTCTAAAGCCTTCTCTTTTTTTAAAGCCTCTTTATACTCTATACTATAGTTATCTAAACCACCAATTTTATAGTAGATATTTTTTAGATTAACATTATCATATTCAAATAATAAATAATCTCTATTTGCTACTTTTTGTTTTATTCTATCTAAGAGTAAAACTGTATGAAACTCTAAACCTTTTGATTTAAATATTGTTAATATTTGTAACCCTACTTGTTCAGAGTTTTCAATTGAAGCATCTAACTCATCTATCTCATAAACAAAATCAACAATATTTTTATAAGAAGAACAAAGTTCTACAAACTTCATAACATTATCATCTGTTACATTTAAAAATTGTGCTATTTTTAAAACTGACTCTTGTACACTTCTATATTTTAAATCTATATTTAACTCAAAAGAACTCTCAGGGGCTTTACCTATAATTGCATTTAAATTCTCTTTATAAATACCTTCTTGAAAATATAGATATTTAATTGCATTAATAATAGCTTTTACATTCTCTTGATTTATAAGTTTTGAAGTCATCTCTGTACTAATTTTAAGACTTGGAAACATCTTTTTTAAATATGAATAAAGATTTAACACATCATCATTTGTATAGGTTAAAATTGCAATATCATTACTATTTACACCCTTTTGCATAAGCTCAGATATTTTCTTAGCGATGTTCTCATATTTCTCTTCACTTAATAAAGCTTCATCTTCAAAAACCTCAACATAACCATCTTTATGAACAGATATTTGGTCATGGTATTCATAAGAGTTCAACTTATTAAAAGCCTGATTTACATAGTTTACCACTTGCTCACAAGACCTATAGTTTGTATTTAAAACCTCAACATTTACCATGGGGTTTGTTTTTAATACATAATCAAAAAGTTCTCTTTTCCCACCTCTAAATCTATAAATAGATTGTTTTGTATCTCCAACATAAAAAAAAGTTTTAAATTCAGAACTTGAAAGTATCTCTTCAATCAAAGGTTTTAATATTTTATATTGTAAAAGTGAAGTATCTTGAAACTCATCTATCAAAATATGAGAGAAGTTAGAATCTAATCTAAAATATAGAAACTCTTTATCAATTTTAGTACTTAATAACTCATAACAAATATTTGAAATATCATCAAAGTGTAAATAATTTTTAGAGCTGTTATATCTTCTTTTGTACTCTTTAAAAAGATTATATAACTCAAACAATCTACTAAGAGAGAAAGCTGACCTAAGTTTATAATAGTTTCCTACTTCCTCTTTTGTTTTAGAAAAAAACTCTTCTAAGAGTTCATTTGAACATTTTTTAAAATATGAGTACTCTTCTGCCCTATCCTTTTCTAACCATTTTTTAGAAATCAACTCTTCAAAGTTTTCATAATCAACTGCTTTTATAGCACTATTTGAAGCATTTGGGCAGTTTAAGATGAACTCTTTTATTTTTAAAGCTTCTTGTAAAGCCTCTTTTTTTTGTATCTCAATTAGGGATAAATCAATATTAACAACATCAATAGTTTCTGCTTTTTCAAACATATTTTTAAAAACTTCAAAAATAGAGTTATATTTTTTATTTTCAAAAAGTGAAAAATCAATCAACTTATCAAACTCTTCTAAAGATAAAGACTCTAAAAACTTGCTACTAAGTTTTTCTACATCATCCTCTTTAATTTCAAAGTCATCATTTATTCCTGCATATCCACTAAACTCTCTTAATATTTTATTTACAAATTTATCAATAGTAAAAATTGAAAGAGCTGCATTACTAAAAAGATTAACTAAATATGATTTTTTTGAAAGAATTTGCTCTTTTGATAATTCAGACTCTAAAGCAATAGCGTTTAAATAGGCTTCATCTTCTCCCAACGAAAGAAGTGTTTTATAAATTCTTTCACTCATTTCATTTGCTGCTTTATTTGTAAAAGTTAAAGTTAGAATCTCTTTAGGAGTTGCACCTTTTAATAATAAAGTTATATATCTTACTGTTAAGGCAAAAGTTTTACCACTTCCTGCACTTGCTTTTAATGCTAAATATTTTTTCATAAAAGAATAATACAAAAATATCATTTAGATTAATTAATAAATATAAGATATTTTATATTTTTACTGTTATAATGTATTTTTAAATTATTATCAGCGAAGAAGAGTTACCAAATGCCAACAAAAAACAAAATCATACTACTTGTAATTTCGATAATCTCTTTTACCTTTTTTCTAATAACTATAGATATGGTTTATAACTTTAGAAATTATGGTATTCAATCTATTGATGATAAAGCAAAAGCAGTTGCTAAAACAATTGAACACTCCTTAACTTCACAAATGGTAAGTGGAGTAATTGATGATAGAGAACTTTTTTTAAGTCAACTAGAAGATATCCCTAATATTGATAAAATTTGGTTAAGCCGAGGTCAAAAAGTTATTGACATGTATGGAAAAGGTTTTAATAATGAAACAGCTAGAGATGAAGTTGATAAAGAAGTATTAAGAACAGGAGAAACTAAAAGAGTTGTTAATGATCAAATCTTTTCTCAAAGTACTTATAGAATTACTATTCCATATAATGCAACAAGCAAAGGCAAAATTAATTGTATGTCATGTCATACAAATGCAAATGAAGGTGATACCTTAGGTGCTATTTCTATTGAAATGTCTATTGATGATTCAAAACAAATTGGTATGAGAACAATTACAGATACTCTATTAATCGCTTTAGTTCTTATGATTGTTATTATCTTTTTACTTAACTTTATAATCTCACCTTTTCTTTCACTATTTGATTCAATTAAAAAAGTTATGAATAAAGCACAACAAGGGGATTATTCATATAGAATTCAAAATCCTAAAGGAAAAGAAGCAAAAGATGTTGCTCTTTGGATTAATGGTTTACTTGAAAAACTTGAAATTACCCTTGAGGCTATTGACTCAAAAATATCAATCTTCTTATCTGAAAATCATAAAGTTACGGACAAAGACCACTTAATCAATGTAAAAAATACAGTAGATAGATTATCAGATGTTTATAAATTTAGAAAAACTATTGAATATGATGAAACTATTGATGATGTATATAATAGACTTGCAGAAGTTCTAAAAATAAAACTTGGTATCACTAAATTTAATTTCTTCGAAATAAATACCATTACAAATGAGATAATCTTAGTTCATAGTGAAGCAAATGTTATTTGTAATATTTTTGAACAAGGATGTCGAGCAGATAGAACAAATACAACAATTGACTCAACACAATTTAAAGATATTTGTCCAGCCTGTCCTTCTTGTGATAAAACAAACTATTTTTGTGTTCCTTATGCTATTTCAAATGAACTTGATTTAATTATCTCAATTTATACTGAAACAGTAAATCAAACAATTGAAGTAAGAGAAATGATTCCTTATATTCAAGATTATGTTGATGCAGCTAAAACAGTAATAGTAAGTAAAAAGCTTATGAATATTCTTGAATATAATGCTCAAACAGATGCACTAACAGGCTTAAAAAATAGAAAATATTTAGAAGATGCTGTTTCTAAAATAACTTCTCAGACAAAAAGGTCAGGAATCTCTTATGGAGTACTTTTACTAGATATTGATTTTTTTAAGATGGTAAATGACACATATGGACATGATGTGGGAGATAATGCAATAAAATTAGTTGCACAAACATTAAATGAAAATATAAGAGAATCAGATATGGCTGTTAGATATGGAGGAGAAGAGTTTATTGTCTTATTATATAACTGTGATGAAAAAGGTGCTTTAGATGTTGCAGAAAAAATAAGAATCAACTTCTCTAAAAAAGATATTCCTACAGGTGGAACAACAACAATTAGAAAAACAATGAGTATTGGAGTTTCAATGTTCCCTGAAGATGCTCAAGATTTAGAAGAGTGTATTAAATACTCTGACCTAGCCTTATACAAAGCTAAAAATTCAGGAAGAAACAAAGTTATAAAGTTTGAGAGAACACTTCTTTAAAAATTAATACCTTAAGATTATTTTAGGTAAAATATTTGCCTTAAAAATAATAATCTTAGGGAACTTCTATGCAAAAAAAACAACACAAAGTACAAACCCTTCTTGATGCAATTCCTCATATTAAAAAATTCTATGGAAAAACTATTGTAATTAAATATGGTGGCTCTGCACAAACTTCTCCTGAATTAAAAGAAAAATTTGCAGAAGATATTGTTTTACTTTCACTTGTTGGAATTAAGCCTGTTATTGTTCATGGTGGTGGAGCAAGAATTTCAGAATTACTTGAAAAACTTGAAATCCATTCAGAATTTGTTGATGGACACAGAGTTACCTCTGAAGAGACAATGAGAATTGTAGAGATGGTACTAAGTGGAGAAATCAACAAAAATATCACATCTTTATTAAATCATCACGGTGCTAAAGCAATTGGTATTTCAGGGAAAGATTCAGCTATTATCAAAGCTACTCCAAAAGATAATGGTAAATTTGGATATACAGGTGTTATAACTGAAGTTAATGGTGCAATGATTAATAATCTTATTAAAGAGGGATTTATTCCTGTAATTGCTCCTATTGCAGATAGTGCAACACCAAATCATCCAGGATTTAACATCAATGCTGATGTTGCAGCAAGTAAAATTGCTCAAGCAATTGGAGCACAAAAAGTTCTATTTTTAACAGATACAATTGGTGTTTTAGATAAACAAGGAGAACTTTTAAACTCTTTAGATAAAAAAGATGTTGATGGATATAAAGCAGATGGAACAATAGCAGGAGGAATGATACCTAAAGTTGATTCATGCATAGACGCAATTTATAATGGTGTTAATAAAGCACACATAATTGATGGAAGAGTTGAACACTCTATTTTATTAGAATTATTTACAAGTGATGGAATTGGAACACAATTCTTAAGAAAAGATAATCCTAATAATGGTATCGATATGGAAAAACTATTAAATGATGAAGGATAAAAAAATGTTTATAGAAACTAGAGGAAATGATGGAGTAAAACCACTTGAGGTAAGCTTTTCAGATGCAATTTTAAATCCAAGTGCATCATTTGGTGGATTATATGTTCCAAAACAATTACCAAAATTAGAAGAAAACTTTTTACAAAATCACATTAACTCTTCGTATAAAGAGCTTGCATATGATATTTTAAAAGCTTTTGAAATTGATATTGAAGAAGAGGAAATCAAAAAAGCCCTTGACCTATACGATAATTTTGATGATGCATCAAACCCTTGTCCAGTAGTAAAAGTAAAAGAAGATTTATTTGTACATGAACAATATCATGGACCAACAAGAGCTTTTAAAGATATGGCTTTACAACCTTTTGGTTCAATTCTTTCTTCAATTGCTAAAAAAAGAGATGAAAAGTATTTAATTCTTGCTGCAACATCAGGAGATACTGGTCCTGCTGCATTAAATACTTTTAAAAATAAAGAGAATATTCAAATTGCTTGCTTATATCCAGATGGAGGAACTTCTGATGTTCAAAGACTTCAAATGGTATGTGAAGATGGAGAAAATCAAAAAATTATTGGAATAAAAGGAAATTTTGATGATGCACAAACGGCATTAAAGAATCTACTTAGTTCTCAAACTTTTAAAGATGAATTAGAAAAAGATGGTATTAAGTTAAGTGCTGCAAACTCTGTAAACTTTGGAAGAATTATTTTTCAAATAATTTATCACTTCTGGTCATATATAGAACTTCTTAAGCAAGAAGAAATATCTTTTGGAGAAAAAATTTATTTAGTAGTTCCTTCGGGTAACTTTGGAAACGTTCTAGGTGGATATTATGCAAAACATATGGGTGTTCCAGTTGAAAAGCTATTAGTTGCTTCAAATGAAAATAATATTTTAACTGAGTGGATTAATACTGGTGTTTACGATATTAGAAATAAAGAACTTATTCTTACAAAATCACCAGCAATGGATATTTTAAAATCTTCAAATATTGAAAGAGTTATGTTCTCATTATATGGGGCAAAAAGAACAAAAGAGTTATTTGATGACTTAAATAACAATAATATTTTTACTCTAACAGAAGATGAAACAAAACTTTTACAAGAAGAGTTTTCTGCAATTAACTCTGATGATGCATATGGAGCAAAAATTATTAAATCATATTTAGATGATGGATATTTAATGGACCCTCATACTGCAACTTGTATAAAAGCGTATGAAAACTTAAGAGAAAAAGATTTAAAAACAGTAATCTACTCAACTGCGGAGTGGACAAAATTCTCTCCAACAGTTTTAAATGCTTTAAATCAAGATAATAAAACTTATGCAGATAAAGAAGCTTTAGAAGAGATTTCTTCTAAATTTAATGCAACATTACCTCAATCTATATCTTCACTTTTTGAGGCAAAAGTAATGCATAATATTATCATAGAAAAAGAAAAAATTGAAGAAGAAATCATAAAATTTATTAAAGACTAAAATGTCTTTAATAAGTTTATCTTATAAAACTACTGTGTAGATTAACTACACACCTCTCAATAAATCGGTATTATTTGACCTTAATCATAATTTTTTAAGTAAATTAACTATATAATGTGTAGATTTAATTTTAAAATAAGGAAGCTAAATGTCTAACGAAACAAATAGACGGGATTTTCTAGGTTATACATTTGCAGCTGTTGCGGCAGTTGGTGGAGCTGCTTCACTTGTTGGTATGAAACAAGTGTGGGATCCATTACCAAGTGTATTAGCTAGTGGATTTACGAATGTTGAGCTTAATGGACTTAAAGCTGGTGAACCAATCACTGTTATGTGGAGAGGTAAACCAATTTTTGTTCTTAAGAAAACTGCAGATATGGAAAAATCAGATAGAGATTTAATCATCGGTGAAGATAGATACACTGTTGCTATTGGTCTTTGTACTCACTTAGGTTGTATTCCAGCATGGAAAAAAACACAATGGAAATGCGCATGTCACGGTGGTGAGTTTGATGCAAGTGGTAAACAAACTTTTGGACCTCCTCCAAGACCTCTTGATTTACCTCCATTCGCTGTTCAAGGTTCTCAGCTTGTTCTTGGTGAAGAAGGACCTGAATACAAAAAAATCGCTGCTGCGATGGCAACGGCATAAGGAGTAGTTTATGGCAAAATTTGAAAAAGCTAACTCTGTAGGTGAGTGGTTAGACCAAAGACTTAATACTACAGCATTAACTAAAGTTTTAATGACTGAGTATTGGATTCCAAAAGATATTAACTTCTTATGGGCAATGGGTGTTCTTTTAGCAGTAACATTTAAAATCTTAGTTATTTCTGGTTTATTCTTAATGATGTACTACAAACCAGATGTTGCATTAGCATTTGATTCTGTAAACTATACAATTATGCAAGAAGTTGCTTATGGTTGGTTATTTAGACATATGCATGGTGTTGCAGCTTCGGTTGTATTCTTAATTATCTATATTCACATGTTTACAGGAATCTACTATGGTTCTTATAAGCAAGGTAGAGAGATGATCTGGATTTCTGGTATGTTATTATTCATGACATTCTCAGCTGCTGGTTTCTCTGGATATATGTTACCATGGGGACAAATGTCTTACTGGGCTGCAATGGTTATTACAAACTTATTTGGTGGTGTTCCAGTTATTGGTGATGCATTAGTGGTATGGATTAGAGGTGACTTTAACGTTGCTGATGCTACATTAACAAGATTCTTCATGTTACACGTATTCTTATTACCAATCGTTATTATGGGTATTATTGGATTACACTTCTATACATTAAGAATTCCTCACGTTAACAACCAAGAGGGTGCTGATATTGATTATGATGCAGAAGCTGAAAAATATTTAGCAGGAAATAAAAAAGAAGCTAAAGTTATTCCTTTCTGGCCTATCTTTATCTCTAAAGACTTTGCTATTTTAGGTATTTTCTTAATTTTCTATTTCTACTTAGTATTCTTCCATTATAATTTTGCAATGGACCCAGTAAACTTCGACCCAGCTGATGCAATGGTAACTCCTGCGCACATTTACCCAGAGTGGTATTTCTTATGGTCATATGAAGTATTAAGAGGTTTCTTCTTTGATGTTGGTCCAGTTAAAGCATTTGATATTGGTTTAATGGCATTTGGATTTGCAAACGTTATTTTCTTAGTATTACCATGGTTAGATAGAGACCCTGCAATTTTACCAGCTCACAAAAGACCTGGATTTAGAGTATGGTTCTGGATTTTAATGGTTGACTTAATTGTATTAACTGTTTATGGAAAATTACCTCCAACAGGTATTAATGCTTGGGTTGGATTTGCTTCAGCTTCAGTATTTATTTTATTATTCGTAGCATTACCATTCATTACGAAAGCAGATGCTAAAAAGAGAGGTGCATAATGAGAGAATTAAAAATATTAGCAGTAGTAGTAGCATTTACTCTTGTTACTTACTGGGGTGTTGAGCCATTCGCACACTCTCAAATGCATCCACATGTAGATCCAGCGGATTATAAATTCACTGATGTACAAGAAGATGTAAAAGATGTTAATGCTTTAACTGGTGATGCTCAAAATGGTGCAGCATTAGTTCAAGCAAACTGTACAGCTTGTCACTCTATTGAAAAAGAAGGTTTCCCTCAATTAATGGATAACGCAAGTGCAGCAGCAGCTTATGGTGTTGTTCCACCAGATTTAAGTTCTGCAGGTAAAATTTATAGTGCTGATTATTTAGCAGCATTCATTAAAGATCCTGTAAAAGCTTCAAAAGTTGCTCACAAGTTCCAAGATGGTAGAGTTCATCCAATGCCAGGTTATGGTTGGATGCAAGCACAAGAGATTGCAGATATGGTAGCATACTTACAATCTATTTCTCCAAAAGAGATGACAAACAAAGAAGTTTTTGTTGACGCATGCCAAAGATGTCACGGTATCAAATATGGTGATATGAAAGGTGGTTCAATGGCAGCTAAAACTCCAGATGAAAACATTAAAGCTTATATGGGTAAATTACCTCCAGATTTATCACAATACATTAGATCAAGAGGTGAGTCTTACTTACATACATTTGTTAATGATCCTCAAAAACATTTAGAGGGTACAGCAATGCCTAGAGTTGGATTAACTGAGGAAGCTGAAACACAAGTAATTAAATATATGCAAGAAGTTGGTGATTCTAAAAAAGCTGAAAGAGAAGCTTTAGGACCTAAATTCTTAATTTATCTAGTTATTTTCGCAATTTTCGCTTGGTTATGGAAAGCAAGTAAATGGAGAGAAGTTCATTAAGAACTTCTTTTCTAATAATTAAACTCATAGGGGCTTATAAATGAAATTATTAAATATTTTAGCAGCAGTGGCACTAACTGTTACTATCTCTTCTGCACAAGATGTTATGCAAAAATCTATGAATATCATGGAAAAAGGAATGAGTGAAATTCAACAAGGTTTCTTAAATAACAATGTAGACTTAATTAAAAGTGGTACTGAAAAAGTTAGAAAAGGAAATGAACTTTTTTCTGACAAGAAAGTAATTGCTCAATACTTACCGGAGAACAAAAGACACATGGTTAATATTGCAGCAAATGCAGCAGAAAGAATTAAACTTGATGCTAACGTTTTAGAATTAAATCTAGAAAACAAAGCATATATTGACGCAGCTAATGCATATTCTGATATGATGAATGCATGTGCTAGATGTCACTCAATTGTTAGAAGTTGGTAATTAAAATAAAAAGATAAACTTTTGTTTATCTTTTTATTACTCTTAAATTATAATTTTAGAAACTGCACTAATCGCAGCTGTTTCACTCTTTAAAATCAAACTAGAATCAAAACCTACAATCTTATCTTCTTGAAAAAGTTTTCTTTCATCTTTTGAAAAACCACCTTCACAACCTAGAAGTAAAGTTTTAATTTCACTCTTTTTATCTTCAACATTTAAAGTTGAAAAATCTAATAAATATACCTCATCATTTAATGATAAAAACTCATCTAAACTCTTGCAAACTTCAAGTTTAATAATTGAACTTCTCCCACATTGAGAAGAAGAGTTAATAAGTATTTTTTCTAACTTTTCTAAATTTTGTTTAAAATTCTTTTGAGAATATTCACAATAAATAAAAGTAATTTTTTCTAAACCTAATTCATTTAAAGAGGCAATACTCTTCTCAACTGTTTTAGGGTCAACTACACACCAAGCTAGATGTAAACTCTTTTTATTTTCAACTATTTTTTCTTCAAAAGATACAAGTTCTAATCTTGCATCCTTTCTATTTATTTCAATAACTTTATAAAGATAGATATTTTTATCATTTAAGTTTCTAAAATATATCTCATCATTTAATTTTTGTCTTCTTGCTTTAAAAAGATATTTATAAACCTCATTATCTACAGTTAAAAACTGTTCAGAAGCATTTTCATGATAGGTAAATTGCATTTTAGAAAATCTTTGAGATAATATATACTGCAACTAAAACAGAAATTTCAATTGTATATATCTTTTTTGCATATACCATAAACTCTTCTTGTAATTGGATATCAGTAGTTTTAATAACTCTCATTTTTTTATATCTTTTAATCTCAATTACAAGTAAAAAAATTGCAGCAGCAATCATTAAAACAACAGTAAAAGAGAAATGCTTAGCATAAGCAGAAACTATTGCACCAGTATACATTACAATTGCATTTGTTAAATGGTATAAAGGTGTCATAAACTTTAATCTTTTTGCAAGGGGTAAAAACTCTTTTGCAGTTGAAACAGAGTATAAATTAAAAATCATAACTGCTAAAAAGAAATATATTGCAAATACGTGTGTGACTACGGCATCACTCATTAAATCCATGTTAAACTCACTTTTAAAAAATTTGGGTATTATAGCTTAATTGTCATAAGGTATTAGTAAAAAAGGAACTACATGGCATTAAGTGTAAATAATGCATTAAAAACTATCATAGAATTAAATATTGAACCTAATTTTGAAATAATTCCAATTGAAGAGTCTACAAATAGAATTTGCGCAGAGACAATCTATGCAAAACTTCCCTTACCAAGATTTAACAATTCTGCAATGGATGGATATGCTTTAAAATTTGAAGATATAGATAAAGAGATTAAAGTTATAGATACAGTATTTGCTGGAGATAATAAAGATATAAACTTAGAAGAAGCAAACTGTGTAAAAATCATGACAGGTGCTGTTGTACCCCAAGATGCAACTTTAGTTGTTCCAAAAGAAAACTGTATTGAAATAAGTAATGAAAAAATAAAAATAGAAGATAAAGAGTTAAAAAAATTTTCTCATATTAGATTTGTAGGAGAAGATGTAAATAGTGGAGAGGAAATACTTAGCAAAGGAGATGAAATAAACTTTGCAAATATTACTCTACTTAGTTCTCAGGGTATCTCATATATAAAAGTTTATAAAAAACCTAAAGTTATTGTTTTTGCAAGTGGAGAAGAGCTAAAACTTCATTATGAAAAAATTGAAGATCACCAAATTTATAACTCAAATACTCCTACTCTTCTTACAAGATGTAAAGAACTAAATTGTGATGTAACTTTTATAGGTCAAGCAAGAGATAGTGTTGAATCTTTAGAGAGTTTAATAAAAAACTCACTTGATGCTGATTTAATTATCACTTCAGGAGGAGTATCTGTTGGGGATGCTGATTTTACAAATGAAGCTTTTTTAAATTTAGGTTTTGAAGAGATTTTTAAAGGAATTAAGATAAAACCAGGTAAACCAACAATATTTGGAAAAATCAATAATACCTATATTTTAAATTTACCAGGTAATCCTCTTGCTTCAGCTTTAATTTTTGAATTTTTTGGAAAAGTTCTAATTCAAAAACTATTAGGTTCAAATCTACTTTATCCTAATTGCATAAATGCAAAGTTAGGTGTAGATTTAAAAAATAAAAAAGGAAGAATTACTATAATTCCAGGTTGGTTTGATGGAGAGTTTTTCTTTCCAGAAGATAAACGTCTACCAGGAATGGTTGCAACATTAAGTAGAAGTAATTGTATTATAGTATTAGATGAGAATGTTGCTCTATTAAAAAAAGACTCAAATGTAAAACTTCTACCAATTAATTGGAAATTTTTTAGAAAAGATTATAAGGACTATTTAACATATGAATAAAACTATTAAAAAAGCAGTTTGTATTCTAAGTGGAGGGATGGATTCTACTTTAGCTTCATATATGGCAAAAAATGAAGGATATGAGATAATTGCTGTTCACTTTAATTATGGTCAAAGAACAGAAAAAAGAGAGTTACAAGCTTTTAGAGATATTTGTGCTGACCTACAAATAAAAGAAAAATATGAAATTGATATACCTTTTTTTACTCAAATTGGAGCAAGTGCATTAACTGATTCATCAATTGATGTACCAACAAATGGTGTAGAAGAAGGTGTTCCAGTTACTTATGTTCCTTTTAGAAATGGTATCTTTCTTTCAATTGCAAGTGCAATTGCAGAAAAAGAAGAAGCAAATGCTTTATTTATTGGAGTTGTAGAAGAGGATAGTTCAGGTTATCCTGATTGTACTGATGAATTTATCTCTAAAATGACAAATGCCATAAATCAAGGAACAAAAGAGTCAACTAAGATAGAGATTAAAACTCCCCTTGTACATTTAATGAAAAATGAGATTGTTGAAAAATCTTTAGAATTAAATGTTCCTCTGGAGCATACTTGGTCTTGCTATAAAGAAGAGAGTGAAGCTTGTGGAGTTTGTGACTCATGTAGATTAAGATTAAATGGTTTCAAAAAAGCGAATGCTACAGATCCAATAAAGTATAAGGAATAAGTTTTGACTTGGAAAATTTCAAAATCTTTTGATTTTTGTTATGGACATAGAGTTTGGTCTCAAACTTTAAATAGTGAATACTCTTTAGACCCTTGTTTAAAGTGTAGACATTTACATGGACATCAAGGACAAATTGTTATCTTTTTAGAAGCAAATGAGTTAAAAGATGGGATGGTAACAGATTTTAAACACTTAAACTGGTTCAAACAATTTTTAGATGATGTACTAGACCATAAATTTATTATCGATATAAATGATCCTCTTTACCCTACTTTACTTCCACATTTTAAAAAAGAAGATTTAATCTACTTTGAACAAGGTTATTATATTCCTGATATGAATAAAATCAAAGAAGAAGCACTTCATATTAAAGAGATGTATGAAGGATATGTAATAGTTGATTTTGTACCTACAAGTGAAAATCTATCTGCTTGGTTTTTAAAAATTGCAAGTGAAAAGATGAAAAATCTTGGTATAAAAGTTTCAAGTGTAGAGTTTGCAGAAACTCCAAAAAGTAAAAGCCATGTCTTTGCTTGAAGTAAATGAGATATTTGGGCCAACAATTCAAGGAGAAGGAAAATTAGTTGGTACTCCCTCTATTTTTATAAGACTGGGTAAATGTAACTTTAAATGTGAAGGTTTTAATGTAGAGTATGAAACTCCTAGTGGGATAAAAAAATGCTCTTGTGACTCATATTATGCAGTTGATATGGCATTTAAAGAGCAGTGGCAACAAATGAATGCACAGCAGATTATAAAAGAGGTTTTACTCCTTGAACCAAACTATAAAATTGATATTGTTATCACTGGGGGAGAGCCACTTTTATATTGGAAAAATGAAGAGTTTCAAAAACTTTTAAAACACTATATTGAGAATAATTATAAAGTAACTATTGAAACAAATGGGTCATTAAATATTGATTTAACAGAAACTTATCAGAAACAAATTCTATTTTCAATGAGTGTAAAACTATCAAACTCTTTAGAACCACTAAAGAAAAGAGTTAATGTAAATACTCTAACAAAAATCATAACTGAAACAGAGGGTTCATACTTAAAATTTGTTATAGATGAAGGCTTTAAAGAAGAAGCAAATATAGAGATACAAAATATTCTTTCTTCTATACCAAAAGTTGATGTTTTCCTTATGCCAATGGGTGATACAGCGGAACAAATAAATAAAAATAGTGAAGCAGTAATTAACTTAGCTATTGAAAATGGATATAAATATTGTGATAGATTGCATATTAGAGTTTGGGACAATAAAAGAGGTGTTTAACAAACTTTAGATATAATATATGCTTTAACATGAATTTAATGTGTTATTTCATTAAAGAAATAAAATACTAAGGTTTCTACAAAGAAACTATTTTAAGGACTAATTGAATGAAATTTAGTGGATCAAATGTACTAGTAACTGGTGCAAGTAGAGGAATAGGTGCTGAAATTGCAAAAACTCTAGCTTCTTATGGTTTAAAAGTTTGGATTAACTATAGAAGCGGTGCTGAAGCTGCAGAAAAAATTAAAGAAGAGATTGAAGCAGCTGGTGGAACTGCTGCGATTGTTAAAGCTGATGTAACAAAAGAAGATGAATTTACTGCTGCTATTAAAACTATTGTTGATGCTGATGGAGAACTTTCTTATTTAGTAAACAATGCTGGTATTACAAAAGATAAATTAGCACTAAGAATGTCAGTTGAAGATTTTAATGATGTAATTGCTGCTAACTTAACATCTGCATTTATTGGATGTAAGGGTGCTTTAAAAGTTATGGGTAAAAAGAAGTTTGGTTCTATTGTAAATATCTCTTCAATTGTTGGAGAAATGGGAAATCCAGGTCAAACAAACTATTCTGCTTCTAAAGGTGGCTTAAATGCAATGACTAAATCATTTGCTAAAGAAGCAGCAGCTAGAGGAATTAGATATAATGCTGTTACTCCTGGTTTTATTCAAACAGATATGACTGATGAATTAAAAGAGGAAGTTAAAGCAGAATATGAGAGAAATATCCCTCTTAGTAGATTTGGTCAACCTAAAGAAATTGCGGACGCAGTAGCATTTTTATTGAGTGATCATTCATCGTATATTACGGGTGAAATACTAAAAGTAAATGGTGGATTATACGTTTAAAAAAGATTTATTAAATCTTTTTATGGTATAATTTGGCGATAATTTTAAAAAAGGAAAAGAATATGGCATTATTTGATGATGTAAAAGAAGTAGTAGTTGAGCAACTTGATTGTGATCCTGCAGAAGTTAAGGAAGAGTCTAAATTTATTGAAGATTTAGGTGCTGACTCACTAGACGTTGTTGAATTAGTTATGGCGTTAGAAGAGAAATTCGATATCGAAATTCCAGACGAAGATGCAGAAGGTATCTTAACTGTTGCTGATGCTATTAAATACATCGAAGATAACGCGTAATTTCTACGCTATTCTTATAGTATAAGCCAGTATTCTATACTGGCTTTTTTTTAATAAAAATTATTTGAATTGTTGAATTTTTAATATTTATTTTAAGAATTGAATTATTTAAATACTTAATTTTGGAGCATATTTAATGAGAAGAGTTGTTATAACAGGTTTAGGAACAATCAATTCAGTAGGACATAACGTAGAGGATTCATTCAATGCCGTTTTAGATGGTAAATGTGGTGTAAATAATATCACTCTATTTGATGCTAGTGAATATTCTGTGCAGTTTGCAGCAGAAGTTAAAGATTTTGATCCTACAACTGTAATGGATAAAAAAGAAGTAAAAAAAGCTGATAGATTCATTCAATTAGGAATCAAAGCAGCAAATGAAGCTATGAATGATGCAGGATACATCAATGCAGAGAATAAAAGAGTTGATGAATCAATTTGTGAAAGATTTGGAGTTATCTCAGCTTCAGGAATTGGTGGATTAGCAACAATTGAAAAAAACTCTGTTACTTGTGAAATAAAAGGACCAAAAAGAATTTCTCCTTTCTTTATTCCTTCATCATTAGTTAATATGTTAGGTGGATTTATCTCAATTGAGCATGGATTAAAAGGTCCTTCATTATCTCACGTAACAGCTTGTGCAGCTTCAACACACGCTTTAGCAGATGCAGTAAAAACTATTGCTACAAATGGTGCAGATAGAGTTTTAGTTGTTGGTGCAGAGAGTGCAATTTGTGGAGCAGGAATCGGTGGATTTGCTGCAATGAAAGCATTATCTACAAGAAATGATAGTCCGCAAACTGCTTCAAGACCATTTGATAAAGACAGAGATGGTTTTGTTATGGGAGAAGGTGCTGGAGCACTTGTTCTTGAAACATTAGAATCAGCACAAGCAAGAGGAGCAAGAATCTATTGTGAAGTAATTGGTTTTGGTGAGTCAGGTGATGCTAACCATATTACAGCACCAGTTATTGATGGTCCATTAAGAGCAATGAAAGCAGCACTTGCAATGGCAAAAGCTAATACAAATGAAGATATTAAAATTGATTATATCAATGCACACGGTACATCAACTCCTGTTGGAGATGTTAATGAATCAAAAGCAATCGTTGAATTATTTAATGGTCTTGAAAACTGTCCTCCTGTAACTTCTACAAAAGGTCAAGTTGGTCACTGTTTAGGTGCAGCTGGTGCGATTGAAGCAATTTTTACAATTAAAGCATTAACAGAAGGAATTATTCCTCCAACAATTAATATTGAAAACCAAGATGAAGAGTGTAAATTAGATTACGTTCCAAATACTCCTAGAAAAGTAGAATTAAATACTGTAATGAGTAATAACTTTGGTTTTGGTGGAACTAACGGTTCTGTAATTTTTAGAAAATTAAAAGACTAAGACTAGAGTTTAAACTCTTTTTTAAAAAGGAATAATATTTGGCAACTTATTTAGATTTTGAAGACAAAATAAAAAAAATTGAAGAAGATATCACAGTTGCAAAAACAAGAAATGATGAACATGCAGTAGAGATACTAGAAAAGAAGTTAGAAAAAGAGGTTGAAAAAACATTTAAAAACCTTAGTGATTATCAAAAACTTCAATTAGCTAGACACCCTGATAGACCATATGCGATGGATTATATCAAGGGATTAATGACTGATTATTACGAAATTCATGGGGATAGACATTATGATGATGACCATGCAATTGTATGTTTCCTTGGTTACATTGGAAATGAAAAAGTTGTAGTAATTGGAGAACAAAAAGGAAGAGGAACTAAAGATAAGTTAAAAAGAAACTTTGGTATGCCCTCTCCTGAAGGTTATAGAAAAGCTTTAAGAGCAGCAAGATTAGCTGAAAAGTTTAACTTACCGATTCTTATGCTTGTTGACACTCCAGGTGCATATCCTGGAATTGGTGCAGAAGAGAGAAATCAAAGTGAAGCAATTGCCAAAAACTTATATGAATTTTCTGAACTTAAAACTCCAACTGTTTCAGTTGTAATTGGAGAAGGTGGTTCAGGTGGAGCTTTAGCTATTTCAGTGGCAGATAAATTAGCAATGATGAGATACTCTGTTTATGCAGTAATCTCTCCTGAAGGTTGTTCTGCTATTTTATGGAATGACCCTGCTAAAGTTGAAACTGCTGCAAATGCACTTAAAATTACTGCTGAATCATTAGAAGAATTAGGTCTAATTGATGATGTAGTAAATGAGCCGTTAATTGGTGCTCATAGAAAAAAAGAAGAAGCAATCAAAGCTTTAGGTGACTATTTTTTAACTTCATTAGCTGAATTAAAACAATTAACACCTGCGCAAAGATATGAAAAGAAATATGAAAAACTTATGAACTTAGGAAAGTTCGAAGAGAAATAAAAAAAGGATAAGAAGTTGTAGAAACTCTACAACTTTTTAATCTCTTACTAATCTACCAACTGGTTCTCCACCAATCATATGAAAATGTAAATGATGTACTTCTTGTCCACCATCATCTCCAATATTAGTAATTAATCTATATCCACTCTCTCTAATACCTAATTTAGAAGCAACTTTATGCATAAATTCTGTCATTGCCGCCATAATTTTTGGAGGAACAACATCAAATGAATCATAGTGCTCTTTAGGGATAATTAAAACATGAATTTTTCTAGCTGGATTAATATCATTAAATGCTAAAAAGTTTTCATCTTCTAAGATAGTTTGATTAGGGATTTCACCTTTAACTATTTTGCAAAAAATACACATATATTCACCTTTTTTAGTTTGGAAAATATTATAACCAAACTCTAATAAATTTTAAAGTATAATCCATACCTTTATAAATAAACAACAGGAGAATAAAAGTGAAAGAATGGCTTGATAAAATAGATAATGCTGATTCACTTGAAGTTCTAGAGAATTTAAGAATTGAAACTTTAGGTAAAAAAGGTATTATCCCTGCAGAATTTGCAAAAATGAAAGATGTTCCAGGGCCAGAAAAGAAAGCTTTTGCTGAAAATTTAAATAAGCAAAAAACAGAAATTACAGAGGCTCTAGAAAATAAAAAAGAGATTTTAGAAAAGCAAGCTCTTGAGGTAAAACTACAAGAAGAGACTATTGACGTTACAAAGTTTAATAATGAATTAACATGTGGTGCAGCTCACCCAGTTGCTTTAACAATGGACAGAATTATTACATATTTTCAAAACCTTAACTTTGCAGTTGAAGAAGGTCCATTAGTAGAAGATGATTTTCATAACTTTGAAGCATTAAATCTTCCTAAACACCACCCAGCAAGAGATATGCAAGATACATTCTATAATAAAGATTATACTCTATTAAGAACGCACACTTCTCCTGTACAAATTAGAACAATGTTAAGTCAGCAAACACCTATTAGGATGATTGCTCCAGGTACTGTATTTAGAAGAGATTTTGATTTAACTCATACTCCAATGTTCCATCAAGTTGAAGCATTAGTAGTTGATGAAGCAGATAAAGTTTCTTTTGCAAACTTAAAACATGTATTAGTAGAATTTTTACATCATATGTTTGGAGATGTTGAAGTTAGATTTAGACCTTCATTTTTCCCATTTACAGAACCATCAGCAGAAGTAGATATTTCATGTGTATTCTGTAAAGGTGATGGATGTAGAGTTTGTTCACAAACAGGTTGGTTAGAAGTACTTGGTTGTGGTGTTGTTGACCAAAATGTATTCAAAGCAGTAGGATATGAAAATAAATCAGGATATGCTTTTGGATTAGGTGTTGAAAGATTTGCAATGCTAATTCATAATATTGGTGATTTAAGATCTCTTTTTGAGAGTGATTTAAGATTATTAGGACAGTTCAAATGATTATTACTAGATCGTGGATTCAAGAATATATAGATATTTCAAAAATATCAACTGAAGATATTTGTAAAACTTTTAACTCAATTGGTCTAGAAGTTGATAGTGTAGAAAAACAAAGAATAGCTCCTAAAGTAGTAGTTGGAAAAGTATTAGAGAAAGAGAAACATCCAGATGCAGACAAATTAAATGTTTGTCAAGTTGATATAGGAACTGAAGTTGTTCAAATTGTTTGTGGTGCTAAAAATGTAGCGGCAGGTCAATTTGTACCAGTTGCTGTAGTTGGATGTAACTTAGGTGAAGATTTTAAAATCAAAAAAGCAAAACTTAGAGGGTTAGAGTCAAATGGTATGATTTGTTCTTCTACTGAATTAGGACTTGCAAAATTAAATGATGGAATTTTAGAACTTGATGAATCAATTGGAAAATTAGAAATTGGTAAAGAGTTAAGCGAATATCCAGCATTAAATGATGATATTATCGAAATTGAATTAACTGCAAATAGAGGGGACTGTTTAAGTATAAATGGTGTAGCAAGAGAGTTATCAGCATTTTATTCTATTCCTTTTAAAGAGCAAGAATTTAAAATCAATTACAATGACTTAGGTATTGGTCAAGTATTAGAAGTAGAGAGTTTAAGTACAATTGAATCTAAATATATTTATACAGTAATTAATTCAGAAAACTTCTCATTACCAGTTTTACAAAGATTAAGAGTAGGAACAATTGATAAATTTAAAGAGAATGATTTAGTTGATACTTTAAGTTATATTACGCACTCAACTGGTGTAATTTTAAATGCTTATGCAAAAAAAGATGCTGAAGATATAAAAGGTTTAGCAACAATTCACATCCAAAAAGATAAACAAGGTTTTGATGTAATCATTGGAGAAAAAAAGCTAAGCACTGTTGGTGTTGAGCACTCAGAAGTAGAAAAAGATACTAACAATGAATATATCATTGAAGCTTCTTATATTAATCCTGAACTTTTATCAAAAAAAGTTTTTGAAACAAAAAAAGAGACAGGAGAAATTTATTATAGAAGTTCAAGAGGTAGTGAACCAGATATTGAATTAGGTATGAAATCTTTTTGTTCTTTAATTTCTCAATATGGAGCTGAAGTTTATAATGGAAATGAAGCTTTAATTGATTATGAAGAGAAAATCACAATAGATGCAAGTGTAAATAAAATCAATGCAATTATTGGTGAAAATATTGAAAAAGTTAAAATTGATAAAATTTTAAGTGACTTAGGTTTTGAAGTAAAAGATAATTCAACTGATGTATTATCAATTAAAGTTCCTCACTATAGACATGACATTAAAAATATAGCTGATGTTACAGAAGAAGTTGTAAGAATTATTGGAATTGATAATATTAAAGCAAAACCTTTAGCAATTGATGAAGTAAATAGAGTAAATAAAACTTCAATTGACTTAATTAAGAAAAACAAATTAAGAGCAAAAGCTATTGAAAATGGTTTCTTTGAAACAGTTACATATGTATTCTCAGATAGAGATAAATTAACTAAATACTCTTTACCAACTGTACAAGAAGGACTTGACCTTCTAAACCCTATTGTAAAAGAGTTAGATACATTTAGAACAACTATTTCATTAAATCTAATTGAAGCTTGTGCAAATAATGCAAAACTTGGATTTAAAGCAGCTGCATTCTTTGAAATTGGAAAAATTTTCAATATGAAAAGGGAAGAAAAAACTGTTGTTTCTTTTGTATTCTCTGGACAAAAAGAGTTAGAAGAGATTTCAAATGCAGGAAAACCTGAAAATATTGATTTTTTCAACTTTGCAAAAAGAGTATTAAATAGTGTTGGAAAATTTGATTTAGAACCAATGAAAAAAATCTCAAATGATTTAATTCATCCATACCAAAGTGCAGATATTATTATTGATGGTAAAGTTGCTGGATATATCTCTAAACTACACCCAAGTGTAGCAAATGAGTATGACTTAAGTGATACTTTTATTGCAGAAATTGATTTTGATTCAATTTCAAATGATTTAATAAAAGTTGATAGTTATTCAAAATTCCAAGCATCAAGAAAAGATTTAAGTTTAATTGTTCCAAAAGATATGGAATTTAATAAAATTAAAGAAGTAATTAACTCTTTAGATAATAAAAATATCAAACAATATAACTTAATAGATATCTATACAGATGAAAAACTTGGAGATAATGAGAGTTTAACAATTAGATTTATTCTGCAAAACAATGAAAAAACATTAGAAGAAGAAGATATTACTTCTACAATGAGTAGTATTTTAGAAGCATTAAAAGAAAAATTAAATATTGAATTAAGATAAGGAAAATAAAGTGGAAACATTTAACATTAAAAAACTGTCTAAACCTTTTAACATAGAGATTGACTCAATTGCAAGTGATAAATCTATATCACATAGATGTGCAATGTTTTCACTATTTTCAAATGAAACTTCATATATTAAAAATTACCTTACAGCAGAAGATACATTAAATACTTTAAGCATAGTAGAACAATTAGGTGCTAAAATCACACGTAATGGTTCTACTGTAGAGATTACACCTACAGATAAGTTAACTGAACCTAAAGATATTCTAGATTGTGGTAACTCAGGAACGGCAATGAGACTATTTTGTGGTTTACTTGCTTCAATTGATGGAGCATTTACTCTAACTGGGGATAAATATCTTAGAGAAAGACCTATGAAAAGAGTAGCTGACCCTTTAAGAAGTATTGGTGCAAATATTGATGGAAGAGAAAAAGGTAATAAAGCTCCACTATTTATTCGTGGAGTAAAAGAATTAAAACCTTTTACTTATCACTCTCCTGTTGATTCAGCACAAGTTAAATCTGCAATGATTCTTGCAGCACTTAGAGCCAATGGTATTTCAAAATATAAAGAAAATGAGCTTACACGTGACCATACAGAAAGAATGTTAACAGGTATGGGAGCTAAATTAGAAATAGATAATGAAGGGTTTATAAATATTCATCCTTTAGAAGGACATTTAAAGCCATTAAATATTACAGTTCCAACAGACCCTAGTTCTGGATTCTTTTTTGCAGTTGCAGCTGCAATTACTAAAGATTCAAGAGTTGTAATAAAAAATGTATCTTTAAATCCAACTAGAATTGAAGCCTATCAAGTTCTTAAAAGAATGGGTGCAGAAGTTAACTTTATTGAAAAAGAGAATATTTATGAACCTATTGGAGATATTGAAGTTAAATACAAAGAACTAAATGGAGTTGTTGTTGAAGATAATATCTCTTGGTTAATTGATGAACTTCCAGCTCTTTCAATTGCTATGTCAGTCGCAAATGGAAAGTCATTAGTAAAAAATGCAAAAGAGTTAAGAGTTAAAGAATCAGATAGAATAGAAGCTGTTGTTTCAAATCTAAAAAAATGTGGTGTCACTTATACTGAATTTGAAGATGGATATGAAATAATAGGAGGAACTTTAAATAAAGCCTCAATTGATTCTCATGGAGACCATAGGATTGCAATGAGTTTTGCAATTGCAGGTACTTTATGTGATATGGAAATAAATGATGTTGAATGTATTTTAACATCATTTCCTAACTTCAAAGAAATCCTTGATTCTTTATATTAAAAAAGAAATTAATTGATTAGTCCCCTTTTTTGATGGGACATCAAAAAAGGATACATTTTATGAAAGTAAAACTAGCATCAAGCTATGGTTTTTGTTTTGGAGTTAAAAGAGCAATTGAAATTGCAGAAAAATATGAAAATTCTGCAACAATGGGACCACTAATACACAATCAAAATGAAATTGATAGACTAAAAAATGATTATAATGTAGGGTTATATAATAATCTTACAGATGTAAAACCTAATGATACAGTTATTATTAGGACACATGGTATTCCAAAAAATGATTTAAAAGACTTACGTAAAAAAGATGCAAAAGTTATAAATGCAACTTGCCCTTTTGTTACAACTCCTCAACAAATTGTAAAAAAAATGTCTGCAGAAAAATACTCAATTTTAATATTTGGAGATGAAGATCATCCTGAAGTTAAAGGTGTAAAATCTTATGGTGAAGACCAAGATGATGTACATGTAGTTTTAGATATAGATGAACTTAAAAATATCAACTTTAAATATGACAAAATTGCTACTGTTGCACAAACAACAAAAAAGAAAGAGACTTACTTAGAAATTGTAAATAATCTTATTTTAAAGAATAAAGAAGTAAGAGTTTTTAATACAATTTGTGATGCTACTTTTGAAAATCAAGATGCAGCAAGAGAACTCTCAAAAGAAGTAGATGTAATGGTTGTAATTGGAGGTAAAAACTCTTCAAATACAAAACAATTACACTCCATTTGTGTAGAAAACTGTATAGATTCTTATTTAATTGAAAATGCCAAAGAACTTGATTCTACTTGGTTTAAAAATAAACACTTATGCGGTATAACTGCTGGTGCAAGTACGCCTGATTGGATTATTCAACAAGTAGTCAATGAAATAGAAAAATATTAAATTCTTAGTTTAAGTAAAATTTAGATAGAATCATAGCCATTTATAAAAAACGGTTAATACGAAGGAATAAAATGGGTATCGATGATATTGAATTAGGTGAAGACTTTGATTTTGAGAAAATGCTTAATGAGTCTTTTGAGAATGCTGAGAATAACTCTGTAGTTGATGGTGTAATTGTTGAAATTACTAATGATAGTGTACTTGTTGATGTTGGACAAAAAATTGAAGGTAAATTAAACCTTTCTGAAATCACAATCGGTGGTGAAGTTCAATTTAAAGCAGGTGATACAATTTCTGTAATGTTAATGGGAAATAAAGGTGAAAGACCAAATATTTCTTACAAAAAAGTATTACAAAAAGAAAAATTCGATGCTTTTGTTAAAGAGCACGGAGAAAACGTTGAAGACGTTACAATTGAAGGTAAAATTGTTTCTGTAAAAAACAGAGGTGGTTTTATTATTGAAGATGATTCTGGATTAGAATACTTCATGCCAATGGCACAATCTTACTTAAAAGCTCATGGAGCAATTGGTAAAAAAGTTAAAGCTAAAGTTTTAAAAGTAAACGAAGCTCAAAACTCTATTATTGTTTCTAGAAAAAAACTTATTGAAGAATCTAAAGTAGAAAAAGATTCTAAAGTAAATGAAATCTTAGAAAAAAATGAACCAGTAATTGGTACAGTTAAAAAAATCACTTCTTATGGTATGTTCATTGATTTAGGTGGAATTGATGGTTTAGTAAACTACAATGAAATCTCTTATAAAGGACCAGTTAATCCGGCTAATTACTATAGTGAAGGTGATGAAGTATCTGTTATTGTATTATCTTATGATAAAGCAAAACAACACTTATCATTATCAATTAAAGCTGCATTACCAAATCCTTGGGATGAAATTAAAGATGAATTAGAAGTTGGTGATACAATTACTGTTACAGTTTCTAACTTTGAATCTTACGGTGCATTTGTTGATTTAGGAAATGATATTGAAGGTTTATTACATATTTCTGAAATTTCATGGAATAAAAATCTTAAAAATCCAAAAGATTTATTAACTTTAGGTGAAGAAGTTAACGTTGAAGTTATCGAACTTGATGTTGATAAAAAAAGATTAAGAGTATCTTTAAAGAACTTACAAGAAAAACCATTCGCTAAATTTACAAAAGAAAACAAAGTTGGAGATGTAATCAAAGGTAAAATTGCTACATTAACTGATTTTGGTGCTTTCGTTACAATTGGTGAAGTTGATGGTTTATTACACAATGAAGAAGCTTCTTGGGAATCTAATGCAAAATGTAAATCACTTTATAAAAAAGGTGATGAAGTAGAAGTTAAGATTATTAAAATTGATAGAGAAAAAGAGAACATCTCTTTATCTGTAAAAGAAATTTCTGAATCTCCTGCTAAAAAATTCCAAAATGAGCACAAAATTGGTGATATTGTAAAAGGTGCAGTAAAAGATAAAAAAGATTTCGGAATTTTCATTAAACTTGATGATAATTTAGATGGTCTAATCAGAAATGAAGATTTTGGTCCATTAAATGTTGAAGAAGTTAATATTGGTGATGAATTAGAAGCAGTAGTAGTAAATATTGACACTAAGAAAAATAGAGTAAGATTATCAGTAAAAAGATTAGAGCAACAACAAGAAAGAGAAGTTTTAAAAGCTGTTAATGATGATACATCTATGACTTTAGGTGATTTACTAAAAGATCAAATTAAATAAGGATTTGTGCAAATGAGTAAACATACAATCGTAGTTTGTGATCATATTCATGAAGATGGTTTAAACATCTTACAAAACACTGAAGACATAAACTATGTATATGCAGCGGATATTGATAAAACAGCACTTTTAGATGTAATTAAAGATGCAGATGTTGCTATTACTAGATCTTCAACTGATGTTGATGAAAAGTTTTTAAATGCAGCAATTAATCTTAAAGCAGTAATCAGAGCTGGAGTAGGATACGATAACGTAGATATGGAAGGATGTAGCAAAAGAGGAATCATTGCTATGAACGTTCCTACTGCAAATACAATTGCAGCAGTTGAGCTTACTATGGCTCATATGCTGTCTTGTATGAGAAAATTCCCTTATGCACACAACCAATTAAAACAAGATAGAATCTGGAAAAGAGAAGATTGGTATGGAAATGAACTTTATGGTAAAAAACTTGGTGTTATTGGTTTTGGTAACATAGGTCATAGAGTTGCACTAAGAGCTAAATCTTTTGAAATGGATGTAGTTACTTACGATCCTTATATTCCTTCTACAAAAGCAACTGATTTAGGTATTAAATATACTACAAACTTTGAAGATATCTTAGCTTGTGATATTATTACTATTCATACTCCAAAAAATCAAGAAACAATTGATATGATTGGAGAAGAAGAGATTTCTAAAATGAAAGATGGAGTTATTTTAATTAACTGTGCTAGAGGTGGTTTATACAACGAAGAAGCACTTTATAATAACTTAAAATCTGGGAAAATTGCAATGGCTGGTATTGATGTGTTCAAAACAGAACCTGCAACAGATCATCCTCTTTTAGATTTAAACAATGTAACTGTAACTGCACACTTAGGTGCAAATACAAAAGAATCTCAAAAGAAAATTGCTACTCAAGCAGCAGAGAATGCTATTGAAGCAGCAAGAGGGATTGCATATCCAAATGCACTTAACCTTCCAATTGATGAGAGTAAAATTCCTTCATTTGTAAAACCATATATTGAACTAACACAAAAAATGGCTTATTTAACAGCACAAATTGATAAATCAGCTATTAGATCTATTTCTGTATGTGCTCATGGAGAAATCAAAGATTATCTTGAGTCATTATCTACATTTGCAACAGTTGGTGCGTTAACAGCTTCAAGTGATACAGCTGAAATCAACTATGTAAATGCTAAATTTATTGCAGAAGAGAAAGGTATCTCTTTTGATAATTGTGAATTAAATCATTGTACAGGTTATAGTAATAAAGTAACTATCAAAATCACTACAGAAAAAGGTGTTAACACTATTTCTGGTACTGTATTTGATGAAGATGTACAAAGAATTGTTGAATTAAATGGTTTTGACTTCGATATTGAACCAAAAGGAAAATTAATCATTATGAGAAATACTGATGTTCCTGGTGTAATTGGAGAAGTTGGTAAATTATTAGGTGATAACAAAATTAATATCTCAGACTTTAGATTAGCTCGTGGAAAAGATTCTGCATTAGCTGTAATTTTAGTTGATGAATCAATTAACCATAATCTATTAAATAAAATTAATAGCTTAGAGGCTGCAATTTCTGTAGCATATGCAGAAGTATAATTAGGAGTAACTATGGCAAATATTTCAATGAGTGACTTAAAAAAAGGTTTAAAAATTGAACTTGATGGTATTCCGTATAAAATTACTGAATATCAACATGTAAAACCAGGGAAAGGTGCTGCATTCGTAAGATGTAAAATTAAATCATTTATCAATGGAAAAGTTATTGAAAAAACTTTCCATGCTGGAGATAAATGTACTACTCCTGATTTACAACAAAAACAAATGCAATTTCTTTATGATGATGGAGAAATGCTTCAGTTCATGGACACAAATACATATGAACAAATTGGTTTAACTTATGACCAAGTTGGAGAAGCTTTTGATTGGATTATTGATGGAATGAATGTTGATATGATGTTCTTCAACGGTAAAGCAATCACAGTTGAACCTCCAATGACTGTAGAACTTAAAATTGTAGAAACACCACCTAACTTTAAAGGTGATTCTCAAGGTGGTAAAAAACCTGCTACTTTAGAATCTGGTGCTGTTGTACAAATTCCTTTTCACTTACTAGAAGGTGATATCATTAAGTGTGATACTAGAACTGGTGAGTACTTAGAAAAAGTAAAATAGTTTAGAAAAAAGAGAATAGTTTCTCTTTTTTCAACTATTTTAGACTTTGTTTTGTGTTTTAAGAAAACACAACAAAGGCAGATGTGAACTAGCTCGCTAGAGCGTATTGTCGAAGCTGAGTGAAACAAAGCAAGACATTGTGAGATAGAACTATCTCAAAACTTCCTCCTCTCTTATTTTTAACAGTTCGCTAACTTGCTAACTCTTAATTTTTATATTTATTTCATAAAACTACAAAAGTCATATTTTTAAGTAAGGTCAAGGAAGAGAAGTAAATTTATGAAAGAATTTACTGTAGTAAATGACTGATTAAATTTTCTTATTTGACGAAGAGATTGCTAAAAAGATGGCTTTTATTCTAGCCTTTTCTTTTTAAATAAATTATCTTCTCTTCACCTATATAATTTTCATGCACAATCTTAAAATCAATATCCAAATCATTTAAAGCATTTACACCTTTTCTAATCTTTGGACTTACAAGTAATACTAAATAATCAATTTTTTCTTTTAACTTATCCATTAAATTATAAGTGCCCTCAACCATAATAAATTTATAATCAAGTAATTTAAATAAATCATCACTTATTATTACTTCCCTATTAGGTACTTTAAAAAGTGGGATATTTGTATCAAAGACTTTATTTTTAGAATATATCATTATATTTGGTGCACGCCCAGCGATATATCTTGCATCAAGGGTGGGTTTATCACTTCTTACTGTATTACCACCAATAAGCATTAAATCAATCTTATCTCTTAAAGTATGTACATATGCTTTTGCAATATGAGAAGAGATAGCTCCATCTATAGAGCCATTTAGTGTTTGAGCCATCTTATAAAAAATAAAAGTACCTTGTGTCCATTTTATGAAAGGATATAAAAGCTCATATGCTTCTTTTTTCATACAATCAATGCTTACTTCTATATTTGCAGATTTTAGTGTCTCACAGCCACCTCTTGCCTCTTTATTTATATCTTCGTGTGCTATTACAACTCTTTTAGGCTTTAATTCTTTTAAAAGATTTGCACATGCAGGAGTTCTACCAATATGATTACATGGTTCCAAAGTAACATAAATAGTACAATCTTCAAAAAAGTTATTATGATTTCTAATTAAATAATCATGAATATCATGGCTAGAACTTTTTGTTTTAAGTACATCATTAGGATATTTACTTAAATATGCTGTTTTTAAAGCATTAACCTCTGCATGAGGTTTACCAGCTTCTTTATGAGCTTCAATTGCTAATATCTCACCATTTTTAACTACTACACATCCAACAGCAGGATTAGGATAAGTTAATAACTGATATTTCCATGCTTCATCTATTGCTAACTTCATATAAAAATTATCATCAATTTTCATTTTGCCCTCATTTTTATGTAAAAAAAAAGGAAGTTGAAATATCAACTCCCTTTTTAGATTATTTTATACTGTTTTTACCATTCAAAGTAAGTAGAAGCAGATGAAATTTCATCATAAGTTATAATCTCTTCACCATGCTCTGTTTTAATTTTAACTTCACTATCATCAGCAAATATTAATTCTCCTGAAATAGTATTTTTTTCAAAATCTTTTAATTTTACTTTTTCACCTATTGAGGCTTTATAGTGTCTAGGATTTTTTAATTTTCTTTCAATTCCTGGAGAACTAACTTCTAAATTATATTTTCCATTCATTGGTTCATCTAAATCTAAAATTGGTGAAATCATTCTTGATATCTCTGCACATTTATCAAGATTAATTCCATCTTTAGATGTTACATATACTCTAAAAATATTTGCATCATTCTCTTTTAAAGTAACAATATCATAAACCTCTGCACCACATCCTTGTACTGCAATTTCAATTGATTCTTCTAAATTCATGATTCACTCTTTTTATCTTTTTGTATTTGTCTAAATAAATCTTCAATACTTTTTGATGACTCTAAAGATTTATCATTTACAAATTTAAAATTAGGACATTTATACCAACCAGTAGCACTTAAAACATATGATTTAATTCTACCACTTGCTTTTGTTAAAGCTGAAATTACACCTGGAATTTCTTTGTCCTCAAAATCGCTTCCATCAAAATAAACTATTGCATCATATTTACCATTTTTGCAGTTTACTCCCGTAATTGGAAGAGATCTTATTCTTTCATCACTAAGTGTAGATAGAGCTTCTGGAATAAGCTCCATCAGTAAAGATTCAGTTCTTTGAAGATTAATACTTTTCACTAAACTACCTTACAGTTCAATTTCTCTTTTTTCTTCAATCTGAATAAATGTTTCGATGAAATCTCCAACTTTAATATCATTGAATTTATCAAACATAATACCACACTCGAATCCATTTGATACTTCTTTAACATCATCTTTAAATCTTTTTAATGATGAAATTTTACCAGTATAAGTTACAACACCATCTCTAATGATTCTTGCATGTCCGCCTCTGATTACTTTACCATCAGTTACGAAACATCCTGCAACTGTTCCAATTTTAGGAACAACAAATGTATCTCTAACTTCTGCTTGTCCAGTATTTTCTTCTCTAATTACTGCACTCATCATACCAGAAAGAGTATCTTTTACATCATCAATTAAATCATAAATAATTGAATATGTATTAATTGTAATACCATCAGCTTTTGCTTTATTTTTAACTGAACCAGTAGGTCTTACATTAAATCCTAAGATAATACAACCCTCAGATGCACCTGCAAGGATTAAATCTGATTCTGTAATTCCTCCAACACCAGAGTGAACTACTTTTACTTTTACTTCATCATTTTGGATTTTTTCTAAAGAACCTTTAATTGCTTCTAAAGAACCAGCAACATCAGTTTTAATAATAACTGGTAACTGTTTTAATTTACCTTCTGCAATAAGTCCACTCATCTCTTCTAATGATACTTTAGTAGATTTTGATAACTCTTTTGCTCTTGCATGTTCTGCTCTTTTTGTAGCAATTTCTCTTGCTTCTTTATCAGAATCTTGAGCAACCATAATAGCACCTGCAACTGGAACTTCATTTAATCCTAATACTGTACCTGTCTCAGATAAACCTAATGATTTAACTTGTTGACCCATATCATTTGTAATTGCTTTAACTCTACCAAAAGTAGTATCACAAACAATATTATCACCAACTTTTAATTCTCCATTTTGAACAATAATTGTAGCAACAGGTCCTCTACCTTTTTCTAATGATGCTTCAACTACAGTTGCTTTTGCTTTTGCTTCTGGATCAGCTTTAAGTTCTAAGATTTCAGATTGAAGTAAAATATTTTCTAATAAATCATCAATACCTTCACCTGTAAGTGCAGAAACACCAATAAACTCAATATCTCCACCCCAATCAACAGGAGTCATCTCTTTTTCTGCCATTTGAGCTTTTACCATATCCATATTTGCAGTTTCTTTATCAATTTTATTAACTGCAACAATAATAGGACAACCTGAAGCTTTTGCATGAGAAATAACTTCTTCTGTTTGTTGTTTTACACCATCATCAGCTGCAACAACAATAATAATAATATCAGTTACTTCTGCACCTCTTGCTCTCATTGCTGAGAAAGCGGCGTGACCTGGTGTATCTACAAATGTAATTTTCTCACCATTTTGTTCAATTGTATATGCAGAGATATGTTGAGTGATTCCACCCGCTTCACCTGCTGCAATTTTAGATGTTCTAATTTTATCTAATAATGAAGTTTTACCATGATCAACATGTCCCATGATAGTAACAACTGGTGGTCTTGTTTTGAAGTTAGTCTCATCAATCTCTTCTTCTTGATAATCTCCAACATAGTTTGCATCTTCTAAAGCATCTTTAACAGTTACTTCAATTCCAAACTCTTCACCAAGAATCTCTAATTCATCTTGTTTTAAGAAGTCATTTTTAGTAACCATCATTCCAAGACCAAATAATACAGTGATAACTTCAGCTGGTGATTTTCCACAAGCCTCTGCAAATTCATATACTCTTACATCTTCAGGAATTGTTATTTCTGTGATTTCTACTTCTTCAACTTCTCTTTTGATTCTTTTCTTTCTTTTTCCTCTTTTTAAACCTTGAGGTCTATTACCAAATGCAGCTGGTCTAGAAGATCTACTTTGTTTTTTATCATTTGACGTATTTTTTGGCTCATCAAATAATTTAGAACTATCTGTTAATCCCATATCAAGTAATACAACTTCTTCACCTAATAAAGACTCATCACTACTATTTGAGAATTCAGATTCATTTGTTCTTTCAATATCAATTACTTTACCATGATCATGAGCTTTTGGAGGTTGTTTTTTCTTCTCTTTTTTCTTAGCAATTCTTAGCATTTGTGCTTTTGAATCTAAGTTTTCTTTAGGTTCTTCTGTTTTCTCATTACCACCTAAAATTTCACTAAGAGATTTCATTGCCTTTTTAGGTTGAGTTTCAACTGATTTATTTTCTAAAGATATATTATCTACTAAATCATCTTTTGGCTTCTTCTTTTTAATAATCTTAAGCCCTCTTCTTTTTGGAACAACTCTTTTTGGAGCTACACTTTTAACGCTTTCTTCTTTTGGCTCTTCTTCTTTTTTTGGCTCAATTGTTTCTTCAGTTTTAGTCTCTAAAGTTTCAACTTTTTTTACTTCTACTTTTTCTTCAGTTTTAGTTTCAACTTTTTTTGGCTCTTCTTCTTTTTTTGGCTCTTCTTTTTTCTTAACTACTTTTTTAGCTGCTGGTTTTTTTGCAAGTTTATCACTTTTCCCAGTCATAATGTAGTTTGCAATCTCTTCTGCATCTTCAAATGAAACTGCTGTTTGAGGTGATTTAAGTTCTATTCCTAAATCTTTAGCTTTAGCAATTACTTCTGTGCTGCTAGCTCCTGCTTCTTCAGCAATTTCATATACTCTTACGTTATCTGACATGCGTTAAAATCTCCTTAAGTTGTCCTATGTAGTTATCTTTATTTTTACACTCTCTACAAAGTGCTTTTTCTAGTTTTTTTATATTTTTAGTGTTTTCAGTCTCTTCTTCTAAAATTGAAATACACTCTTTACAGATATAAAAACTTCTTCCTTTGTTATCGAAAGCATAAATTTTTTTATCTTTGCTCTTAAATCTTAGCAACACATTTTGTTCAAATTTGTTTCTACAAACAATACATGTTCTAATGGGCTTTTTCAAAATAGTCAATATAATACCTAATTTTTACTTAAACTTATTATTTTTAGTCTTCTACTCTAACTCCATCATTATCAAAGTTACGAGAGATAACTTTAAAATGAGGGAACCTTTTTTTAAGTTCAGCTTCAATTCTTTGAGCATCATCTCTATGTGACATAGAGAATAAAGTTGAACCCGAACCAGAAAGAGTACTCATAAGTGCACCACTTTTAAGTGCCGTTTTTTGAACATCAAAAAGCTCAGGCATCTGTTTCATTCTATATTTTTGATGTACTTTATCCAATGAAGCTGCTCTTAACATATCCCAATTTTCAGTCATAAATGCTGCTGTCAATAAAGAAGAGTGTGAAATATTAAATACTGTATCTTCTTTTGAATATTTAAAAGGCAATGCTTTTCTTGCAAGTTGAGTTGAAATAGGCCTATTTGGAATTACAACAATCGCTTTTAATGATTTTGGTAAAGTTTTTCTAATAAACTTAACTTCATTATCTTGTACTGTTGCAACATTAAATCCACCCATTACAGCTGGCGTAATATTATCAGGGTGATTTTCATATGCTAAGGCTAAGTTTAATAACTTTTGCTTATCTAACTTAATACCTTCTATTGCATATGCACTTGCAATTGCTGAAACAATTACTGCTGATGAACTTCCTAATCCTCTTGATAATGGAACTTCATTTGTAAATTCAAATCTAAAATGTCTTTTTCTTTTTGAAAGATTATGATAGAAATCATTAAAAATAGCAATAAACATATTGTTATCTTTAAGAACTGGATTATTAGAACCCTCTCCTCTTAATGACACACTATGGAATTTTGAAGGTCTTATTATTACTTGATTATGTAATGAAATTGCTAAACCAAGTGTATCAAATCCTGGTCCTAAATTAGCACTTGTTGCTGGAACACTAATTCTCAATCTATTTTCCTTTATACCGCAGGTAAATTATATATTGGCAAAGTCTCATCACTAAAATTTATACTATTTAGTTGCTTTGGCAATTTAAAATCCGACATTTTAGTATCTTTATCTAAAAAATCTACTTTAATACCAGTTGCTGAGTTTATAAAATACTTTTTTCCTAAAGCTTTTATTGGACTATTTTCATTAAACTCAAAACCACTACAAGCAAAAAACTCTATATTTTTAGTGATTGATATTGTTTTTAAAAATACATAAGCTACTTTAATTGCCATATATGAACCTGGAGTATTTACATATGTAACTCTTTTTATATCATATTCTTCTAATAAATTCTCAAAAATTGTAGGTAAAATATCAGAAGTCATACCCTCTTTATTTATCTCTTCAATTAAAACTTTATCTTTATAAATTCCAATTAGAAGAGGATTGGCTATACTTATAACTAAAGCTTCTATCAAGCTTGAACCTTAGAATATGCCATTTCAAATACTTGTGCTTCTTCATTTGCAATTTCTAAATCAAGTATCTCATAATTTTCTTCATTTTCATATACTTTTTTTGTAAGTAAATGATTTAAGTAGTGACTTCCTGCATGAGCATCATACTCTCCAACTAAAGTATATCCTAATAGAGCCATATCACCAATTGCATCTAAAATTTTATGTCTTACAAACTCATCATTATATCTTAGACCTTCAGGATTTAGTACTTTTGATTGGTCTAATACAATTGCATTTTCTAAGCTACCACCTTGAGCTAAACCTTGGCTTCTTAAATATTGAACTTCATGTAAAAAGCCAAATGTTCTTGCACGGCTTATATTTTCTTTATACTCTTCAATTGAGTAATCAAATCTAAACTCTTGTTGTCCTATTACAGGATGGTCAAAATCAATTGAAAAATCATAAATAATATGATTAGAAGGTTTTAAAGCAACTCTTTTACCATCTTCTGTTGTAACTTCAACATTTTTCTTAATTTTAATTGCTTTTTTTGAAGCAGCTAACTCTTTTATTCCTGCTTCTTCAATAAGCATACAATATCCAGATGAGCTACCATCAAGGACAGGAACTTCATCATTATCAATTACTACTCTTAAATTATCAATTCCATAAGCATAAACAGCAGATAAAAGATGTTCAATAGTTGAAATAACTACCCCATCTTTTCCAATTACAGTCGCCATTTTTGTATCAACTACATTCTCTATTTTTAAAGGAATAGTTACACCTTCATCTTCTCTATAGAAAACAATTCCCATATTAGAATCTAAAGGCTCAAGTTTCATCTTAACAGGAACTCCTTTATGAAGTCCTATTCCTACAATTTCTACACTATTTGCTATTGTTCTTTGTTTCATTTGTCACTACTTTTAATTGCATAATCTGCTTCTTGAAGAATATTTGTAATTCTTGTTTTTATCCAATTTCTATCCATCCATTCTAAAGGATTTACTTCAATTCCTTGAACTAATACTCCAAAATGTAAGTGGTCTCCAAATACAGCTCCACTACTTCCTGTTGTAGCAATTTTATCTCCTGCTTTTACATCTTCACTTGTTTGTACGAAAGATTTACTTGTATGTGCATATAAAGATTGAACTCCATATCCATGATCAATTATTAAAGTATTTCCATAAATTCCTAAATAATCATTATAAATAACTTTACCTGGATTAGAGATATTTATATTTGCATGTTTAATACTTGCCCAATCCATTCCTAAGTGCCAAGCTTCATCAATCTTTTCACCCTCATAATAATAATGTCTTCTCTCTGCAAAGCCTGCAAATGTTTTAGAACCAGTAAGTCTTAAAAAAGGTTTCAAAGTAAACTTTTCAACCTGCTCTCTTGACATATTTTCAACTGATGCTTTTTTTATTGTTGCAACATTATTAAGTCTTAACTCTTTATTTTGTTTTAAAAAGATATCTACACTATTAGTTGGAACTTCATAATCACTTTTCTGTAAAACAGGTATAGAGATTTTTTCAACAAAATCCTTACTGATTTTTATTTTATCATTCTTAATTTTTAAATCTTTTATATAAAGAGGTACTTTTGAAATAGTTTTATTATTTGCTTTGTCTATAGCTACAAGATTAACTCTTGAAAACTCTTCTTCCCAAACAGGCCAAGCAATAATTGCCATATAAAAATTCTCTTTTTTATATGGAATTAATTCAAATCTATATTCATTATTAAAAGTTATATATTTATCACTTAGGTTTTCATCTTTTACCTCAACAACAACTGCTGCACTTCCACCTTGTCTAATATTATAAGAGTTTGTAATTACATTCGCAACTGGTCTTTTTCTATCTACTTCAAGAATAAACTCTTTTGAGACACTATTTCCTTGGAAGAAATTCCAATTACTTCTATCTGTTACTTCTATTATAATCTTTACACTTTTAGCATTTGGGTCTAATCTAATATCACCTAAATTAAAAGTCACATTTGTCTGTTTTGATGATAATTTTTGATTATTAATTACAACTGGTCCATTATTACTAACATAATAAGCACTATAAGATTTAATACCACTATCATCATATAAAGAGATAGTTAATTTATCTTTTCCATTCCAATATAAACTATTTTCTGTTGTAATTTTTGGGCTTTCTTTTTCAAACTGTGGTGAAAAATAAACAAATACTGCTGCTGCTATAACAATTGCTAAAACTAAAAAGATAACTAACTTTCCAAAACTATTTTTTTGTCGTCTCAAGAACTTCCTTTAAAACTTTTTTCCTTGCTTTTTCTATATCAGTTGTATCAAGGGAACAACCCGCTGCATTAAGATGACCACCTCCGCCAAATTTAGCAGCTACTTTAGATACATCAATCTTTCCCTTTGAACGTAAAGAAATTCTTGATACACCATTTACTTCTCTAACAAAAAATGCAACTTTTACAATATGCATACTCATTATCATATCAAGAGCATCTTCACAATCTCTATTATGAGCTCCTGTCTCTTTAAACCATTTTGTTTTTGCGTAAATAGAAGCTACCTCACCCTCTTTATAAAGTTCAAGACTTTCTAATACTTTAGGGATAATTCTATATTTAGCTAAAGAATCTCTTCTTAAAAGCTTATTTGCAATTTCAGAGGGACTTGCTCCAAACTTAACTAAATGGTTTACCTTATCAAATGTTAATTCATCACATCTTCCAAGAGAAAAAGCTAAAGAATCATCATAGATTCCTACATATAATGCTGTTGCACTAGCTTTTGTGATATAAAGACCATTATGTTTAAAAAAATCATAAACAATCTCTGCTGTTGAACTCTTCAGAGAATCAACAATATTAATCTTACCAAAACCATTGTTTGACTTGTGATGGTCAAAATTGATTATAGGAATATCTTTTGGTACATCAAATCCTAATCTTCCATATGTTCCACAATCACAAGAGATTACCAAATCATAAAACTTTGGTAATTGGTCTGTTATTTTTTCAAATCTTGGAATAAAATCTAAATTTTGAGGTAGATCTGAACTAACATTAAAAACCTTATGCTTAATTCTATTTTCATATAAAAAATTTGATAAAGCAAGAGCTGAACCAATAGAATCAGGGTCAGGGTTCACATGAGTAACTATAAGAATATATCTACTCTTTTCTATCAGTTCTAAAGCTTTTGCATAATCTGTCATATTAATTTTATTACTAAGTATAAAGTCTTTTTTCATCTTCTCACTATACTCTAAAAGAATTAACCAATAGTAAATTAGTCAAATTTCATTGAAAAATCAAGCCATGTAGCTTGATGAATAATACTTCCTGAACTTAACGCATCAACTCCTGTTAAAGCATATTCTCTAACAGTATCTAAATTGATATTTCCACTAGCTTCTAATAAAACATGAGGATGAACTTCATTTCTATATTTTACTACTTCTTTGATTTGCTCTGGATTCATATTATCACACATAATAATATCAGCACCAGCTTTCATTGCTTCTTTTACTTGTTCAAAAGTTTCACACTCAATCTCGATTTTTGTAACCCATGAGATTCTTTTTCTTGCTTTTTTAATAAATTCTTCAAGATCTGTAATAGTTCTCATGTGAGTATCTTTAATCATTAAACAATCATCAAGTCCAAGTCTATGATTAATCGCTCCACCAATTCTACTTGCATATTTTTCGAAATCTCTAAGTTGTGGTCTTGTTTTTCTTGTATCAAGTAAAGCAACATCTAAATCTTCAATTTTACTTGCAAATTTATTTGCCATAGTTGCAATTCCAGAAGCATGTTGAAGCATATTTAAAAATGTTCTTTCAGATGATAATAAAATAGAAGCTTTCCCTTCAAGTTTTGCTATCACATCACCTTTTTTTAAAACATCTCCATCATGTTTTAAAAATTTGCAATCAAACTTTTCAGTTTTAGCTAATGCTTTAGCATAAAGCTCACCTGCTAAAATTCCATCATCTTTTGCAATTGCACGTGCAGTAAATTTTCCTTTTGGAGCTACATCAAAAAATAGATCTCCTCTACCATTATCCTCGATAATAGCATTTTTAACAAATTTTTTAATATTTATCATACTTCAAGCATCCTCTCTAAAGCAACTCTTGCCCATTTAATTGTTTCATCATTTACTTTGATTAGTGTCTCTTCACTAATATTATTATCTTTAATAGATTTTAATGTTCTATAAACATCTTCTAAAGTAGTTTCATTCATAGTTGGACATTCAGGTTTTGTAGAACTTAAAATATAAGTATTTTTATCTCTAAGTCTATTTACCATATTAAACTCTGTACCTACAACAACTTTTTGTTCTATTGGTAAATCTTTAATATATTGAATTAACTGAGAAGTAGAACCTACAAAATCTGCGGCATCACAAACACTTGGGTCACATTCAGGATGAACTGCTACTAAAATATTTGGATATTTTTCTCTATAAAACTCTACATCATCAACTGTAAATAACTGATGAACAGAGCAAAAACCGTTATAACAAATAATATCAGCCTCTTTTAAATCACTTCCATCACCAACAATTGCTGATTTTAGATTCATCTGTTTTGCAAAGTTTTGTCCAAGACATCTATCTGGTACAAAGAATATCTTCTTTCCAGATTCTAAACCTTTTTCAATAATTTTATATGCATTTGAAGAAGTACAAACCATACCTCCCATTTCACCAACTTTTGCTTTTACTGCTGCACTTGAATTAATATAAGTGATTGGTAAGATATCTTCATTAGCAATTCCAGCTTCATTGATTTGCTTAAGGTTTTGTTCATAATAACCTTCATCAATCATTCTTGCCATTGCACAACAGGCAATTTTTGGCATTAATACTGTCTTTTCAGGAGATAAAACCTTTACACTCTCCCCCATAAAACCTACCCCACAAAAAACAACATATTTTGAATCTGTTTCTTTCGCTTTTCTTGCAAGTTCTAAAGAATCTCCTGTGATATCTGCTAATTCAAAAACTTCATCTCTTTGATAAAAGTGAGCAACTAAAGTTACATCTAACTCTTCTTTTAGTTTTAAAATTTCCTCTTTTAAGTCCATCTTTAAGTTCAACTTTTGCCTTTTATTTTATCTATGATATTTCATCAAATAATTTAGTGGGAATATATCAAAATTTTAGTTATAACTAATTAAAGTAAAAACGATTAAACAAACTTTAGGTATAATTCAGCTTCAAATTTAACTTCAAGGTTTTAAATGGATTTTCTATTTAATTTTAATATCCTATTTTATATTGTTGCTTATGTAGCTGGTTCTATTCCTTTTGGATTACTTCTTGCAAAGGTTTTTGCAGGTGTAAATATTAAAGAACATGGAAGTAAATCAATAGGTGCTACAAATGTTTTAAGAGTGGTAAAAGAGACAAATCCTTCTTTAGCAAAAAAACTGAGTGTTGCAACTGTTATTTTAGATGCACTAAAAGGAACTATTGTAATTTTAATTGCAATGATGTTAGATGCAAGTACTTCTACACTTTGGGCAATTGCAGTATTAGCAATTTTAGGTCACTGTTACTCTATCTTCTTAGGATTAGAAGGAGGGAAAGGTGTTGCAACTGGACTTGGAGTATTTTTAGTTTTAATTCCAATACCAACATTAATTGGTGCAGTTGTTTGGATTTTTTGTGCAAAAGTTCTTAAAGTTTCATCTTTATCATCACTTTTAGGTCTTACTGCTGTTGTAATAGCTGCACTATTTTTAAATAATGGTTTAGAAATAGGAAGTAATGCTCCTATGTATTTAATTGCTTTTATTATTTACTATAAACATATTCCAAATATTCTTAGACTTATAAAAGGAGAAGAGAAAAAAGTTATCTAAGATAACTTCTTCTTTTAAATCACTAATGAAAATCTCAATTGAAAATTTAACTTTTAAATGTATTATTGGAATACTTGATTTTGAAAGAGTAAAAAAACAAAAAGTTATTATAGATATTTTCTTTAATTATGATTATATTAATAATGATACTTTTATAGATTATTCAGAAATTTCTTCTAAAGTTGAAAAGATTATGAAGAAAGAAAAGTTTGAACTTCTTGAAGAAGCAATTTTATATATTGAAAAGTTTCTAAGTGAAAATTATCCTATCAAAAACCTAAAAATTAAAATATCAAAACCTAATATTTTAAAAAATTGCATTGTTTCATTAGAAAATTAAACAAGATGTATAACATTTCTTTTTATTAAAAAATATAATTTTTATCTATATTTGAAACCTAGCTTAAATTTCCCATCAATAGGTCAAGAAAAGTCCAATTTAAGAAAACTTTTATTTTTGCTGATGTAGAATTTGTGCAACGGTCATCCGGAAAAAGTCTATTCATATAGATTGTTCGCGCGTCCGGTTAACTGCTTACAAATTTGTAAACTTAGGAGAAAAAATGAAAAAATTCGCAAAAATGAGTTTAGTAGCTGCATTAGCTGTAGCTGGAACTGCTGCATCTGCACAACCTTTAGCAGAAGCTATTAAAAATGTTGACGTATCTGGTACAGTTGTATATAGATATGATGATAGAGCTTTCGAAGATGATGCAAGAGATAATGGTAAAAACAGAGATCTTGGAAAAAACAACTATAAAATCGGTTTAACTGCAAAAGCAAAAGTAAATGATGATGTAACTGCAGTTACTAGATTTATCGTTGGTTCTCAAACTGATGCTGGTTTTGTATCTTTAGATGCAACAAATGGATCAGATGGACAAGCTGATATCTCTTTATCAAATGTTTACTTCTCATACACTGGTATTGCTAATACTACAATTAATGTAGGTAAACAAGGGTTAACTACTCCATGGACTGTAGCTGTTGATGCTGATGGAAATGAGCAAACTGGTACTGGTATCTTAGCTCTTACAAATGTAGGACCTGTTACTTTAGCTGGTGCATATTTCAACCAAACTAACTTAAACAACTCTGGAAATGGTAAAGGTGCAATCCAAGGTGATGAGAATGTTATCACTGCAGGTGCAATGGCTAACATTGGTCCAGTTGCATTAGATGGTTGGTACTTAGATTTACAAGATCAATTTGATACTTTCACTTTAGGTGCAATGGCTAAATTTGATTTAGATGCAGTTAAATTATCTATTGGTGCAAGACACACTGAAATGGATGCTGAAAAAGATAATACTCTTGGAATTAACCACAAAGATGACAACTCTTTAACAAAAGTTATGTTAGGTCTTAAAGTAGGTATTTTCTCTGCAGACGTTAACTATGGATGGACTGATTCTGAAGGTGGTTTAGCTGCTTTAGATGATGATGCTAAGACTGGTATGCAAGGATACACTGTTCAATTAAACGGTGTTGCTGATGCTGAGTACTTACAAGTTAAAGCTGGTGTACAAGTATTACCATCTTTAAAAATCTCTGCTAACTACCACCAATTAGATAAAGATAAAATGTCTAACAATGGTGTAACTACAAGAGAAGATTCAACTGATACTGAATACTACTTACAAGCTGATTACCAAATGTCTAAAAACTTTGGTGGATACATCAGATTTGGTCAAGCAGAATTTGAAAATGACTATACTGAAAACGGAAAATCTAAAGATAACGATGGTACAATCGGAAGATTACAAGTACAATACTCTTTCTAATAAGAAAGTTTAATTTACTTTTCCTAAGGCTAGAGAGTTTTCTCTCTAGCCTTTTTTTTTACTCAAATATTATTTATTTTATTTATGCTAAAATATCCTTAATTTAATAAAAGGATATAAATGAAACTTCTATCAAGCATTGCTTTAACATCTATTTTAACTACAACTGTTCTAAGTGCACAAACTACAATGTGTTTTAAAGAAAATCATAAAAATATGACAACAATAGAAACTACAAATTTAAGTGGTGGAGAGTGCCAAAATCAAAAGTCTGTTCAAGATATGAAAAATGAAGGATGGAATGTAGCAGATATTAATATTGAAAAGACAGAAAATGGTTCAAACTATATCTATATTTTCAAAAAAGAAGAAAAAAGCATTTCTTCATTAGATGAAAAAGCATTAGAAGAAAAAATTCTAAATAGATTAGAAGAGAGAAAAAAACAAGAGATTGCTACTAAGAAAAAAGAAGCATATATCAGAAAAAGTAAATCTGGAGAAAAACTATACAATTCTAAATGTATTTCATGTCATGGTCAAAATGGAGAACTAGAAGCAAGAGGTATGTCAAGACCAATCAAAGATTTAAACCTACAAGACTTTACTCTATCTATTAGAGGGTATAATAACGGTGATTATGATAGAGGAATGGCTTTTGTTATGAAACCATATGCAACTTTAATGGATAGCCATGATATTAAAAATGTTTATGTTTATTTAAGAAGTATAAATCAAAAGAATGAAGAAAAACAAGAGGAAAATAAATAGTTAATGGATAATTACGAATATTCAGAGTTATTAAAACTATTAAATAAAAAGCTTGAAAATATTAAAAATATTTTAAAGCCTGAAGAGTTAAAAAAACGATTAAAAGAGATTGAAGAATTAGAATCTCAACAAGATTTTTGGAATAATGTTGAAACTGCTACTAAAATTGGTATTGAAAAAAATAGATTATTAAGTTCTTTAAGTAAATTTAATAAAGCAAATGAAGCATTATCAGGAACTAATGAACTTTATGAATTGGCAACAGATGATAATGATGAAGATACTTTAGAACTTCTTTTTGAAGAAGCGAAAGAGTTAGAAACTATTATTAAATCAACAGAAATTGCAGTTATGCTTAGTTCAGAAGATGATTCTTCAAATGCAATAATTTCTATTCATCCAGGAGCAGGAGGAACAGAATCTCAAGATTGGGCTTCAATTCTTTATAGAATGTACTTAAGATGGGCAGAAAGACAAAACTTTAAAATAGAAGTACTTGATTATCAAGATGGAGAAGAAGCAGGAATAAAAGATGTTTCTTTTATTATTAAAGGTGAAAATGCCTATGGATACTTAAAAGCAGAAAATGGTATTCATAGACTTGTAAGAATTTCACCTTTTGATTCAAATGCTAAAAGACATACTTCTTTTGCATCTGTTATGGTAAGTCCTGAAATAGATGATAATATTGATATTGAAATAGAAGATAAAGATATAAGAATAGATACATATAGAGCAAGTGGTGCTGGTGGTCAACATGTTAATAAAACTGAATCTGCCATTAGAATTACTCATATTCCTACAAATATTGTAGTTCAATGTCAAAATGATAGATCTCAACATAAAAATAAAGCTAGTGCGATGAAAATGTTAAAATCTAGACTTTATGAATTAGAGTTAGAAAAACAAAATGCAGAAAAAAATGGAACAGAAAAAAGTGAAATTGGATGGGGACATCAAATTAGATCATATGTTTTACAGCCTTATCAGCAAGTAAAAGATAATAGAAGTAATATTGGTTATTCTAATGTTGAAGCTATCTTAGATGGAGATATTACAAAAATAATTGAAGATGTTTTAATTTCTCAAAAGAGTTAATGTATATTTTTTTTACAACTTATAAACACTTTTTTAATAACTTTTATATATAATATAGGTTCATTTAACACAAAAGGGACAAAAATGAAAAAATTCGCAAAAATGAGTTTAGTTGCAGCATTAGCTGTAGCAGGAACTGCTGCATCTGCACAACCTCTAGCAGAAGCAATCAAAAACGTAGATGTATCTGGTACAGTTGCGTATAGATACAATGATTATGAAGATCAAGCTAAAGGTGCTAAAGCTGATGCTAATAGCAGTAGTGCAACAAACAATTATAAAATTGCAGTAAACTTAAAATCAAAAGTAAATGATGATATTACTGCAAATACAAGATTTATTATTGGTTCAAAAACTGATGCTGCAAGCTTAGGAACATCAACTGATAGTGATGCAAATGTTGATTTAACACTTTCTGAGGTTAACTTCACATATACAGGTGTTCAAGGTTTATCTGTAACATTTGGTAAACAAGGTATTGCAACTCCATGGACTGTATCAAGAGATGCTATGGGTGACGAGCAAACAGGAACTGGTATCCTTGCACAATATTCTGTAGGACCTGCAACTTTTGTTGGTGCATACTTTAATCAAACAAACTTTTCTCAAGCAGAAACAAGTGGTTTATTAAATACTGATGGTTCTGAAAATATTTATGTATTAGGAGCTGTAGCTTCTTTTGCTGGAATTACTTTAGATGCATTCTATGCTGATTTACAAGATATTTTTGACGCATATACAATTGGGTTAGCTGCATCTTATGATGTTGCATCAGTTAAACTTTCTCCATTTGCTAGATATTCTTCATTAGATTTAGATGAATCATCAAAAGATAATGCATTATGGCAAGTTGGATTAAATGCACAATTAGGAATTTTCTCTGCTTTCGCTGCATATGGTGAGTCTGATGATGAGGGTGGAAATGTTTACATTGATTCTGGTTCTCAAACAAATATGGATTACCACTGGAGAGTAACAGCTGACGGTTCAGCAGATACTGAATACTTATATGTTCATGCAACAGCAGATGTAACAGAAAAAGTAAATGTAGGTCTGTTCTATTCTCAAGCTGATTACAAAAAAGGTAATGATATTAACGAAGTATATGTTCAAGCAAAATACCAAATGTCTAAAAACTTTGGAACTTACGTTAGATTTGGAGACTTAGATGTTGATAATTCAAACGAAGATGGAACAATGGGAAGAGTTCACGTACAATACTCTTTCTAATAACTTCTTAATTTAAGTTATAAACAAAAAAAGGTTAGGAGAAATCCTAACCTTTTTTTATGTCAAATTTGTAAACTTAAGAGATAAGTATATTCTAACAAAATCTTTTAATCTAAATAAAATTAAACTGTATAAAAACTATTCTTTATTACAAATTACTTTATATACACAATATTGACAAGTTTGATTATTCTCACATTTATCAAAAGAGACAGATGTTGTTTTAAATCCATTTATAATACTCTTTAAAAGCTCTAATTTTTCATTTAAAGCTACTTCTTCTAATAGTTTCATATTATATAAATCATAATAAAAGGTATTAATATTATTAGAGTTATAAAGATTTTCTAAAGCTAAAAAATAAAATTCTAGTTGAAAATCTGTTGCATTTTCAAAAGTTCTTTTTGTAGAAATTTTTAGATTTGATGATGTTTTATAATCAATAACAAAATATTCATCTGCTAATACATCTATTCTATCTATCTTTCCTTGAAGTTTTACTCCCTCATATTCACAAAGAAAAGGTTTTTCTAAAGCAATTATCTTATACCCTTTTTCAAATCTTTTTTCTTCTTGCTCAATAAAATCTTTTAATTTTCTTTTCCAAATCTCTAAATCAAGATTTAAAAATGGATTCTCACTTCTATATTTATTAAATATTGATAATAAAGCCTCATAACCTCTCTTATCTTGCTTATAATACTCTTCTAAGCTATCATGCACAATATTTCCTAATTCATAGCCTCTTGGCTTTAAAGAGATATTATGCTCTTTTATTTTTAGAATATGATTTAGATAATATTTTCTTTTACACTCTAAAAACTCTTTTAATGAACTTGCACTCCAAATAAGTTTTGATAAGTCTATATCTAAGACAATATCTTCGTTAAAATGCTTTAAACTATTTTGTGAATAAAGTATATGTTTATATTCATTGTCATGTAGTTTTTCAGAAATTTTTATTTCAAACAATCTATTAGCAAATCTACTTATTTGGTCTGAATCATTTTTTACAAAAGAGATAGCTACATTTTTTGAATTAGAAATCAATCTTTGATAATAATATTTTTGTAAGTCCTCTCTATCTTTTACAGTAGGTAGATTTACTTTTTGTTTTAATGCCGATGATAAGAACTTATCTTTTAAACTTCTTTTAGGAATTAAGGACTCATTAAAATCACAAATTATAATTGCATCAAAATTAATTAACCTACTTTCTAATAATCCCATTACAGTGATTTTACCTGAGTTTATATCATCAAGTGTTAAAGAAGATACTTTTTGAAAAAATATTTTAAAAGCATCCTTTAAAAGAATTGCCTGTTCTTGTGAAAAAATAAGTTTTTCATATCTAAAGCAGACTTCATCAAACTTTTCTAATAGCTCCCTATTCTCTTCTAAACTTCTTAAATATTCACAAATTTTATCAAACTTATCTTTTGTTAAAAATGACTTTGAGCTATTTGAAAAAATCTCATTATAAAATTCAAAATCTATATTTATATATTCAAGGTTTTTAATAACTTTTATTTCATCATCAACTAAACTGCTATTTATTGCATCTAAAGTTTTATATAATCTAGTATCATAAATATCAATACCCATTGCATAGTTAAAGTACCCTTCATTATCAAATAGTCTTAAAACCTTAGCAAAACTCTCATCTGGTAAAATCAAGGCTATTTTAGAAGGATCAAGCCCTTTATTAATAAATTCAACAACTGAATTCTTTATAAAAGCTATTTGATTTATTCTTGAAGAGAAGCCCTCTATTTTCAAACTGTCTAATTCTTCATTTAAAGATTCACTTAGAACAATCTCTTTCTTTGATAAATTTATTAAATACTTCTTATCTGTTTCTAATTCAAAGCCATAATCTATAAATTTTTGTATTGATTTTCTATTATATTCATTAGAAATAAACTCTATTTCTAAATCAACAATTTGAGAAATATCTTTTACAAGTTCAAATTCAAACTGAGTAAAATATCCTTCAAAAAATATCTTTATTTTTTTATATCTTTCAATAAAATCTCTATTTAAATTAAAAAATAGATGCATATTAATTCTATCTATTGCACTATTCTTTTCTAATATTTTTAAATAATTTTTATAAATTTGAATTAAAATCTCTAAATGCTCTTCATAATATGAATAAGTATCTGCACTGGCAATTGATTCTATACTTACATTTTCACTTGAAATCTCTAAAAAAAATCTATATATATAATCACTTTGTTTTAAAAAAGAGTTGAAACTTGATGATATTCCTAAAGCTTTTAAATTTACATTTTTAACAGCTTCATTTAAATATAAAAATCTTTGTTCTTCATCAATTATTTTTTTATTTTCAAAAAAAAGTGATTTTTTAAAAAACTCATCAATTGTGATGACTGTAGGTAAAAGAGTATTTGATAGTTTATCTTTATCAAAATACTCTCTTATTGATCTTGAAGTAGGTAATACTAATAAATTATTGCTCTGTAGCATCTGATTTTATGTATAAGTATCCTGTATCAGTTGAAGTTTTAAAATTAGCAGTAACATTCCAGTTCCCTTTTAGAGGCAACTCTAAATAAGTTACAAACTCTCCATTTTCTAATTTAAAATCTTCTGTTTTAAAATCCATAGTAAACTTATGGTTCGTTGGTCTTGAAATTCTAAAGTTAATCTCTAAATCATTAACAATATTTCCATCTTTATCTGTAACTAATACAGCAACTTTATTTTTACCTTTTACAAAACTATTTTTATGTAAAGATGTCTTTTCAATAACTCTTTGAGCTTTAAACATATCATCAATTATTAAATCAAATTTTTTATCATCATTAAATACAATTTGAAAATTATATTTATTTGAAAAAGCTTTATTTGAATTAACAACATCATTAAAATGTTCATCTAAATCTTGATAAGACTTTAAAAAAGTTTCATCTTCATGAACTGGAGTATTTACAGCTGAGTAAATTGTCCAAATAATCATTGAAAAAGTAAATGAAAAAAGACCAATAAATAATAGAGGCCAAAAATTTCTTTTTTTCATGAATTAGTTTCCTATTTTTTTCTTCTTAAAACTGCATACACATATAATAAAAGTCCTGCAACAATTAATGAGTACATAAAGACTTTCCATACTGTTCCTGCAACTTTACCTGAACTTCCAATGCTACTTTCAAGTTTGATGTTTTTTGATTCAGCTACTGTATCTGCTATTGCAGCATAACCATTCAAAATTGCAGCACTTGCTTTTGCAAAAGTTGAGTTCTTATCTTTTGAGGCAAGTAATGGTACAACATAACTATTTAAAATCTCATTTTTATCAACAACATTTTTTAAACTTGAAGATACAATTAAATTTACATGAGTATCTTCAACAGCCATACTTAATAAAACATATGGTTCAGCTAGATTACTTATAATATTTGATTCATACTCTTTAATATATTTAATTTTATCTTTTGTTGAGATATTAGCATCAAGACCTAAAGTACTTTTTGCATAAACATAAATATTTACACCTAATTTAGAAAATGTTTCATTACCAATTTCATCTATTTTACCAATAGCTCTTTGGTCAATTAAACCATCATCACTTAAAACGAATTTGCTTGCATAAAGATTTGAAGATAAGAAAAGTAGCAGTGAAAAAACTGCTACTTTAATAAAGTTAAAATTTTTCATTAACCTACATAAACTCTTGCTGAGTCAAAGAAAGATAAATATGCAGACAGTCCAGCTGCTGCTAATAATAAGATTCCAATAATTTTATCCATTTTTATCTCTCCTTATTGAGGTTTACCAACAAGTTCATAGTGCTTTAAATTTTCAGTACTATTGAATTTTAAAGCATTTAAATCTTGATTGATTTTATAAAAATTTGTAGACTCATTTTGTTGAACTACAATCGCATTGTACGTTAGTACTCCTAAGATTGTTAGAAGTAAAACTGTTGCAATTAACATTCCTGTAATTCCATGAAGAAGAGAAAATAGTCCTCTTTCATTTTCATTCATTTGTGAATTTCCAGCCATTTTACTCTCCTAAACTTCTAATATAAGCAGCAACTGCTTTTTCTTGAGTAGGATTTAATCTACCTTTAAATGAAGGCATCATACCAATTGTACCTTTTTTACCATTTTCTAAAACAGTAGCTACGATTGCATCATCATACTCAACAATGTTTGGACCAACATAAGCCATACCTTTACCATCTGCACCGTGACAAGAAGCACATACTGCATATGCTGCTGGTTGCTCACCTTTAAATCCACCTGCTACATAAGAAGATACTGCATCAATATCTGCTTGCTCAGTTAACATCATTGGAGGCATACCTGCTGGATATACATCTGGGAAGTTATTTGCACCATTTGTAATTACATATGCAACTTGGTCTTTTGCCATTCTCTTAGTTAAATCATGTGCCTTTCCATTGATACCTTCAGCATCAACACCATGACAAGGTGCACATTGTACTAAGTATGTAGATTCACCCATTGCAACTAAAGTTTCATTAGATGGATTTTCCCATTTTGAAGCAAATCTAGCATTATACTCATTTACTTCTTCATTCCATTGACCAATTTGAGAGAACCCAGATGTTGGGTAACCAATTGTCCAGTACCAAAATAGCCAAACTAAAGTACCAATAAACGCTAATCCCCAACCAGTTGGAATAGGGTTTTTATACTCTCCGATACCGTCCCAGTTCTCTTCAGATAACTCACCACTCGCAGTATCATTTTTCATTTGATTAACATACTTTAATGCAACAAATACAGTAATAGTAATAATTGCAATAGCAGCTAACATCGTAAGGTCATTAATATAATCCTCACCAAAGCTAAAAGCATCACCAGCAACAATATATGTTCCTGAGATTAGAGCAATGATAAGAATAATACCACCTATTACCATAGATTTCATATTATTTCTCCTTCTCTTTATTCTTTTCTTCTTTATTTCTATCTTCGAGAGGATCAGACTCTATCGCATCATCGTGAACTAAGTTTGAATATTTTTCAAAATCCCTTTCACCCTTTTTATCTCTTCTATATATAGAAAAAGCATACGAATAAAACACAATGAATACTGCCAAGATTAGGAAAAATTTCGCATAACCTTGTATAGTAAGAAGAGTCTCTTGATCCATTTTAACCTCTTATTTTAAAGAATTTAAATATGCAATTAATGCAACAATTTCAGGAACTTGACCGTTTGCAACGGCATCTTTTACAGCTTGGTTTTTCATATCAGCAGCAATTGCTTTTGCATCTTCTTTAGCTTTTGCAATAGCGCTTTCATAATTACCTAACTCTACATCAATTTTTCCATCACCATCTAAGTCTTGATCATATGGTGTTTTAAATACAGTTTTAACAGTAAATGCTTCTGCATAAGCAGTATCTAAATCAGCTATATTAGTAAACTGATGTGGATATGCTGGCATAACAGTTCCAGGTACAACTGAAGCTGGATCCATCATATGTGTCTCATGCCAATCTGTTGTTCTATAGTTTCCAACTCTCATTAAATCTGGACCAGTTCTTTTTGATCCCCATAAGAATGGTCTATCATATGCATACTCACCAGATAATGAATACATACCATATCTATCAGTCTCTGATTTAAATGGTCTAATTAACTGTGAGTGACAAGCATTACATGAATCTTTAATATATACTTGTCTTCCTGCTAACTCTAACACACTGTATGGTTTAGTACCAACAGTTGGTCTAGCTTGTTTAGCAAAATCAGGAATAACTTCAATAATTCCTGCGAAAGAAATAAATACAAATACTAATACCGCAAAGAAAAACGGTCTTTGTTCAAACCAATGAAACATTATTACACCCTCCTTCTTAAGCCGCTACTGGAGTAGCATTTACTGGTTCTTTATCAAGTACTCTACCTGCTGTTGCAGTTTTGTACATGTTATATGCGAACATAAAGAATCCAATTAGGTACATTAATCCACCAACAGCTCTAATTGTATAGTATGGTTGTAGTACTGTTACAGTATCAATAAAAGAGTATACTAATGAACCATATTCATCATAAGCTCTCCACATCATACCTTGAGTAATACCTGCAATCCACATAGAAGTAAAGTATAATACAATACCTGTAGTTTGTAACCAGAATTGCGTATCCATTAACGATTTAGAGTAAATCTCTCTTCCATACATTCTTGGTGCCATGTGATATAGTGCTGCCATAATCATGAATACAACCCATCCTAAAACACCATCATGTACGTGACCTGGAATCCAATCAGTAAAGTGAGCAATTGCATTTACAGATTTAATAGACTGAATTGGTCCTTCGATTGTAGATAACATATAGAATGTTGAAGCTAAAATCATGAACTTAATCAGAGTATTAGATTGTAATTGTTGCCATTCACCTTTCATAGTTAAAAGCATATTAATTGCTGATCCCCATGATGGTAAGATTAATACAACTGACATTACAGAACCCATTGTTTGCATCCAATCTGGAACAGTAGAGTAAATTAAGTGGTGTCCACCTGCCCATAGGTAAACAAATAATAGACCCCAGAAAGCTAAGATTGATAATTTATAAGAGTAAACATTTTGTCCAGACTCTTTTGGTAAGAAATAATAAATCATAGCAATAATTGGAACTGTAAATACAAATCCAACTGCATTGTGTCCATACCACCATTGTACTAATGCATCATTTGTACCTGCATACATAGATACAGAGTGATACCAAGCACCATAACCAGATACAAAGTATGTTGGAACTTCCATATTATTGAATAGGTATAGCATAGCAACTGCAATAAACCCAGCAATAAAATACCAAATTGAGATATATAATGTTCTTTCTCTTCTAATTCCAATTAAACCGAAAATAGAGATACCATATAATACCCACCAAACAACAACTAAAATATCTAAAGGCCATTCTAATTCAGCGTACTCTTTTGAAGTTGTAATACCCATAAATAATGTAACTACAGCTAAAAGAATAGTAATGAAGTAAAGTACAAAGTGTAACTTTGCTACACCCATTAAGAATGGAGACTCTTTTAAAGATACTTTTAAAACTCTTTGCCCAATATAATACCAACACGCAAAGATACCACTAAGAGTAAAACCAAAAGCAACACCATTTGTGTGTAAAGGTCTTAATCTACTGAAAGTACCATATTCACCTGCTAGGTTGTTTAAACCTGGAAATGCAAGTTGAAACGCTAGTATAACACCAATAGTCATACCAATGATACCAAACAGAATTGTTGCAAATGTAAAGGCTTTTGCAATTGAGTAATCGTACTCGATTTGTGAACCGTTTTGCATCAATCTCCTCCTACTAATTTTTTATACAAGTCACTTTTTTGTCACTTATCATCAAAATCTTAGCTAAACGGCAATAAATTTAAGCTTAATATTTTAGTTTTTTTTTTAAGTTTTGTTTAATTTTACAAATTTATCTATTGCATAATGATATCAATTATAATTGTAAATTTAGTAGTTGTTTTTTAAAGCTTGAGAAGCTTCTTTTTTTAATGTTTTTTGTTTTAAGTCTTCCCTTTTATCATGTAGCTTTTTACCCTTTGCCACAGCTACTTCAATTTTAACCATATTTTTAGAGTTAAAATATAGTTTTGTAGGTATTAAAGTCACACCCTCTTTTGTCACTTTTGCATATAATTTTTCTATTTGTTTTCTGTGCAAAAGTAGTTTTCTACTTCTTCTTTCATCTGGTCTAAATGTCGTATGTGCCGTACTTAAGTGTGTAATATGCATATTTAAAACATAAACTTCATTTTTGATAATTCTAATATGTGTATCTTTTAAATTAACTCTACTATCTCTTATAGCTTTTACTTCACTTCCTTGAAGCATAATTCCAGCTTCAAGTGTCTCTAATATATGATAGTCATGATATGCTTTTTTATTTTTAAATGTTAAATTTTTTTCTTTATTTTTTGCCATTGTTTATCCTAAAAAATGAACTGCCACTTCCGCTAAAAAACCAATCTTTTTTTTCATATTTTTCTAACTCTTTGTAGATTGATTTTGCTGGCTTATATAAATCATTTGCTTCGCTTATGCTATGTTCTTTTAATATTTCTGTTGATTTTAGCTTATAAAGCTTAATCGCTTCACACTCTTTAAATTCACTATAGAATTTATCTCTAAATGCAGAAAATATCTCTCCTGTATTGCACATAATTGCTGGTGTTACGACTTCTATATCTAAAATTTCTTCTTCAAATTTTTCAATTTTTTCACCAATGCCACTTACGTTTGCACTATCATATTCATAAACAAAAAATGGAACATCAGCACCAATTTTTACTGCAATTTCACATAAATCATCTTTACTTAAACCTAAATTACACTCTTCATTTACCATAAGCATAAAAGTTGCAGCATTTGAACTTCCACCACCTAAACCTGCAAATTCAGGAATCTTTTTATCTACAATTACTTTATGATTTTTAAAATACTCTTCTACTTTCGCTGAAATATCTTTTAATAATAAGTAGGCTTTATAAATAGTGTTTTTTTTAGTTTCACATCCAAAGTTACCTTCTAATGTAAACTCTGTACAACTCTCTTTTTTAAAACTAACTATATCAAATAAAGAGTGTACTCTTACAAAACGAGAAGATAATTCATGATAATTATCTCTTTTCCCCATTATTTTTAAAAAAATATTAACTTTTGCATATGATTTTTTTGTAAGTATCATAGATTTACCTTATTTAAAAGATATTTTACTTCATTATCTAAAATTTGGATTATACTAAAAAACTCTTCAAACTTAACTATATAAATACCCTCTTCTTTTTTTTCTAAAAAATCAAGAGAAATCTTTTTTCCATTTTCAAAATAGCTTTTTTCACCACTATAGATATTCTCTTCCATATCTAAATACTCTAAAGGGTTTAACTCTTTTTCATTTTCATAAAAAAACATTCCCTCATTTAATCTATTTAAATATGAGAGTGTTCCTTTTGCATCTAAACTTTCAAGTAGAATTTGAGCTAAACTTCTAATATATGAACCTTCACTAACTGTAGATTCAAAAGTTATAAAAGGATGATTGTATGAGATAAATTTCGTATCAAAAATCTGCATTGAAGACTTCTTCATCTTCACATCTTTTCCTTCTCTAGCCATTTCATAAGCTCTTTTCCCATCAATTTTTTTAGCAGAAAATTTAGGAGGATAATATTCATGTACTCCTACAAGATTTTTTATCTCTTGTTCTATTTGTTTTTCATCTAATTTTTTTTCATCTTTTATACTAATAATATTTTCAATATCTAAAGATTCAGAAGTAGTGCCAAGCCAAATAACAGCTCTATAAGTTTTAGGGGTTTTTTTTAGAAACTGAAATAGTTTAGAGTATTGTCCAAAAGCAACAATTAAACATCCACAAGCAAAAGGGTCAAGTGTTCCAGAAAAGCCTGCTTTTTTATTTCTATATTTTCTTTTTATTTGATTTAAATAAGAGTTTGATGACCTAAACATAGGTTTATGTACTACAATTAATTTATTTAAATGTTTATTATCATAAAGTCTTTTTTGCATTATATATTTTTACTAAATCTTTTCTACAAATGAAGATAATATATCTCTTCTTGTTCCACCAAAATTAATTGTAAGCTTATAATCCTTACCTGCTTTTGTAGCCTTTTGAACTCTTCCCATACCAAAAATTTTATGCTGAACTAAATCACCTTTTTTATATGATGAAGTTTTCTCGATTGTTAGGCTTCCTTTAATAAGTCCACTCTCACTTAAAAATCTACTTTTTAATAAAGATGTCCTTTTCCCTTTATAAAATCTTGAATGTACAAAAGAAAGAGTCAAAGTATCCATAGCTCTTGTTATTGCAACATAACCTAATCTTCTTTCTTCTTCAATATCACTTCCATCTCCAATAATTGGGAAGAAACCTTCTTCTAATCCTATTATAAATAGATGTTTATACTCTAAACCTTTTGAAGAGTGAATACTCATCATTGAAACTGCTTGGTCAGTTAATTCGCCTTGTTCTGATTCTAAGGCTATTTCATTTAAAAAGTCTTCTAAATTTAAATGAGGATTTTGGATAAAATAATCTCTAATATATCCATAAAATTCGTCAATGTTTGCTTGTCTATCAAAACCATCAGGAACATTATCATATGATGCTCTATAATCAAAAGTATCTTCAAAGGTATCTAAAAACTTCATTTTAGACTCTTCCATTGTATCTCTTAAATCCATAATTGAAGCCATAAATACTTTTAATGTTCGTGAGTTTTTCTTTCCTACTATTGCAGCTAACTCATCTGGTTCAAAATCCTCTAAAATATTAAAAATAGGTTTTTTTAATTCAAGTGATTTTGCATCTAACTTATCAATAGTAGTTTTACCTATTCCTCTTTTTGGTTTATTAATAACTCTTTTTAAAGAGAAGTTATCAGTAGTATTTGTAAGAATTCTAAAATAAGCAATTAAATCTTTAATCTCTGCTCTTTCATAGAATTTCATTCCACCAATAAGTTTATAATTAAGTCCTGCTTTATTGAAACCTTCTTCTAAAGATCTTGAAAGGGCATTAACTCTAAATAAAATGGCAATATCTTTAGCACTTTCACCACTTGCAATTAATTTTTTAATATCATCTGTGATTTTTCTAGTCTCTTCATTTTCATCAGAAGATTCATAGACTTTAATACTATCACCCTCTTTTCTTGTACCTATAAGTTTTTTACCAAGTCTATCTCTATTATGCTCAATTAACTGATTTGCATGATTTAAAATTATATTTGTAGAACGATAGTTATTCTCTAGTTTTACAACTTTTGTATTTTCAAAGTGTTCTGAGAAGTTTAAAATATTTTTAATTGTTGCCCCACGCCAACCATAAATTGATTGATCATCATCACCCACAACACAAAGATTATTATGAGTTAAACAAAGTTTTCTTAAAAGTTTATATTGTAGTTCATTTGTATCTTGGTACTCATCTACCATTACATATTGGTATTTTTGACTAATCTGCTTTGCTAACTCTTCATTTTTTTCTAAAATCTTATAAGGAAGTAATAATAAATCATCAAAATCCACTAGGTTATTTTTTAATAAATAAGCTTCATATTTTTCATATATATCTGCAATTTGTTGATAGATTTTTAATTGTGCTGCTGTTTTAGCTTCACTTGGAGAGATTAAAGTATTTTTGTATTTTGAAATCTCACTTACTAAAAGTGAAGTTGTTATCTCTTTATCAATTGATTTTAAAATTCTTTTTTTATCATCAGTATCTATTATAATAAAGTTGTTTTTTCTACCTAATTCACTCATATGAAACTTTAAAAATAGAAGTCCAAACTTATGAAAAGTACAAAGTAGTGGTGGAGTATTTACTATTGTTGTATCAATCATAGAGTAAGCTCTTTCTCTCATCTCTGTTGCAGCTTTATTTGTAAATGTTAATGTAAGAATTGAACTTGGGTCAATACCAATTGAGATTAAATATGCGAGTCTTGTTGTGATTGTTTTTGTTTTTCCTGAACCTGCACCTGCAAGAATTAAAAGAGAACCATCAATATGTTGTGCTGCTTCCTTTTGAGACTCATTTAATGATGATAAAGAATTTTCTAACATTTTTACTCCAAAATTTACCAAAAAAAAATATTCTGTTTTAAATATTGATTATTAATTTAATAAGGTAATATATTAGATTATAGCATAATTTGTTTAAATTAATTACTCTTCTTAATTTTTTTATTTATAAACAAATGTTATTATAATCATTAAAATTTTTAAAGGCAACAAGAATGTTAACGGATTTTGCGAAACTCGAAACTTTTTTAACAGTCGTTAGAGAGAAGTCTTTTTCAAAAGCTTCTGCCAAGTTAGGTATCTCTCAACCAGCTGTTACTCAACAAATGAAGTTCATAGAAGATTATCTTGATGTGCAAGTTGTTGATAGGAAAAAAAATGGTATTAGGCTTACAAAAGAGGGTCAAATGCTATACACTATTGCACAAAAAGTTGAAAGATGTGTGAACAATGCAGAAAAAGAGTTACTTAAAATAATGAATAAAGATGTAACTTTTTTATTTGGAGCTTCATTTATTATTGGAAACTATATTCTTCCAAGATTTTTAAATAACTTAAAAGAGAATATCAACAATGATGTATCAATCAATGTTTCTGTTTCTCACAAAGCAATCGAAGATTTATTAGATAAAAAAATTGATATGGCTTTAGTTGAAAACTATATTCCTGATGATGATATTATTTATAGAGAATGGATGGATGATGAGATTGTAATTTTCTCAAATCAAAAACTTCCAGCAAAAGCAAAAGCTAGTGATTTACTATCTTATAAATGGGTATGTAGAAACCCTGATTCACACACAAGATTAATCTTTAAAGAGTCATTAGAAAAAGCCAACTATCCAGATTGTGATACATTTGATGTAACAAGTGAAGTTACAAGTGCAACAACAATTGTACAGACTGTTTTACACTCAGATAAAAATGAAACACCAACTGTTTCTATTGTATCAAGAAATGCAATTGAATCATTACTTAAAGCTGGTGCTTTATATGAATCTAGAATTGGAAATCATAAGATGTCTAGAAAGTTATATATTGCATATAGAAAAGATAGAAAGCATGATGCATTTATTGAAAATGTAGTTGACTATCTTCTTAAAATCAAAGGATAATACTAAGAAAATTTCTTAGTAATCCCTTTAATACTTTAGTCCCTCTTTTAATAAAGCTTTTCTTATCTTTGAAATTTGTTCATGCTTATTTTTACACCACATAGGAGCTAATAAAGTACTATCATCAATTCCTGCTGTGATTCTTTGAATAGAGATATTATCAGGTAATCTTTTTATTGACTCAACTACTGTTTGAATATATAACTCTTCTGAGATAGGAGTAAAACTACCTCTTTTATAATCTTTTGTAAGAAGTGTATTTTTAACCACATATAAAGGGTGGAATTTAATAGAATCTACATTTAAAGCAATTGTTTCATCTAAAGTATTTAACATCATCTCTTTATTTTCATCAGGTAAACCATAAATTAAATGTCCGCAAACATTTAATCCTTTTTCTTTAGTCTTTTTAATCCAATACCTCATATTAGAAGCATCATCTCCTCTATTAATCTTTACTAAGGTTTCATCATAAAAAGATTGTATTCCATACTCAACCCAAATCTCTTTATCTTTACTAAGGTTTACTAAAAAATCTAATATCTCTTCCGTCATACAATCCGTTCTTGTACCAATAGAAAGACCAATTACATTTTCAAAAGATAGAGCTTTTGTATATAGAGCTTTTAATGTCTCCAATGGAGCATAAGTATTTGTAAAAGATTGAAAATAAACAATATATTTTTTTACCCCAAATTTATTTTTCAATCTATCTCTTGTAGCATTAAATTGTAGCTCAAGTTGTTTTAGTTGATTATCTAAAAAAGGGTTCTCTTTTACTGTTGGATTTAATTTAAATTTAGGTTTTCTCTCAGTTAGATTAGGAGAGAAGGAGTCATTTTCACAAAAGGTGCAACCACCTTTTGCTACTGTTCCATCAATGTTTGGACAAGTAAAACCACCTATTGAAATAGGTACTTTATATACCTTGTGTCCAAACTTATTTTTGAAGTATCTTCCTATTGTTAGAACTTCTTTATTTTTATATTTAATTTTTTTATTATTTTTATTTTGTAACGAAATAGTCACCATCAAAGCTTTCTAGGGCATAATTAGCATCATTACCTATTGATTCTTTTAAATCTTCAATAGATAAATACTCTAATGTATCTGCCTCAATATATTCACAAATTTCATCTTTTGTCATTCTTGAAGAGATTAATTCCTCTTGGTTAGGAGTATCAATTCCATAATAACAAGGGAACTTAATTTCTGGACTTGCCACTCTAAAGTGAACTTCCTTTGCTCCCGCTTCTTTTAACATTTTTACAATTCTTTTAGAAGTTGTACCTCTAACAATTGAATCATCAATTACTAATAATGATTTACCATCAATTAAAGATCTCATTGGTGAAAGTTTCATTTTAACTTTCATATTTCTCATCTCTTGTGTTGGTTCAATAAATGTTCTTCCAACATAGTGGTTTCTAATAATCCCATATTCAAAAGGAATTCCACTCTCCGCTGCATAACCAAGGGCAGCTGGAACTCCTGAATCAGGAACAGGAACAACCATATCAACTTTTACAGGATCTTTTTTATCATTTTTAGCAAGAGCTCTTCCCATATTCTCTCTTGTTCTATATACATTTTTACCATTTATTACAGAATCTGGTCTTGCAAAATATACATATTCAAAAGCACAAGGTCTATATTCTGGTTCAAATAACTGAATTGATTCTGGCTCATCATAACCATCTGCAAAAATCAACATTTCTCCTGGTTTTACATCTCTAATGAATTCAGCATCTACTAAATCAAAAGCACAAGTCTCACTTGCAACAATATATCCACCAGTTTTTAATTTTCCTAAAGATAAAGGTCTAATTCCATATCTATCTCTAATTACAAACTGTTTAGATCTAGATTGAATAATAAAACAATATGCACCTATTGTTTTATTAAGTCCCTCTTTAATTCTATCTCTTAATCTTTCATGGCTACTTTTTGCAATTAGATGGATTAAGTTTTCTGTATCCATTTCTGTTTGAAAAATTGCACCTTCTTCTATTAACTCTTGTCTAACCTCATTTTTATTAATAAGGTTTCCATTATGAACAATAGACATTTCCCCCAATTTATACTTAGCAGAAACTGGTTGTGCATCAAAAATAGACTCTCCACCCGCAGTAGAGTATCTATTATGACCAATAGCCATATTACCTTTTAGGTAAGTTAAAGCATCCTCAGTAAATACTTCAGAAACTAATCCACTATCTTTTTTAGTATAAATTTTTCCATCACAAGATGATGAGATTCCAGTTGCTTCTTGCCCTCTATGTTGCATAGAGAATAGAGCTAAAGAAGCAAGTCTAGCGGCATTTTCATTACCATAGATTCCAACTATCGCACACATTTATTTAACCTTTAAAAAAAAATGAAAAGTGAACTTGAGTGCTGAAATTTCTTTTCATTTTTAATATTAATTTATTTTTTATTTTATAGACCTAAACAGTCATTAATTGAATAAAGCCCTGGCTCTTGATTTACAAGCCATTTTGCAGCTCTAATTGCACCTTTTGAAAAAGTATTTCTTGCAGTTGCAGTATGATGTAACTCAATAAACTCACCGTCATTGTATAATCCAACAGTATGTCTACCAACAATATCACCACCTCTTAAACTCATAACACCAATTTCATCTTTTGTTCTTGCACCAATTTCACCATCTCTACCAGATACTCTAACTGCATCTAAATCTAGGTCTCTTGCACGTGCTGCATGTTCTGCTAAAGTTAAAGCTGTTCCTGATGGAGAATCAACTTTATATCTATGGTGTTGTTCAACTATTTCACAATCAAAATCTCTTAATGCTTTACTTGCAAGTGATACTAATTTATTTAAAACTGCAACACCTAAACTCATATTTGTAGCATAAAGAACTGGTACTTTTTTTGAAGCTTCAAGTAATAAATTTTGTTGATGTTTATTAAAACCAGTTGTAGCAATTACCAATGGTTTAGTTCCACCATTTTCTACAATCTCTTCTAGTAGGCTTTGTGTAGCAACTGGAGCTGAAAAATCAATAACAACATCACAAGTGTCTACTAATACTTTCATATCATTTGTAACTACTGTATTTTCTGGAACACTTTTTGTTAGCGTGTCAAAAACATGACAAGCTGATAACTTAGCTTCATTATCAACTGCTAAATCATCAATTAAAAGAGAACCTACTCTTCCTGTACTTCCTACAATTCCTACATTAATCATAAGATTTTCCTTTTATATTTTATAATTCAATAATATTAATTTAGCAACTCATATTATACTAGTTACTATTTTAAAAAGTTTAATAAAGGTGGTATAGTACTTAAAAAATATTAAGTATAAGGTTAATTAAATTTCATGCATAAAAAAAAGACAAGATTTCTCTTGCCTTTTTAGTTTTTTTAATTAGATTAAAGAGTTTAGCTTATCAGCAAAAGCTTGTTTTGAAGCTGCTCCAATCATTTGGTCTACAACTTCTCCATCTTTAATAAAAAGAATTGTAGGTACCGATCTAACTGCATATTTAACTGCTAAATCTTGTTGCTCATCTGTATTTACTTTACAAATATTAGCTTTACCTTCAAACTCTTCTGCTAACTGATCGATTACTGGAGCTAACATTCTACAAGGCCCACACCAAGGAGCCCAAAAATCAACTAAAGAAACACCACTATTTACTGTTGCTTCAAAATTATCTTGTGTTAAATCTATATATTTTCCCATTTTATTATCCTAAATATTCTATAATATCAACTGCTGCTGTTGCACCATCTGCTGCTGCACATACAACTTGTTTTGCTGCTTCAATTCTTACATCACCTGCTGCATAAAGACCTGGAACATTTGTTCTCATTTTAAGATCAACTACAACTTCAGTTTGCTCATTTACTTCACAAAGATATGAACCATCATCTTGTTTTAAAGCATCACTTAAAACATCTCTACCAACAAATACAAATACACCAGGTACATCTAATTGTCTTAACTCATCATTCTCTTTTGATTTAACAATTAAACCTGTTACTCCCATATTGTCACCAATAACTTCTTCTACAGTTACATTAGTTACTTCTTCAATATTTTCACAAGCTCTCATATGCTCAATTGTACTTGGAGCAGCTCTATATGTATCCCTTCTATGTACTAAATAAACTTTTGAACAAATTTTTGAAAGATATACCGCTTCTTCTAAAGCAGAATCTCCACCACCAATTACCGCTACTTCTTTATTTTTATAAAAAAATCCATCACAAGTTGCACAAGTTGAAATCCCTCTTCCAAAGAACTCTTTTTCACCTTTGAATCCACCTTTTTTAGGAACTGAACCTGTTGCTAAAAGTACAGCTCTTGCTTCTTGCTTTGAACCATCTGCTAATTCTACTTCAAAGTTATCACCAGCTTTTCTTACTTTTAAAACTTGTTGCATTTCATGTTTAAGTCCAAATCTCATCGCTTGTTCTGGCCATGTTTGCATTAAATCCATCCCAGATACAACTTTTTCTTGTCCTGGATAGTTTTCAATTTCACTACTTCCAGTAATTTGTCCACCTGGCATACCCATTTCAAACATTGTTACGTTTTTTAGTCCACCTCTAGTTGCATATAAACCAGCTGTTAAACCAGCAGGTCCTCCACCAATAATTGCTAAATCTAACATATATTATCCTTTTTGTGCATTTTATTTTGTACCAAATGAAATAACTACTTCTAGTATTTTAAGGTCGTAATAATACTATAGTTTTGTTAAGCATTCGTTTAACCTTTTCTTAGAAGATAATTTTTTTCCTTTAGTAAATTTTATCGTATTAAACCTTAATATTTCTAAGGCTTTGCTTTGACGAATAATTATTCATTTTTTTTTAACTAACTCTAAGGTATTATACAAGCTTTCAAATTTAAGGGGTATAAAATGGAAATATTAGAAAAGATGATATCTACCGCCTCAGATTTTGTATGGGGAGTACCAATGCTAGTTTTATTAGTTGGTACAGGACTATTTTTAACTATTAGATTAAAAGGTATGCAATTTTGGGCATTAGGTCACGCTGTTAAATTAATTTTTACAAAAGAGAAAAATGCAGATGGAGATATTTCTCATTTTCAAGCATTAATGACAGCATTAGCAGCAACTGTCGGTATTGGAAATATTGTAGGGGTTGCGACGGCTATTACTTTTGGGGGACCAGGAGCAGTATTTTGGATGTGGGTTACAGGTCTTGTAGGAATGGCTACAAAATATTCAGAAGCAATATTAGCTGTAAAGTATAGAGAAAAAGGTAAAAATGGTTTTAAAGGTGGTCCTATGTACTACCTATCAAAAGGTTTAAATATGCCTAAACTTGCCTTTCTTTTTGCACTTTTTACAGTATTAGCATCTTTTGGTATTGGAAATATGACTCAATCTAATGCTATCTCAAATGCTTTATTTGCACAGTTTGAAACTCCTAATTGGGTTACAGGTATTATTTTACTTACAATCACTTCTTTTGTTGTAATTGGAGGAATTAAGTCTATTGGTAAAACTACATCTTTTTTAATTCCTTTTATGATTATTATCTATTTAGGTACTTCACTAACAATTATTTTTACAAACTTTGATAAAGTGGGTGATGCTTTTGGTATGATTTTTTATTATGCTTTTAATCCAATTGCTGCTGGTGGAGGTTTTGCAGGAGCTGCTGTTGCTGCTGCTATAAGATATGGTATTGCAAGAGGTGTTTTTTCAAATGAATCAGGACTTGGTTCTGCTCCAATTGCTGCTGCAGCTGCTAAAACAAATGACCCAGCAAAACAAGCTCTTGTCTCTATGACTCAAACTTTTATTGATACTTTAGTTGTTTGTACAATGACTGCTCTTATTATTCTTATGGCACCAGTTTGGCAAACAGGCGGAAGTGCAGGAGAGTTGACTTTAAAAAGTTTTGAATACTTCTTAGGGGATTTTGGAGCAATTATAATTGTACTTGCTACTGTACTTTTTGGGTACTCTACTATTTTAGGTTGGTCTTATTATGGAGAAAGAGCTTTTGAGTATATTTTTGGAGAAAAATCTATTAAATTATATAGAATTGTTTTTGTAAGTTTTATCGTTGTTGGAGCAATGATTGAATTAAAACTTGTATGGAATTTTTCTGATTTAGCAAATGGCCTTATGGCTATTCCAAACTTAATTGCTCTACTTCTATTATCTAAAGTTGTTTCAGAAGAGACCAATAGATATTTTAAAGAAAAAAAATTATATAAAAAATAATAAATATTAATAAAAATTATTTTATAATGTCTTCTTTTATTTTAAGGAGACATTATGAAAAGTAAGTTGTTTTATATAGTTTTACTACTATTATTATCAAAAAGTATCTTTGCTAAAGAGTATGATTTAAGTAGTATTTTTACTCAAAACTTTGACTTTAAGGCAGAAGTTTTAGTTGTTCCTGCCAATGTTAAAAACTCATGGACTAATGAAACAAGAGTTGTTGAAAAGAACTCTTCAGAAATTAAAGTTGAGGATAAAGACTATGAGAATGGGAACTTAAAAGAAATAGCTTATCATTGGTATGATAAAAATGGTATTAGAATTAAATATAAGTCTGCTTCAAAAGAGTACTCTATAAAAAACCAAAACTACAAAGCTTCATTTAAAAACCTAGAATTAGGAGATAAAGGAGACCTTCCTACACTTTATACTACTCAAGGTGAAATGATAAAAAGTAATTGGGAACTTTTTAAAGAAAAGGAAGAACTTTGTTTAAAAATCTTAATTAAATATATATCTTCTAATAATTTAATAAATGAATCAATTGAATACAATTATTATTTAAATGAAAGTGGAAAAATAAAATCTTTTATATTTAATTATTATACTGGGGACAAAATATTTCATCTATTAAAAGTTGAAAGTAAAGAAGTAAACTATAAATAATCTAAAGCCAAAGCTTTAGATTATTTATACAAGTGAGTTAATTTTTTCAGCTAATGCTTGTTTTGAGCTTGCTCCAACCATTTGGTCAACAATCTCTCCATCTTTCATAAATAGAATTGTTGGAATAGATCTAATTCCATATTTAACTGCTAAATCTTGTTGTTCATCTGTATTTACTTTACAAATATTTGCTTTACCTTCAAAATCCTCTGCTAACTCTTCAATTACAGGAGCTATCATTCTACAAGGTCCACACCAAGGAGCCCAAAAGTCAACTAAAGATACACCACTATTTACAGTTGCATCAAAATTTTCTGGAGTTAAATCTATATATTTACCCATTCTTAATTCCTTTTTATTGTCTAAAGTAACAAGATTATACAGTCAAAAACTTTAAATAAACTTGGCTAAATAAACTTTTAGATAGAATATATCTTAAATTTATTATGGATGATTTATATGGATATTAGAAAAGAGTATTTAGAGTTTTTTAAAAGCAAAGGACACGAAGTAGTATCTTCTATGCCTTTAGTACCTGATGATCCCACATTAATGTTTACAAATGCTGGAATGGTACAGTTTAAAGACATTTTTACAGGTGCTGTTCCAAAGCCAAGTAATCCAACTGCAACATCATGTCAGCTATGTGTAAGAGCTGGGGGAAAACACAATGACTTAGAAAATGTTGGTTACACAGCTAGACACCATACACTTTTTGAGATGTTAGGAAACTTCTCATTTGGTGATTATTTTAAAAAAGAAGCAATTGCTTATGCATGGGAATTTGTAACTGTAAATCTTGCACTTCCTACAGATAAATTATGGGTTACAATTCATAATGATGATGATGAAGCATATGAGTTATGGAAAGAACATATTGATGCTTCAAGAATCAAAAGATTCGGAGATAAAGATAACTTCTGGTCAATGGGAGATACTGGACCTTGTGGACCATGCTCTGAGATTTTTTATGACCAAGGAGAAGAACACTTTTCTTCTTCTGAAGATTATTTAGGTGGAGATGGAGATAGATTCCTAGAGATTTGGAACCTTGTATTTATGCAATATGAGCAAACAAAAAATGCAGATGGAACTATCACAAGAACAGAACTTCCAAAACCATCAATTGATACAGGAATGGGATTAGAAAGAGTTATTGCCATTAAAGAAGGTGTATTTAATAACTTTGACTCTTCAAACTTCCAACCAATTATTAAAAAACTTGAAGAGTTAGCTAAGAAAAAAGCTGATAAAGAGACTATTGGTTCTTTTAGAGTAATTGCTGACCACTTAAGAGCAAACTCATTTATGTTATCACAAGGGATTCTTTTTGGGAATGAGGGAAGACCTTATGTAAATAGAAGAATTATGAGAAGAGCTGTTAGACATGGTTATTTACTTGGATTTAGAAAACCATTTATGGCAAAACTTTACGATACTTTATGTGATATTATGGGTTCTCACTATATAGAATTAGTAGAACAAAAAGAGTATGTAAAAGAGCAATTAACACTAGAAGAAGAGAGATTCTTTAAAACAATTGAATCAGGAATGACTCTATTTAACGAAGAATTAGCAAACACTAAAGATAAATTTAGTGGAGAAGTTGCATTTAAACTTTATGATGAAAAAGGTTTCCCCCTTGATTTAACACAAGATATGCTTAGAGATAGAAATCTTGATGTAGATGTAGAAAAGTTTGATGAACTTATGGCAGAACAAAAAGCTAAAGCTAAAGCTTCATGGAAAGGTAGTGGAGACACTGCATCTGAAGGTGACTTTAAAGCTATTTTAGAAAAATATGGTGTAAATGAGTTTGTAGGATATAAAAATATCACTATAAAAAGTAAGATTATTGCTTTACTTGATGAGAACTTTAAAGAAGTATCAACTTTAGAAAAAGGAACAAAAGGTTGGGTTATGCTAGACAAAACTCCTTTTTATGCTACATCTGGTGGACAAATGGGAGATATTGGAGCATTAGAAGATAATGAGCATATTGCAATTATTGAAGCAACAGAAAAGTTCCATGGAATTAACCTTTCTAAAGTAAAAGTTGAGAAATCAAATATTTGTGTAGGTGAAGAGGTTAATGCTATTGTTGCAAATAGAGGTGAAGTAGCAAAACATCACTCAGCAACTCACCTTTTACAAAGTGCTTTAAAAATGGTTTTAGGAGATACAGTTTCTCAAGCAGGTTCTTTAAATGATGCTTCAAGATTAAGATTTGACTTTACATATCCTAAAGCTATGACAACTGAACAAATAGATGAAGTTGAAGATTTAGTAAACTCTATGATTGCAAGAGGATTAGAAGGTAATATTGAAGAACTTCCAATTGAAGAAGCTAAAGAAAAAGGCGCAATTGCTATGTTTGGTGAAAAATATGGTGATGTTGTAAGAGTTGTAAGTTTCGGTGATGTTTCTGTAGAATTTTGTGGAGGAACACACGTAAAAAATGCTTTAGATATTGGTTCTTTTTATATTACTAAAGAGTCAGGAGTAAGTGCTGGTGTTAGAAGAATTGAAGCAGTTTGTGGACTTGCTGCAATTAACTATACAAAAGCAATTATTAATGAGATGGCTCAAGTTAAAGCTGAAGTTAAAAATAGTGATGTAATAACTGGTATCAAAAAATTAAAAGAACAAATCAAAGAGCTTAAAAAAGAGCTTGATGATGCACAAAACTCTATTCAAACTCCTATTTCAGAAGAGACTATTAATGATACAAAAATAGTTGTTGATATTATTGAAAATGGAGACCTTAAGAAACTTGTTGATGATTATAAGAATGGAAATGAAAAAGTTGCTATCTTACTTATCCAAGCAAAAGGTGATAAGGTAATGTTAGTAGCTGGAAGCAAAAATACAAATATCAAAGCAGGTGATTGGATTAAAGCAATTGCACCAATCGTTGGTGGGGGAGGTGGTGGAAGACCAGACTTCGCACAAGCAGGTGGTAAAGATGTTTCTAAAGTAAAAGAAGCAAAAGAAGCTGCACTTAACTTTGTAAAGGAAAACTTATAAGATGGAAACATTGTTTAACAATTTTTCTTCGCTTATAGTATTTTTACATGTTCTTTCTGCTGTAGTTTGGGTAGGAGGAATGATTGTAATTAGATTTGCCGTTCACTACTCTATGCAAAGTGTAGAAGAACCTCAAATCAAATTAGGAAGAACTTTAGAAAATCTAAAAAGATTTTTTTCTATGGTTATTCCTTCAATAATAATTTTGCTATTAACAGCTATCATTATGATTATAGCTTTAAAATTTAAAGGTACAGAACTTTATGCTTTTGTAATTGCAAAAGAAGTTGTATGGGTTGTGATGACAATTATATTTACACTTGTTTATATAAAAAGAAATCAAGCACAAAAAGCTTTTGACAAAGGAGAGTTTCCCCTTGCAAAACAAAAGCTTCAACCAATTGCTAGTTTTCTAATTCCATTAAATATAGTATTGGGATTAGTAGCTATTTATTTAGGTGTTACATTAAGAGGATTCTAAATGAGAGTATTTAAACTATTACTTACTTCAATAGTTTTTATCCTATTTACGGGTTGTTTTTCAAGCAACTCCGTAGCACTTAACCCTAAACCAAATCCAAATTTAAAATTTAGAGATTATGAAGAAAATCAAAAACTTTATAATCAACTTCTTGCACACTACAAACAATGGAAAGGTGTAAAATATAAGTATGGTGGTAATTCAAAAAAAGGTATTGATTGTTCTGCTTTTGTACAAAATACCTATAGAAATGCTTTAAAAATAAAAATTCCTCGTACTACAAAACTTCAATCTCAAGTTGGTCAAGAAATTGGAATGGCTGATTTACAAATTGGAGATTTAATCTTCTTTAAAACTGGATATAAAACAAGACATGTAGGTATTTATATTGGTGGGGGAGAGTTTATGCATGCTTCTACAAAAGTTGGAGTTACTATCTCAAGTTTAGATAATCCATACTATATAAAACAGATATGGAAAATCCAAAGAGTTTTTAACTAAAAATTTTAATTAAAAGCCTCCATAAATGGCTAACATTATTGGAATATAAACAACAGAAACTATTGTTGATAAAAGTACTGTAAATGAAGCCTTTTCAGGTTTTGCTTTTAGTAATACAGCTAAAGTTACAGTATTTCCTGCAAGTGGTACAATTGAAAACAAAAACATAACTTTATAAATCTCTTCATTTAAAAAATTGATAAATGTTTTATCTACAAAAATTATTGCTAAAACAACTGCTGGCCAAAAAATAAATTTAAAGAAGTATGAGATTTTTATATATTTTTTATCAAAATCTGCTTCTAAATTAAAGCCTTTCATTCCCATACCTAACATCATCATTCCTAAAATCCCATATGCCCACTTTAAATTCTCAAAATAAGGAACAATAATCTCAGGAGTTCTAAATCCTACAAGGTTAAATGAAAGTCCTGCAATAAAAGCATAAAGAAGTGGTAGTTTTAATACCTTCATTATAGATTGTCTTGCTGTAAAACTTCCCTTTGCAGTAACATAAAAACCTGTTGTATTCTCATATAAAAGTGAAGCTAATGTACCAAAAATAAAGATATTTGCAACACTTGGTTCTAATAAAATCATAGCTAAGGGAATACCAAAATAGCCAGTATTTCCTGTCCCACAAGTAAAAGCTAAAGTATTTACACTTGCATCATTCCACTCATTTTTATATTTTTTCAAAATATAAAAAGCAATCGTACTTCCAAAGATAAAAATAAAAAGAGGTAAAAATACCAATTGCATATTAATTTCAATTGATAAAACTGCAAAAAAGATTACTATAGGTCCTAAAATATAAACTAATAAAAAAGCGATTTGTTCTCTTTTGATTTTAAAATATCTAGCTAAAAGATATCCAATTCCTATATTTAAATATAAGGGTGCAATTTTTCCTAAAATAATAAAAAATATATTCATTAAAGTCCTAAGTAATTTGATAAAGCGAAAAGCATTATAACACAAATGAAATACATCTTTATAGCATAAGGTAAATTGATTTTAAAAACCTCTTTTGCCTTTAATTCATATCTTGCTTGCATTGTAAGGTTTAAACCACTAAAAGGAGAAGTAGAAACTGCTGTTGCCCAAGACATTAAAAAAGTAGCTGCTAAAAGAGTATGATTTAACTGGTCAACCCAATTACCTAAAACAGCAATTGAAATAATAGGATGAATTCCTACAAATGAAAGAGCGATTAAAATAAACAATAAGATTGAAGCATATAAGCCATTTAACTGTTCAATTGGCAAAGATAAATTCATTCCTAATAATACAGAACTGATACTAACTCCAAACATACCAGCAATTAAAAATAGTGCTATCTCATTTTTCATTTTTGGAAGTTCAAAAGTTATATGAGCAATTAACATCTCTTTACTTTTTTTCACTTTGTATTTAAGAGGTAAAATAAAAAAAGTAAGTAGTAAAGAGAAAATAGAGATAAGTAAAATCACTTTCACACTTGGAAAAATGTAGTTTGTAACTAATACTAAAATAGCTAATAAAAAGGGTAAATATAGTGTTTCAAACTCTATTGGGTAACCTTTAAATTCATCTAAACTTGGTTCATTTTTAATTTCAAAGAAAGTTACAAGAAAAGCAATAAAAGCTAAAATAATCCCCATCATTAATATTATTGAAGAGGATAGTTTAGGAGCATAAGTAATTGCTGCTGCAAAGGCTACAAAAAATGGAGACCAATAAGCATCAGAAGAGAAAGCTCGTGTAAGTGTAATTACTTGTAAATTTGTTAATTTTGATTTTTCATATAGTTTATCTGCAACAATAATCAAAGAAGAAAGATTAATCACAGAACCAAAAAGATGTACTCCTAAATAGGTTTTAAAAAAGCTCTTTTTTCCACTTGGTAAAGACTTAACATTTTTGGCTTTAGGGGTAGCAATCAATCTTAAAAAGCCCACTCCAATTAGTAGTGTTAATAGATATTGGTTTACACTGAAAACCTTTATATAATCTATTTCAAAGCCACTAAAAAAAGAGTAAGAAAAAGCAATAAAACTTAAAGCTAAGAGTTTATATAAAAGAGATTTACCATTTACATTTTTAAATAGAGTTATAAGAGCAAACCAAGCCAATATACCAGCTAAGAATATATACTCATTATTAAAAAAATAAGCAAAAATAGTTATAAGAAAAGAAGAAAATATTAAACTTCCTGAAAATCTTTGCACTACTTACTTCTTTTTTTATTGTATAAAAATTCTAAAATAGTTGATACACTTCTTGTATAAGGAGCATCTAAACCTTGTTTTTCACAATTTCTAATAACTGCCCCACAAATTTCATCTAATTCTAAATCTCTATTATTTTCTGTATCAACCCACATTGAAGGTTTTATTGATTCAAAATTTGTCATTAATTCAAACATTTTGTTTGCATCTTCTTGGGTTAGATTAACACCAATTGCATTTGAAGCAAGGGCAGCTTCACTCATAAGACCATAAATAAGCTTTGATACCTTTTCATCTCTAATTAAAATACCTGAATACTCTTGAAGTAATGCACAAATTGCATTTACTCCATTGTTTATTATAAGCTTATTCCAAAGCTCTAATTTAATATCTTCACAAAGTATAGTTTTAGTGGATGTTTTATCTAATAAAAGTTTTAACTGCTCTAAAAACTTTTGATTTTGATTATTTGGAGATATAGCACCAAGTAAAGTTTGAACTTCCCCTGTTGAATCAATGATACCCAAAGACATTGTATGAGCAGCAATAAGTCTTGTAAGTCCTCCTATTACATACTCTTTAGGATAATATTTAGACATAATATCTTCATTTTCTACACCATTTTGCAAAGAGATATAATATGGTATTTTTTTAGCATCCTTTATCCAAGAAGCTAAAGATTTAGAGATGTTTTCAGTACTCATAGATTTTGTTGCAATAAAAATTGCATCAACTCTTTTGGGATTCTCTTTTATTAACTCTTCAATACTTAGAGTCTCTATTTTATCTTCGATGACATAGTTAGGATGAGTTAGTTTAATTTTATTATTTTTTAAATATTTTAGATTTTCACCTCTTGCTACAAATTTAACATTGCAGCCAATATTATGAAGAATCATTCCATAAAAAGCCCCTATTCCACCAGCACCTATCACAACTATATTCATAAATTTTCCTAATATTACATTCTATTTTTAAAACAAGTATTATATACTAATTGAGTATAATTCAAATAAAAAAGAAGGAAATATTATTTTGATTAGACTAGGTTCGAATTCACCAACTAGAGCACTTATTTTAAAAAACTTCAAAATTGATTTTATCCAAAATGGTGGAAATTTTAATGAAGATACAATATTAACTACAAATCCTAAGTCTTTCTGTTATGAAGCTACAAAAGGAAAATTTGACGAACTATATAAAAAGTATGGAATTGAAGAAATGCCACTTCTTGTATCTGACTCTGTTGTAACATCACATGGCAAGCTACTTAGAAAAGCAAAAGATGAAGCAGATGCAAAAAGAATGTTAGAACTTCAAAGTGGAAGTGAAACATCAGTTATAACATGTATGATTTACAAATCAAAGAAAAAAGAGTGTATTGATATCTCTATCACAACTTATGTATTTGATAAATTTGATGAAAAACATATGGAAGAGTATATTAAGTCTGGTGAATGTTTTGGAAAAGCAGGAGCTATAATGGTTGAAGGTTTTTGTAAACCTTATATAAAAAGTGTAAAAGGTTATGAAAGTACAGCAATGGGCTTATGTGCTGAAAAACTATTACAGTTTATAAATTAAAAAAAGGAGTCTAAATGCCTCCTTTACAATTTGAAATAAACAATATACCAATTTTTTAGAACATATAGGGGAAGATTTTCATCTTATTGAGAAGTATTTTGGTTCTTAGGAAAGAGGAGAAAATCCTCTTACATGAGAAGAAAAGCTACTTAATCTTTTCTACTAGCTGATGAGGATGAAGACCTAAGCCTTCTTCTACTAACTTAGTATCTCCGTGTTGAATAAACTCATCTTCATACTCAAAAGAAGTAAGATTTACACAAAGATTTTCTTTATTTAGAAATTCCAAAATTGCACTTGCAACTCCACCTTGTTTTTGAGAATCAGAAAAAACATACCAATCATCATATTTAGATGATAATTCTTTTAATAAAGTTTCATCTAAAGGTTTTACAAATCTTAAATCTAAAATTGCAATATCTTCTTCATGTAATTTTTCAGTTTGACAGGCTCTTGAAACTCCTGCTCCATAACCAATAAATAGTTTTTTAGAAGTACCTTCTTTTAGTAGTTCAGCTTTACCTAGTTCAAACTTACTTGAAGGGAAATCAACTTCACCAAAAGCTCCTCTTGGGTATCTTATTGCACAAGGTCCTTTTGCTTCATAGGCAAACTCTAAAGAGTGATTTAATGTCTCATTATCCCTTGGAGCACAAAGAATCATATTTGGAATAAATCTTAAATATGAGATATCAAAGGCACCTTGATGTGTTTCTCCATCATTTCCAACAATTCCTGCTCTATCAATTGCGAAAACAACAGGAAGCTTCATTAAACATACATCATGAATAATTTGGTCAAAACCTCTTTGTAAAAAAGTAGAATAGATAGTAATAAAAGGTTTAAAACCCTCTTTTGCCATAGCTGCCATAGAAGTAACTGCATGTTGTTCTGCAATTGCTACATCCCAAAATCTTTGTGGAAACTTTTCAATAAGTTTATCTATTCCTGTTCCACTTGGCATTGCAGCAGTTACACCAACAACATTTTCATGTTTTTCTGCTAATTCTACTAAAGCATCTGCAAAAACTGCTGTCGCCGATTTAGCTGCTGCTTTTTTAGTGAACTCTCCATCTTCAACATTAAATGGACCTACTCCATGCCAATGTTCATGTTGACCTTCAGCTATTTTATAACCTTTTCCTTTTACTGTTCTGGCATGAACAATAACTGGTTTTTTCATATCTCTTGCAATCTCTAAAGTATCAATAATCTCTTCTAAATCATGTCCATCAATTGGACCAATATAATCAAGACCCATCTCTTCAAATAAAATTCCAGGAGTAATTAACTTCATTGCTTCTTCCATTCTTTTTGCAATATAAGTTGTTCCTTCTGGCATATTATTTCTAATAAAAGAGTCTACTTTCCCTTTAAAATTTTGGTAATATTTACCAGCAAGAATTTTTGAAAGGTATTTTGAGATAGCTCCAATTGGTTTTGCAATTGACATCTCATTATCATTTAAGATAATTACAACAGGAAGTTTTAAATCGCCTAATTCATTTAAAGCTTCATAAACCATCCCAGCAGTCATAGAACCATCACCTATCATTACAACAGGTACTCTATTCTCTTTTTTTAGCTGAATAGCTTTTGCTGCACCAACGGCAAGAGAAATAGAAGTTGAACTATGTCCTGCTACAAAATAATCAGCTTCATTCTCTTTAGGTTTAGTAAAACCACTTAAACCTTTATATTGTCTAATAGTTTCAAACTCTTCCCATCTTCCATTTAAAAGTTTATGGGCATAGCACTGATGTGAAACATCATAAATAAAGGGGTCCTTTTTTACATCAAATACTTTATGCATTGCTACTGTTAATTCAACAGCACCTAAAGTTGATGAAAAGTGTCCACCTTTTCGTGATACAACATCAATAATACGCTCTCTAATATCAGAGCATACTTGCTTTAATTCCGCTAAACTTTTATCTTGTACTTCCATAATATTTTATAAGTTCTCTACTTTTTTTAAATCTTCTAATACTTCATCAAGTACTTTAAATACTCTTGTATTTTGTTCCTTAGAACCAATTGTAATTCTAATTGCATTTAACCCATAACCAGTTAAATCTCTGATAATAATTCCTCTTTCAAGTAGCTTTTGTGCAACTTCTGATGATAAGTAATTACTATCAAATTTAATTGTAATAAAGTTTGTATAACTTTCAATATACTCAAAACCTCTTTGTTTTGCATACTCTTCATATCTTGTCATCTCTTCAAAATTTAAAGCTATACATTTTTGAACAAACTCTTCATCTTTTATTGCTTCAATTGCTGCTGCTAAAGAAAGAGTACTAATATTAAAAGGAGGTCTTAATTTATACATAGTTTTAATAATACTTGTTTGACCTATTCCATATCCAACTCTCATTCCACCTAAAGCATAAGCCTTTGAAAAAGTTCCTAAATATACTGCATTTGGAAATTTTTCAATTAAATCAGCTGGATCAATTCTTTTTTTAGAATCTTTAAATGAAGCATACTCTTGATATGCACCATCAATGATAACTAAAGTCTCTTTATCTACTTTTGCAAGAAATGCATACACATCATCTCTATCTAAACATTCACCTAATGGATTATTTGGTAAACATAAAAAGATAATATCTGCACCTTGACTTTCATACATCTCTTCAAATTGTGCTAAATTGTGTTCATCATCTTTTGTTTTAATAATCTGTGCACCAGCTTGTCTTCCATAAATCTCATACATTGCAAAAGTTGTTCTAGACATAAGCATTTTAGAGTTCTCACTACATTTAGCTTTAACAAGAAAATCAATTACTTGGTCACTTCCTGAACCTATAATAATATTATCACTTGTAACACTAAATTTTTTACCTAATGCTTCTTTTAATTCATACATCGAATCATCTGGATACATAAACATATTTTTTGATAAAGAAGCAATTTTTTCAACTACTTTAGGAGATGTTCCATATGGATTCTCATTTGATGCTAATTTAATAATATCTTTTGTATCAACTCCATAATCTCTTACAACTAACTCAATTGGTTTTCCAGCTTCATAAATTTTACAATTATCTAATAGCTTATTAAATTTCATTTATATTCCTCAGAATAGTCCCCAAATTTAGGAACTTTTATATTATAATTTTTTAAATAAGAACGCAAATAGTTACTTTTAAACTATATATCTTTTATCTCTTTTACATAAGACCCAAGTATTTTAATTGTATCTTTATGTCTTTGTAATACATCTTTTACATTATCATCTAATTGATGTCCATCAAAATCTATAAAAAAGATTGAATTACCCTCAACAATATGTGATTTAATTTTAGTTAAATTGATATCTGAATTATTAAAATCTGTTAAAAATTCAACTAAAGTCCCTTGTCTATCTGGAAGCTCAACTAAGATAGAAGTTTTATCATTACCACTTTGTGCATTTTCAAAGTTACTTATAATAAAAAATCTCGTCTTATTATTATCTTTATCTTCTATATTTTCAAATAGAATTGGTAAATTATTTAGCTTTGCCCCAACATGAGGACAGATAGCAGCACTATTTGGTTCTCTTGCTGCTAATTTTGCTGCTTTTGTTGTTGACTCAATTGGTATTAATTCAACTTCATTAAGACCAAAATTTGTTAAGAATTTTCTACACTGTTCAAAAGCAATATCTTTTGAATAGATTCTTTTTATATTCTCTATTTTATCACAAGTTGAAGCTAAAGTATGATGAATATCAAGTACAACTTCTGCAACAATTTTTAAATCATACTCTTTTAAACAATTTATTGTATCAGTTACTATTCCATTTGAAGAGTTTTCAATAGGAACAACCCCAAACTTAGCTTTTCCTGTATGAACTTCTCTAAAGATTCCTTTAATTGAAGAGATTGATACATATGAACTCATTGCACCAAACCTTCCCTCTGCTGCTTGATGAGTAAAGCTTCCTTCAGGACCAAGATAAGCTACATTTTCTGGAAGTTCAATATTTCTAGAAATAGCAAAAATTTCTAAAAATAGTGCTTCAATTGCAGCTCTATTTAATCTTCCATTATTTAAAGATTCTAATCTATCTATAATAGCTTTTTCCCTTTCAGGCCTATAAATAGAACCACCACTTTGAGCTTTTAAAAGCCCAACTTGATGAACAATATCCATTCTTTCATTTACTAAATCTAATAATCTATTATCAATAGTATCTAACTTGTCTCTAAGTTCTTTTAAACCAGCTTCACTCATTTTATCCCTTTATTTTAGGTATTCCTCTTCTAAAGCAATTAAATCTTCAAAAGTTTCTCTTTTTCTAATTAATCTATCTTTTCCATTTTCAACAGCAATTTCAGCAACTTTTCCTCTTGTATTATAGTTACTTGCCATTGTAAAACAGTATGCTCCTGCTGAATAGATTGCAACTAAATCATTATGTTCTGTTTTTGGTAACTCAATATTTTTTGCGAAGAAATCTCCACTTTCACATACTGGACCTACTAAGTTACAATCACTAAACTCTTTATTCTCATTTAGAACTTCAACTTTGTGGTAAGCATTATATAAAGATGGTCTAATTAAATCATTCATAGCCCCATCTACAATTACAAATCTTTTATCCCCATTTATTTTTTCATAAAGTACTTTAGTAACAAAAACTCCTGAATTCCCAACTAAAAATCTTCCAGGTTCACATACAATTGTAATATCTAAACCAAATAAAGACTCTAAAATTGATTGTGCATACTCATTTGTATCAATTAGTTTTTCATCATCATAAACGATACCTAATCCACCACCAACATCAAAGAAAGATAGTTCAATTTTAATTGCTGCAAGATTTCTTACTAAATCAGCAACTATTTGAACTGACTCTTTAATTGGGTCTAACTGTGTTAATTGAGAACCAATATGTAAATGTATTCCTGTAGGCTCTAAACTATCAGAATTTTTACATTGGATATACATTCTTTTTGCAGTATCAATATCTACTCCAAATTTATTTTCATGTAAACCTGTTGAAATATATGGATGAGTTTGAGGATCAATATTTGGATTTACTCTTATAGAGATTCTAGCAACTTTTCCAAGCTCTTTTGCAATAGCTTCAACTCTATCTAGCTCAGCAGCACTTTCAACATTTATCATTAAAATACCAAGCTCTAAAGCCTCTTTTATTTCAGAATCAATTTTTCCAACCCCTGAAAAAATGATTTTATAAGGTTGAATTCCTACTTTTAAAGCTCTTTTAACTTCACCAATTGAAACACAATCAGCTCCTGCACCTAAAGAGGCTAGATGTTTAATAACACTTAAATTTGAGTTTGCTTTAACTGCATATGCAAGTAAAGATTTTCTTGCTTTAAAAGCACTTTTTAATTCATTATATTGTGATGTAATATGATCAAAATCATAAACATAATAAGGTGTTTGATATTTATTTGCTAATTCTTTAAAATTTATATTCATTTTTTTCCTATACTCTTTAAAAATTTAATTTAAAACTCTTAAAATTCTAAATAAAATTTTTATTTTTCTATAGCTTCAAATAGTCAAGAAGTGCAAAATTTTGAATGAAGTTCAAGGCGGCGAACAAGTTTTAGGCAGAAGCTTACTGAAGTAAGTAACTGTCTAAAATCTTATTCAACAACGAAGAAATTCGTCAAAGGCTTACGCTAATTGACTATTTGTCTGTTCCATTCCATGCAATAGAAGGCTTTCCATTCTCATCAAAATCAACTGCTGGCATTCCCATAATGTTAAATCCACTATCCACATAGTGAATCTCTCCTGTAACTGCACTTGAAAGATCAGATAATAAATACATACCTGAATTACCTACTTCATTTATAGTTACATTCTTTTTAAGTGGAGAGTGAGCTTCATTCCATTTTAACATGAATCTAAAATCACCAATTCCAGCTGCTGCTAAAGTTTTAATAGGTCCAGCAGAGATTGCATTAACTCTAATTCCATCTTTTCCTAAATCTTCAGCTAAATATTTAGTTGTCATCTCTAATGCAGCTTTTGCTACACCCATTAAATTATAGTTTGGAATATATTTTACTCCACCATAATAAGAAAGAGTTAATACAGATGAATTTTCTGATAATAGAGGTTTTAATTCTCTTACTACTTCAATTAAAGAGTAAACAGAGATGTCCATAGCAATATCAAAAGCCTCTTTAGAAATATCCATAAATCTTCCAGATAGTCCCTCTTTAGGAGCAAAAGCAATTGAGTGAACAATAAAATCGATTTGTCCTAAATCTTTTTCTAAAGACTCTTTTAATGCTTTAATCTCTTCTGGTTTTGATACATCACATGGATATACATAATCAGCACTTCCAAACTCAGCTGCGATTGGCTCAACTCTTTTTTTAAGAGAGTCATTTAAATATGTAAATGCAATTTGTGCACCTTGAGCGGCACAAGCTTGTGCAATACCATAAGCAATAGACTTATTGTTTGCAACTCCTAAAATTACACCTTTCTTCCCCTTCATTACCATTATAAATCCTTTGTATTTTCTATAATTTGTTTAAAATCTTCTACAAGCCAAGAAGCTGTTCCAATTAATGCACCATCAACTCCATCAAGAGAACAGATTTCATGAACATTTGCTACCTTTACACTTCCACCATAAAGTAAAGGTTTAGAGATTTTTTCTTTTATTGCACTATGAACTGCTTTAATATCATCATTTGTTGCAGTAACTCCTGTACCTATAGCCCATACAGGTTCATATGCTAAAATTAGATTTTCATAATTTGTATCAATTCCTACAAATTGCTCATAAATATATTCTAAAGTCTGTTCAATTCCTTGCTCTTTAACTTCTAAAGGTTCTCCTATACAATAAACGATTGTATATCCTAATTCTTTATAAAAATTAAATTTTTTAGCAATCTCTTCTTGAGATTCTCCAAGAATATGTCTTCTTTCACTATGACCAATTAAAATTGTTTTGATATTGAATTCATCAAGTTGCTCAGTTCCTATCTCTCCTGTAAAAGAACCCTTTTGTGTAGCATATGCATTTTGAGCTCCTACAGTTAAATTTGAAACTGTATTAAAACTATCTAATGATGTTGCTGTTGGGAAAACAAGAACTTCATTAGTAATATTTTTTTCTTTTAAAAAAGTATTTACTTCTTCAATAAAAGCTGCTGTTGATTTTCTAGTATGGTTTGTCTTAAAATTTGAAGCAATTATTGCCATTTATTTCCTTTAAATTAGTTCTTTAAAAAAGAACCATTCTATTTATAACTACTATTAAAAAGTAGGAAAACTATAAAAGTGTAGCTATTTTTAGTTTTCTAATACTAAGGCTTTTACACCTGGTAAGATTTTTCCTTCAATTAATTCTAAAGAAGCTCCTCCACCAGTTGAGATAAATGTCATATCATCTTCATCACCAGTAACTCTAACTAAATCTGCTGTATCTCCACCACCAACTACAGTTGTTGCAAATGACTGTGCTATAGTGTGAGATAATCTTGTACTTCCTTTTGCAAATTTTTCCATTTCATAAACACCCATTGGTCCATTCCATAAAATTGTATTTGCATCTGCAAGTGCTAATTTAAATAGTTGTGCTGTTGCAGGTCCAATATCTAATCCCATCCATTTTTCAGGAATCTCTTGGATAGTTACAAGTTTTGCAATTGCTTCAGCGTCGAAAGCTTCTGCTGCAACAACATCTACAGGTAAATATATTTTAACTCCAAGCTCTTTTGCTTGATCCATAATTTTAATTGCTTCTGGTACTAAATCATCTTCAACTAATGATTTACCAACTTCGTGTCCTAAAGCTTTTAAGAAAGTAAAAGCCATTCCTCCACCAATTAAAATTTTATCAACTTTTGGTACTAAATTATAAAGTGCTTCAAGTTTTCCAGAAACTTTTGAACCACCAACTACAGAGACAAAAGGTCTTTTGGGATTATGTACTATATGATGGAAAAATTTTATTTCCTTTGCTAATAGAAATCCAGCTGCTTTTTGATTCATTTCAAAATATTTTGTAATTGCTTCAACAGAGGCATGGGCTCTATGAGATACACCAAAAGCATCATTAATATAAACATCAGCCATTGAAGCTAATTTTTTAGCAAATTCATCATCATTTTTCTTTTCACCTGGGTGGTATCTTAAATTCTCTAATAATAGAACTTCCCCAGCTTCTAAATTATTTGCTAACTCAAGAGTATCATCTTCAACTACATTATTTGCCATTTTAATCTCTTGTTTTAAAAGAGTATGTAGTCTTTTTGCTACTGGCTTTAATGAGTATTTTTCATCATTCTCATCTGCTGGTCTTCCAAAATGTGATGCTAAAATAACTGAACAATCTCTATCAATACAATATCTAATAGTATTTAAAGCAGATCTAATTCTTCTATCGTCTGTGATATTATTATATTCATCCATTGGAACATTAAAATCACATCTAATAAATACTTTTTTCCCATCTATATTAATATTTCTAATCTCTTGTAGTTTCATTCTCTTCCTTAATTTTTTGCAACAAAAACTGCCATATCAACAAGTCTTGACGAGTAACCCCACTCATTGTCATACCAAGTCATAACTTTAATCATATCTTCACCAATAACTTGTGTTAAGTCACTTGCAATAATTGTTGAATTTGTATTTCCAACTAAATCTGAAGATACTAACATTTCATTATCAACAGCTACAATTCCAGCTAACTCTTTTGCTTTAGCTTCAAATAGAGCATTTACATCCTCTTTTGTTGTTTTTTTACTTACAACAAAGTTTACATCAACCATTGAAACATTTGGAGTTGGAACTCTTACTGATTGACCATGTAATTTACCATCTAATTGAGGCATAATTAATTTCATAGCTTTTGCAGCACCTGTTGTTGTTGGAATCATATTTTGAGCACCAGCTCTTGCTCTTCTTTTATCTTTTTGATGTTTAACATCTAAAATATTTTGGTCATTTGTATATGAGTGAATTGTAGTCATTAAACCTTTTTCAATTCCAAATGCATCATCAATAATCTTAGCAACTGGACCTAAACAGTTTGTAGTACATGAAGCATTAGAGATAATAGCTTGACCAGCATAATCATCATTATTAACACCCATTACAAAAGTTGGTGTATCATCTTTTGCAGGAGCAGACATAATTACTTTTTTAGCTCCATTGTCAATATGAATTTGACATTTTTCTTGTGTAAGGTAAGCACCAGTACACTCTAAAATAACTTCTGCACCACATTCTTTTGTAAAAGTTAAAGCACCTGCATCTCTTGTAGAATAAAGTTTAGCATTTACTTTTCCCATTTTTAAGAAACCATTTTCAACTTTTACTTCACCATCAAAAGTTCCATGTACAGTATCATATTTTGTAATATATTCTAACATCTCTGGTGTAGCAGTGTCATTAATTGCCACTAATTCAATATCTTCTCTTTGTGCAATAATTCTTGCTACACATCTTCCAATTCTTCCGAAACCATTAATTGCAACTTTAACAGCCATATTTACCCTTTTGTCAATATTAATTTGGTAGATATTTTATCCAAAAGTTGCTATAATAATATTTAATCATAAATCAAAGGAAAAAAATAGGTGCAAATTGCTATTTTTGGGGGTAGTTTTGACCCACCTCATATAGGCCACCAAACCATCGTTAAAAAGGCGATTAAAAAACTTGACATTGACCTTTTAATTGTTGTGCCTGCTTTTTTAAATCCTCTTAAAGTAAAATCATTTTTAGATGCAGAAACAAGATTTAATCTTCTTAAAAAACTTTTTTCAAAATTTAAAAAAGTTAAAGTTTCTAAGTATGAAATAAAAGAGCAAAGAGCGGTTTATTCTATTGAGACTATTAAATATATAAAAAAGAAGTATAATCCTTCAAAAATATATTTAGTAATTGGTGCAGATAACTATAAGACATTTCATCTATGGGATAGTTATCAAGAGATAAAAGAGCTTGTAACTTTAGTTGTGGTAACAAGAGAAGGTTATAAGTATGAAATAAATGATGAAGTTAAAAGATTAAAAGTAAATATTAAAATAAGTTCTACAGAACTTAGAAATACTTTTAAAATATCATATATTCCTAAAAAAATCAGAGATGAAGTTAAAAAAATTTGGAAAAAAAGAGGTAAAGTTTGAATAAAAGAATTGAAACAATAAAAAAAATACTTGAAGATAAAAAAGCAGAAAATGTTGAAGTTATTGATTTAACTGGAAAAGATTATATTGTTGATTTTGTAGTAATTGCAACAACATTAAATCCAAAACATGGGTTTGCTTTATTAAATCACTTAAGAACTGATTTAAAACCACTTGGTGAAGAGTTTTTAAGAGTTGATGAAGATGATGAATGGACAATCTGCGATTTAGGAGATATGTTTATCAATCTTATGAGTGAAAAAGCTAGAGAAAAATACTCTTTAGAAGAGTTCTTAGAAGAGATTAAATCTAATAAAGAATAAAAAAAAGGAAAGAAGTTTTCTTCTTTCCTTTTTTTATAAGTAGTAAGTTTTACTACCTTCCTGTCAAAAGTTTATTATAGTTTGCGGTAGCATCCCTCGCTCCACCCATATTATCTGTAAGTATTGCAATGCCAACTATTATTACAAAAATAATAATAAACCATTTCATTTTACATTGTCTCCTTAGGCCTTATCCCTAATAAATTTAAACTTGTTTTTATAGAAAGTGAACATAAACTTAAAACTTTTAAGTACTCATCTTCTCTTTCATTTCCAACAATCTTATGTTCATTGTAAAATCTATGAATTGAAGAAGCTAAAGAGTAAAGATAATCAGTTATCTTTTGCATATCTCTTTTATTAAATGCCTCATTTAAGATTGAAGGTAACAGTAATGACTCATAAACTAAGTTTATAGAATCGTTATTTAAATTCTCATAAGAAATATTAACTACATTTTCAAAGCTTTTTTCTGCTTTTTTGAAAACTTGGTTAATTCTTGCATATGCATAATTAATATAAAATATTGGATTAGAACTATCTTGATTTTTTAATTTATCAATATCAAAATCTAAATGTGTATCACTTTTTTTAGTTAAAAATACAAATCTTAAAGCATCACTACCAATCTCTTCTACGATATCAGACATTAAGATTACATTTCCAGCTCTTTTACTCATCTTATATGGCTCTCCACCTTTTAATAGTTGAACCATCTGAGCAAGTAAAACTTCTAATTTTTCTGGATCATTTCCTAAGAATTTAATTGCAGCTTTTACCCTTGCAATATAACCATGATGATCTGCTCCCCAAATATTGATATATCTGTCATAGTTTCTATCATATTTATTTTTATGATAAATAATATCTCCAGCTAAATATGTAGGAATACCATTGTCTCTTACAACAACTCTATCAACATCATCACCTAATTCAGAAGACTTGATCCATAGTTTGTCATCTTTTTCATATAAAGAACCATTTTTTTCTAAAGCTTCTTTTGTACTATCCCAAGATGAGTATAAAGATTTTTCACTAACATAGTTATCAAATACAATACCTAAATCAGCCATATCTTTTTTAATTAGTTCTAGAACTCTCTCTTTTGCAAATAAAGCAAGTTCCATTTGTCTTGATTCATCTGTAAAAATATCTGTACCTAACTCTTGTGCAACTTCTTTTGCAATATCAAAAAGATAATCACCTCTATAATACTTTTCTGGATATTCAACTTCTAAATTTAGAATTGTCTCTTGTCCAGCAAGAGCTAAAGATAATCCAAGTAGATCCATTTGAGCACCAGCATCATTTACATAATACTCTGTTGTAATATCATAGCCAAGATGTCTTCCAACTCTAGCTAATGCATCACCTGCAATTGCTCCTCTTGCATGTCCGATATGTAAAGGACCAGTTGGATTTGCACTTACATACTCTAAAAGAATTTTTTCATCTTTTAAATTCTCTTTTGCAAATTCATCTTTTAATGCTAAGGCTTTATTTGTCTCTTCTTCTAAAAAGCTTTTTGAAAGAGTAAAGTTAATAAATCCTTTTACAGATTCAACTTTCTCAAATAGTGTTGATTCTGAAAATTTATTAGCTAACTCTTCTGCTATAACCATAGGAGATTTTCTAAACTCTTTTGCTAAAGAAAAAGCAACTGGCGTTGCGAAGTGACCAAGAGAAATATCTTTAGGTTTTTCTAATACAACCTCTTTTTCTAATATACTTTCTATATGATTCTTAACTATTTCTTGCAACACACACTCACATTAAACAGTTTTAGTTTCGTCTTTTGACTCAACTTTAGTTTCTTCTTTTTTTTCAATCTCTTCTTTTTTATCAGCTGATGCTACTTCATCATCGTCGTCTTTAACAGCTTTTTTGAAGTTTTTAATACCACTTCCTAAACCTTTAGCTAGCTCTGGAATTTTCTTTCCACCAAAAAGTAAAAGTACTACTAGAGCAATTAATACCCATTCCATACCACCTGGCATACCCATGTTAAATCCTTAATGTATAATTTTGAGATATTATAGCTTCTTAAAGCTTAAAAAAAATGAGAAGATTTTTTCTATTTTATAAGAAAATGTAGTAGTTTATAGCCACTTGCTGCAGCTAGAATTGTTCCAAAAAGATTTAAAAACATATTTGTTATTCCTAAGAAAAAAGAGCTTTGTAATAGAAAAAAACTCTCTATAGCAAAAGTAGAATAAGTAGTTAAGGCTCCAAGAAATCCAGTAATTAAAAAAGACTTTGTGATATCAGAAATCATATTATGAGCAATTATTGCAAAAAGACACCCTATAATAAAACTTCCAACTACATTTACAAGTAATATTCCAACTGGCAAGTCAATAGGAAAGTGTTTATTTGTCATATGAACTACATATGCCCGTGCAACTGCACCTAAAAAACCACCTAATCCTACTGCTAAAAGTGTTTGCCAGCTAAGAGACATTTTTCTTTGACTCTTCTTGAAAAACTTCTTTCATATGTTGCTCTAAATCTTCAAACCAAGTTGTACCTTTTTCAGCTTGAACTGGTTCTAAAAAAATCACTTTTACAACTCCTGGTTTTTGTTTTAAAGATTTTGAATCTAAGATATTTCTTGTATTTAAAATTATTGCAGGTTGAATTTTTAATTTTAATTTATTTGCTATCATTTGAGCCCCTGGCTTAAAATCTAACATCTCTTCTCCATTACTTCTTGTTCCTTCAGGGAACATAGCAATTGGCCTTCCTTTTGATAATCTATCTTTAGCTTCTTTTAATAGATGAATAATTCCTGCTTTGTTATCTCTATCAATAGATATCATTCTAGGTGCTTTTATAATATGTCCAAAAAAGAATAAGTCTGTTATCTCTTTTTTAGCAACCCATGCTAAATTTTTTGCATGAATATGTTCCATAATAATAATATCTAATAGACTTTGATGATTCATTACCACCATATCACATGACTCATCAACACTACCTTCTATCTCTAATTTAATTCCTAATAAAAATATTTGAATCTTCATCCAAACTTTAATAATTTCATGAGTCTTATTTCTAAAAAGATACATTGCAACAACTACAATTGCAACTGTAATAGAGAACTGGATAAGTACTACTAAACCTCTAATTCTTGATAACATCTTGCTCCTTTACCCATCCTATATATTTTTCTTCACCTCTTTTAAACATAATTTTTACAAAACCATTTTTTCTTTTCATCTCTTCTACTGTAACAGTATCTGTCATCTTTTGAAAGATTGTAGAATTTTTTGTAGGTAAAATATATATAACACTATTCTCTTTTAATTTTACAGTTGTATTAGGCATTGCAAATAACATAAAAGCTATTGCCATGATTAAAAATAAAATTAAATATAGATATGATCTTTTCCAAATAAATAAAACTAAGAAAACAAGAGCAACTACACCAATTGCAACTTTTTTATAAAACTCAAAACTAGAATTATTTGGGTTTAAATCTGTTTGAGTACTTACTAATTCTTCTTCAAATTTAATTGGAATAGTAATTTTTTCTAATCTATTTTTTGTTGTATTAAAATAGTTAAATGAGATAACTTTCTGATGAATTGGAATTACCACATAATATATCATATGTTGATTTGGATAATTATCTTCAATTAACGTTACACCTTGTTCTTCAAAGCCTTTAATATAAAAGTCTTCAAAGTTTGAATAGTTTGCTTCTAAATCAATTATTGCTAAGGCTTCTTTATTTGTATATTGTTTTGCTTTTGTATTTAATAGAGTTAAATCTTTTGCTATTACATTAGAAAAAAGTTCATCTCCTTTTGCAACTTCTGAAAAAGTAATTTTAGGAGAAAATAGTTTTCTACTCTCTATTAATACATTATTATCATATAGTCTTACTTCAATTGTAGGTAATAAAAAGTTTGAATCATAGGCTTTAAAATAGTATTTATTTGTATATACATTTTTAGAATTTGCTGTTAAACTCCAACTATTTTGTGCATTTAGTGGAAGCATATTAACACCATCTATAAAATGTGTTTCAATTCTATCATAATTTGTTCTTGTAATTAATGCTTTTATATCAATTTCAAATCTTTGGTTTTTGTATATATGTTTTGGATAGTTTATATAAGAAAGGTATAAATTTTTACTTACAACAGGAGGAGTTTGTGCTCCTACTGTTAAATCATTATCTTGTAAAAAAACGTTTGTATTATTTGAAGGAGCCGTATTAGTATTTCCATTAAAAACAGAACTCTCCTCTTTTGTAAAGTCATTTGCAAAAACAATACTAAAAAAAACTAATACTAATACTAATATTTTTTTCACTACTTTAAAAACCCTTTTAACATTGCAACACCATCATCACAACCTAATAGTTCTTCCATTGCTCTTTCTGGGTGAGGCATAAGTCCAAATACATTCTTTTCTTTATTACAAATACCTGCAATATTTGCAACTGAACCATTTAAGTTCATTAATTCACCATTTTCATCACAATATTTTAAAAGGATTTGACCATTTGCTTCAAGCTCTTTTAATCCTTGCTCATCAATATAGTAATTTCCATCATGATGTGCAACTGGAATATTTACTACATCATCTTTTTTTAATAAAGATAAAAAGATATTGTCATTATTTATAACTTTTAAGTGGTTATATTTAGAGATAAAATGTAAAGAGTCATTTCTTTTCATAGCACCAGGTAATAAACCAGCTTCAAGTAAGATTTGAAATCCATTACAAATACCTAAAACTTTTCCACCTTTAGAAGCATATGCCTGAACAGAATCCATTACATTTGCAAATCTAGCAATTGCTCCAGATCTTAAATAATCTCCATAAGAAAATCCACCAGGAATTACTAAAAGATCAGTATTTGCTGGAATTTCTTTATCTTTGTGCCAAACTATTGTTACTTCACAACCTAACTTTTCAAAAGCATATTTTGTGTCATATTCACAATTAGTACCCGGAAATTGTAATACAGATACATTCATAATATTAACCTAAAATTTCGATTTGATAATCTTCAATTACTGTGTTAGCAAGAAGTTTCTCACACATCTCTGTAACTTCTTTTCTAGCTTCTTCTTCATTTGAAGAGTTTAATTCCATAATAATTTGTTTACCAACTCTAACGTCTTTTACAATCTCTTTAAATCCAAGAGTATCTAAAGCATGGTGAGTTGCTTTTCCTTGATCATCAAGTACACCTTGTTTTAATGCTACATTTACGATTGCTTTCATCTAGTCTATTTCCTTTTTATTTATTTAAAATTCTATTTAATACGTTTTCATAGGCAACTTTTAGTCCACCTTTTCCTTTTCTAAATCTATCTTTATCCATAGATTCACCTGATTCTACATCCCAAAATCTACAGTTATCAGGAGATAACTCATCAATTAAAATTATATTTTCATTACTGTCATAACCAAATTCTAGTTTAAAATCTACTAATTTAAGCCCCTTTTCAAAAAAGTAAGGTTTTAAAATATCATTAATTTCTCTTGCTACTCTTCTTAATTTGTCTAGCTCATCTTGGTGTTTAACTAATCCTAAAATTAATGCATGTTGGTCATTTATTTTTGGGTCACCTAATTCATCATTTTTATAATCAAACTCTACTAAAGTAAAAGGTAAAATCTTTCCATCTTCAATACCTAAAGTTCTTGTTAATGAACCAGTAGCAATATTTCTAATAATTACTTCAATAGGTATAACTTTACATTTTTTATGAAGCATATTATTATCATCAAGCATTTCAACAAAGTGTGTTTGAATTCCATTCTCTTTTAAGTACTTAAAAAGTTCTGTAGAGATTTTATTATTTAAAGCACCTTTTCCTGCTTCACTTGATTTCATTTCACCATTAAACGCAGTTAAGTCATCTTTAAATTCAGAAATTAAAAGATTTTCATCTTCTGTCTTCCAGATTTTTTTCGCTTTACCTTCGTATAAAAGCTCAGTTTTGTTCATATGTGTGTTTCCTTTTATTTCATAATTATTAAACTTTTTAAAATACCAATTGATGTATTTAATTGATTATCCTTAGCAATATCTTCTTCTGTTAAGATTTTACTATCTTCTTCTTTTTCTTCACTCTTTTTATTTACACCATTCTCTTTATCAAGTTCAACTTCTAAATGTTTTTTTAAGTCTGCTTCTTTTAATTTAAACTCAGCATTTTTTTCAGCAACAACTTCACCTTCGTGAGAGATTACATCAGGTGTAATTCCTGTCGCTTGAATAGTTCTTCCACTTGGAAGATAATATTTTGCAATAGTTATTTTAATATTTTCACTTCTATCTTGTGTAATAGGTAAAATTGCTTGAACTGAACCTTTACCAAAAGTTTTTTCTCCAATTACTACAGCTCTTTTATGGTCTTGTAAAGCACCACTTACAATTTCTGAAGCTGATGCTGAACCACCATTTACTAAAACTACAAGTGGTACATCAGTAATTGTTTCAGCTATTGTTGCATTGAACTTCTCTTCTTCTTCACTGTTTCTTCCTTTTTGAGAAACAATAATTCCTTCATCAACAAAAAGATCAACTACTCCTATTGCTTGTGTTAATAATCCACCTGGGTTATTTCTTAAATCTAAAATAATACCTTTAGTTTTAGGATTTTCTTTAATAGCTTTCTTTAAATTTGTTGTAACTTTTCTATCAAAACTTGAAATTCTTACATATAATAAATCTTCATTTTCAATTGTTTTAGAAAATACAGATTGAATTTTAATAATATCTCTTACAATATCGATTTTTAAAGGTTTATTTTTCCCTTCTCTTACCAATGTTAAGCTAATAGGAGTTTTTGGTTTTCCTCTCATTAATGATACAGCTTCATCTAAAGTCATATTTAATGTAGAATGATCATCTATTTTTAAAATTATATCCCCTGCTTTTACACCTGCTTTATATGCTGGTGTACCATCAATTGGAGCAATAACTGTTAAAGCTCCATCTCTCATACCTACAGTAATTCCAAGTCCTCCAAACTCTCCTTGAGTTTGAATACTCATCTCTTTTGATGATTTTTTATCTAAATATGTAGAGTGCGCATCTAGTTCTTGCATAAGACCTTTTAGTGCTTTATCAACTATTTCTTGTAGCTTTATATCATCTACATAGTATTTTTCAACAGTACCAATTACTTGTGTTAGTTTTGACAGAGATTCAAATCTTGTTTGATTATTTTCTTCTTCTTGTTTTTCATTTGCAAAAATTGATTGAGATAATAGTAAAACAATCGCTGAAATTAATATAAATCTATTCATTAATCAACCTTAATTCTTTAATAAGAACACGATTATATAAAATTTTTTATAAAAGTAAGGTTTTATAATTTTTTTTGTATTATTTAAACCTAAATTTTAAAGAAGGTTTTAAATGAGTCTTAAAGAAAATGTTGATTATGTAAAAAATGAATTAAGTAGTGAAGAAAAGTTCTTAGAAAGCTTTGTTAAGATAGAAAGATTTTATAAAAAATATAAAATGATAATTATTTTACTTGTTATTGTTATAATTGGTTTAGTTATAGGGATATTTGCTACAAAACAGATTCAAGCTTCAAATAAATTAGAAGCTAATATCGCATTTAATAAAGTAATGGAAAATCCAAAAGATACTGAAGCACAAAATATTTTAAAAGATAAAAGTTTACAACTTTATGAAGTAGCTTTATATGCTCAAGCTTTAGAAGATGGAAAATTTAATGATACTAAACTTAAATATTTTAAAGAGTTAGTAGCTTATCAAAAAGCTTTAGAAGAGAATAGTATTGAAAAATTAAATACAGTTTCTATGGAAAAAGACTTTTTATTAAAAGAGTTTGCAATTTTTAATAAAGCATTATTACAAGCAAAAGAGGGAAAATTTGAAGATGCAAAAGCAACTTTAAAACTAATTCCAGCTGATTCACAAGTTAATGATTTAGTTACAGCATTAAACCACTACTTAGTTACAAAATAAGGAATATAAATGAAACACTTACTTTTACTAGCAAGTTTACTTTTTCTATTTGCAGGATGCTCTTCAAAAGAGTATTATGAACCAGAAGATACAGTAGGAGACTATAATTCTACTAAATCTACAGCTTTAAGTGGGAGTATCACTTATATTAATAAAGATGGGGCAACTTTAGATAGCCAAAATATTATTACTAAAAGAGGTGTTTCTAATTTTAAAATACCTGAAGGTTATAAATTTCTAAATATTGTTGAAGATACTGTTATTGCATCTAACTACAAAGATACTGTACTTGTAGGAGATAAAGAGATTAAAGTTGACTCTGTTGTTGTTGCAGCAACAGTAAACAATAATAAACTTGCCCTACTATTCTCAGATAACTCAATTATGTTATATGATATGAATACAGAAAAAACTCTTCTTAAAGAGTATTATACACACTCATTTGTAAATGATACTAGAATTGCAAATCCATACTTTATGAGTAATATTATTCTATTCCCTACTTTAGATGGGAAAATTATTGTTGTTTCTGATTCTACAAATAAAGTAGTAAGAAATATCGTTGTTGACCCAAATGGACAATTTAACAATATCATTTTCTTAGATGTTGTTGATGACACATTAGTTGCTGCAACTGGAAATAAAGTTATTTCTGTGGGACAAGGTGTATTAAACCTTAAAGATTACAATATTAGAGATATTATTACAAAAGATAAAAATATCTATATTGCAACAATTGATGGGCAAATTATCAAAACAGATATTTCACTTAATATTATTGATAGAAGAAAATATAAATTTGCAAAAATTTACTCTTTAGCTTTTGGCGAATCTTTATATGCTTTAGAATCACAAGGTTTTTTAATTAAAATTTCTAAAGATTTTAAAACAGATACAATCTATGATTTTGACTTTGATAATGAAGAAAAAGTAATAGCTATTGGTGATACTATTTACTACAATGATGAGGCTATTACTCTTAAATAAGCTTCTATAAAAAAGAGTTCTTTTGAACTCTTTTTAAACTCTTAAATTCCTATTTGCAATATTTTCAATTAATACTGTTGCATACGAACCTTTAGGTAAAGTAAACTTTAAAGTACATTTTGAAGTCTCTTTATTATATGAGATATTAATATCCTTTGGATATACAATTGCATCTCTTCTATACCCTTTTTCTTGAATATAAGTATCATCATATTTCTCTTCAATTTTTCTTGCTTTATTAGTACTTCTAAAAGCATATCTTCCAGGTAAAAGACCTGTAGGAACTATTTTTCTATTTTTAAAATCTTCAAGTATATTTTCTGTTAAACTTTTAGGAGTGAAGAATTTATCATCTTTATAACTTCTAAAAACATCTCCTGCTAAAGCTTTAAACTCCTCATTACTATGAGCAAGTCTAGCTACTAACCATTTATTAAAAAAATCACTTTGATAGGCAGAAACTAACATCTTCGCTAGTTTTCTATCTTTGATAAGTAAATCCCCATAAATATATCTTCTTGCTTTATCTAAGTTTTCTTGGGCATCATGTCCAAATCTTTGAAAACCAAAATAGTTTGGCATACCAGCTTTAGAAATCTCTTTTAAAAGTTTCTCTATTTTATATAAATCTTCTTCTTTTACTTCATGTAAAGTTATCTCAAAACTATTACTTTCCAAATCTCCAATGTTTAGTTTTGTACTATGCAAAAAAGTCTCTTTTATCTCTATTTTGGGATGTCTAAATTTATTTAAATCCTTTGCATATTTTCTAGGTATTGATATATATTGAGTTGTTGTTGCATTTTTATCTTTTAATCCTGCATAACCTAACTCATTTTCATAAATTCTTAATCCTTTAGATAAACTCTCTAATAAATCCCATGTTCCAAGACTCTTTTTCTTTATTTTTGCAATAATAAAATTTCCACGATTTGTAAACTTAATTGGGTTTTCCACAACAATGAAATCATCTATATTTTGGTAAAATTTAAAATTAATTGGTTTATGTTTTTGTATAAATTCTCTTTTTATCATCTGCTATCTTTATTTATTTTTTTGGTATTATATAACAATTTATTCTTCAAAAGGATTAACATATGGATATGGAAAAAATTAAAACTATAATCAAAGAGTTTTCTACAAATAGAAATTGGGAAGAGTTTCATAATCCAAAAAATCTTTCTATGGCACTTAGTGTAGAAGCTTCAGAATTAGTTGAGATTTTTCAATGGTTAACCCTAGAACAAGCACAAAATCTTTCAAGTGATAAAAAAGAGCATGCAAAACAAGAGATAGCTGATATTGCAATTTACTTAATAAGAATGTGTATGAAGTTAGATATAAATTTAGAAGAAGCTATTTTTGAAAAGATGAAATTAAATGAAAAAAAATATCCCTTAGTTGATGAAAAGGGAAATAAAATAGAGTATGGAAAAAAACAATGAAAAAAATATATATTGCAGGTCCAGATGTTTTTGAACAAGACTCTATTGAGATTGGTAAAAACTATGTAAAACTATGCAAAAAGTATGGTTACAAAGGTTTATACCCTTTAGATAATATTGTTGATTTTAAACAAGAAAAAAGAAAAATAGCAAAAGATATCTATTTAGCAAATAAAAAACTAATTGATTCTTGTGATATTGTAATTGCAAATTTGAACTCATTTAGAGGGAAAGAAAGCGACAGTGGAACTATTTGGGAATGTGGATATGCAACTGCTTTAGGAAAAAAAGTTTATGGATATTTAAATAGAGACACTTCATATCAAGACCAATTTTCAAATGAAGAAAAAATGTCAAACAAAGAAGGTTTTGTTGACTTACATGGAAGAACAATTGAAGATTTTGATTATCCAGTTAACTTAATGATTGCCTGTTCTGTTGAAGATATCATTGTAGGAAGTTTTGAAGATGTATTAAAATCTTTAAAGGATTAACAATACGAAATTATAAAAAAAATAGCACCATTCACAAATTAAAAATTAGATTTACACTTTTATTTATAGCATTAACTGCTTTTAGTTTTATTGTTTTTAATTATGTATCAACAAAAACAAATGAATATCATTTAGACCAAAGAACAATAACTTATGAAAGAGCTTATAATACTATTTATAATCAATATAAAGAACTCTCTTTTGTAATTTATACTGGACTTTTAAAACTGACAAATGTACAAAATAGATTTGATAATATAAATAAAAATAACAAAGAACAAATACAAAAAGAACTATATTTACAAACTATACAAAGATATAATACTTTAAAAAATAAATATCTTGCAAATATTACCTATTTACTTCCAAATGGAGAAATTTTCCTTGATATGCATAATCCTTTTGATAAAACTCATAAAATTTGTACAAGTGAAACAATTGATTATATTAAAAAGTATAAAAAAGAGATTGATACTTTCGAAATAAAAGATGAAGATACTGGTTTTAAATTTATCTATCCAATAAAAAATAGTAATGAAGTAGTAGGTTTTTTAGCTATTACTTTTAGTGAACAAGGACTTACTTCTTCTTTAATGAAACAATACTATGTTTTAACAAATTTTATTATCAAAACAGATAATTTTTCACCTTCTTATTTAGAAAAAACAGAAAAATATAAAGCAGCTCATTTTGAAGGTTTTTTACATAATACTTCTATTGTAAAAGAGTTACAGAATATTTCAAGAAAAGATATTTTACAGATTAAACCTACAAAAAACATCTCTATGAAAATATATAAAGAAGCTATGAAAAAAGAACCTAATTCAATCTTCATGTATAAGGATAATCTAACTACAACAACTATTCCAATTATAAATAAACTTACAAATAAACAAGAGGCTTTTTTAGCTATTTTAAGTAAAGAAGAGGGATTAATTAGTCTTACAAATAACTATAGATTAATTCTTGTTCTTTTTATTTTTTTATGTGCTGCTATTTTATTAGCTCTTTATTTTCAAATTTCAAGAAGCATTATAGAAAAAGAGAACCTAAATAAAATTATAAAAAAAGATAAACAACTTCTAGAGCAGATGAAACTTGCTCAAATGGGAGAAATGATAGGGAATATTGCCCATCAATGGAGACAACCTCTTTCAATGATTAGTACAGCAGCAAGTGGTTTAAAAATGAAAGAGGAGTTTGGACTTTTAGAGAGTAAAGATATCCCAGAATTTACAGATACTATAGTTACTAATGCTAAATATCTTTCAGAAACAATTGATACCTTTAGAGATTTTATAAAAGAGAATAAAGATACAAAAGATACAATTATTCAAGAAAAGATTGATGAGACTCTAAAAATAATAAAAGCAAGTTTAGAAAATAATCATATTAAACTTATTAATAAAGTTGATTATTCAAAAAGCTTAAAAGTAGAGATTGTAGGAGAAGAGTTAGCTCAAGTTTTAATCAATATTTTAAATAATGCAAAAGATGTAATTATTCAAAGAAAAATAGAAAAAGGAGCTATTACTCTTGATTTAATCATGAAGAAAAATTCTTTTCAAATTACTATTGAAGATAATGCAAAAGGTATAGACCAAGAGGTTTTACCTAAAATATTCAATCCTTATTTTACTACAAAACATCAATTTCATGGGACAGGTTTAGGACTTTACATGAGTAAAATTATTGTAGAAAAGCACCTTCATGGTTCCCTAGAAGTACAAAATACTAAAAAAGGTGCTAAGTTTACTATTACTATTCCTCTTCAATAACCTTTGTAAACTCTTCATAAAGGTTATCTAAAAGAGCAGTATCTAATTTTAGTTTTAAATTAATAGGTTTATTGTTTTCAAAACTCTGTGTATTTGCTAAACCTAAGTAGATAAAATTTTGAACTTTTTTATCTACATGGGAAAATTTTCTTACAAAAATATGCAGTTTAACTCCAAATTTTTTGTTTTCAACTAATCTTTTTCCATCACCTTTTTCACTACTCATAGAGGGTTTACTTGAATAAGTAAAAATCTCTTTTGATAAAAAAGCATTTTGATACTTAGCCCCTTTTGTAAACTTATCTTTTTCTATAGTAATAAAAAGGAAAAAATCATCTTTATATTTTAAAAATCCACTTCCTCTAAAAGAGCTATGAATCTTCTCAAAATTACATAATTGTGCAATATTTAACATATTATATTTTTCATAAAGTTTTAAAAATGGTAACCCATAATCAATGTTTCCAAACTCTTTTTCATATCTAATAAGCCCATAATTTAAACTATCTAAAAAGAATTCTTTTTTTAATTTATCTTCTAAAACTCTTTTAAAGTCTACTGTTAAATAAAGAGTATTCTCTTTTATAAAAACCAGTTTTAAAACTCTTTGTTTTTGTGCACTATCAAAAAACTCTTCATTTAAAAATCTAAAACTGTGAGAAATAGTATCTTTAGAAACATTAATTAAATACTTAGTTAAATAGTTTTGGGCCTCTTTTAAATTAATAGACTCATTTAAAATAAGATACTTTAAAAGAGCAAATTCATAGACTCTTTTTATAGGAAGTAAACCTTGGATAAATCTAAGTGCTTTTAAAAAGTTTTCATCTTCACAAACTCTGTTGTACTCTTCATTTTTTTCTACTTTACAAAGAAACTCTTCATAGGATTTTGAATAAGAGATAAAATCTAAAACATTTATATATTCATCATAATGTATAAAGTCACTCATCATTGGAGTTGTCTTTAGATTTAGAGAATTTTTAAACTCTAAAAACTTCTCTTTTAGATATTTAAGAGTATTAAAATTTTCACTATCTATTTGAGCTAAAACTCTTTTTTTAGAAATTTCATCCATAATAATATAAGCATTTGGAAAGTTTGCAAAGTTATTATTCACAGAGAGTTTTATACTATCCTTATCAAATCTTTTTTTCCCCATTAAGGCTATTGCAATAAGATAAGCTCTATTATGATTTCCTATAAAATCAAGTATTGTTAAAAACTCTTTATCACTATTTTTTCTTAATCCACGCCCTAATTGCTGTACAAAAATAATAGAAGAGTTTGTAGGTCGAAGCATAAGTATTGTATTTACATTAGGAATATCAACACCTTCATTAAAAATATCTACAGTGAAAATAACTTCTAACTCATTTGTACTACTTTGAAGTTTTTTAATTGAGTTTTCTCTTTTTATAATAGAGTCTTCACTTGTTAAAGAGATTGCTTTTATTCCTCTTTTATTAAACTCCTCACTCATAAAAGTTGCATGTTCTTTTGAAGCACAAAAACCTAAAACTCTTCTTTTATCTCCACTAAATCCATAAAAATTCATTTTTTCAAGGATAAAATCTACTCTTTTATTTATCATTAAAAATTTTGAAAGTTTTTTTATATTATTTAAATCAATATTCTCATAATCTAATTCTTTAATATCTTCTATTCCAAAATAGTGAAAAGAGCTCACTAAAGATTTATCTAAAGCCTCAGTTAAACCAATATCACAAGCTACATTGTCATCAAAATAATCGAAAATAGAGACTTCATCTGTTCTATTTGAAGTAGCAGTTAAACCAAGCAAAAACTTTGGCTTAAAATATTTATTTATAAACTCATAACTCTTACTTGCTATATGATGAGCCTCATCTACAACAATATAATCAAACTCCTGTTTTCCAAACTTTGTATAATATTTATTAAGAGTTTGTACTGTTGCAAAAATAAAATCACAATTTATATCCTTTTTATTTCCTGTAAAAAAGCCCATTGTTCTATCTTTTATCATAGTTTCAAAACTTTTTCTTGCACTAATTAAAATATCTTCCCTATGAACGATAAATAAAGCTTTTTTTGCATTAAACTGTTTTATATCTAAAACACTTAAGTAGGTTTTTCCTATTCCTGTAGAAGCTATTACAAGGGCTTTATTTTCTGCATTATTTCTTAAAAAGTCTAATTTTTGTAAAGCCTTTTCTTGCATATAATTTAGTTTAAACTCTTGTTTAAAAGAGAAATTCTCTATACTTTTTTGTTCTGTTTTAAATTTTTTATATGAACTTAAAAACTCTTCACTAACATCAATTGAACTACTCCATAAACTATTAAAATCAGAAAATAACTCTTTTATAAAAAGGTCATCTTTTTTTAAAACAGTTTTTATATTCCACTCTATATTTGATTTAAAAGCACTTGAAGTTAAATTTGAAGAGCCAATTAAAACTTTATACTCCTCTTCATACTCAAAAAGATATGCTTTAGGATGAAAGCCAATAGAAGTAGAATAGCAGTCAAAAACCTTAAGCTCTATATTATCAAACTCTCTTAATTTGGCTAAAGCTTTTTCATCGGTAAAATTAAGATAAGTAGAACTTAAAACCTTTCCTTTTACTCCCTTTTCTTCACACTTTTTTAAATCATTTAAAATTAGTTGAAGACCAGAGTAGTTGATAAAGGCAACATTAAAATAAAAAGCCTTACAAGATTGAAGTAAAGAGGTAAATTGATTATAAAAATTTTTATTAGAAGAGTTTGTAATTAGTTTCATTTAGTTAAAAAGAGTCTTCCTTCTTAGATTTTATACTCTAAAAGTATCTCTTTTTTTATAAATTTTGTTGTTGCATTTGATGTAGCTTCTGCATCAATTTTAGGAGCACAACCTGCTTCATAAGCCTCTTGCCATCTTAAAGCACATAAACACCATTTATCACCCTCTTTTAGACCTGGAAAATCAAATTGAGGTACAGGAGTTGATAAATCATTTCCCTTTGATTTTGAAAACTCTAAAAACTCATTTGTCATAATTGCACATACAGTATGTGTTCCAAAATCTTCAGGAGTTGTTCTACATACTCCATCTCTATAAAATCCTGTCATAGGAGAAGTACAACAAACTTGTAAATTTGTTCCTAAAATATTTGTTTGCATTTTCTATCCTTTTATTTGCAAGATTTTATACTTTTAAACTTTAGGATAAAAAAAGTTTCTAAACTTTATTAATAAATTTATCTTTTTATAATTTTTATTATTTGAAAGTTATTTTGATATAGTAAGTTTTGTTCCTAAATCAGCCATTCCACAATTATACAAAGAGCTAGTTACAATACCATCAACACCAGTTTGTACAAACTCTTGCACATTTGAAATATTAATTCCTCCTGCAGCTAATAATTTTATATTTTCATAACAATATCTATTTTTATGAGAAACTGCTTTTTTAATTAACTCTAAACTTCCTTTATCTATTTGAATAACATCAACCCCATACTCCATCAAAGCTTTTATATCTTCAAAACAAGATGACTCAACTACTATTTTCTTTTCAGGAGCCATTTTTTTAAAGCTATTGATTTTTTGATAAAACTCTTTATTTGAAGTATATATTTCTCTATGTTGCTTAAAAAAAAGTATTGTCTCACTTAAACCCAAACGATGAGGCATTGCTCCCCCATTTAAAATTGAGTTTATACAAAATTTTTTAGCAAAAGGAAAACTTTTTCTTGTAGTAAGAAGTTCACATGAAGGATTTATCTCTTTTATCAAAGTTACCATTTTATTTGTAGTTGTCGCTATTTTACAACTATATTCCAATAAAACTTGTACTAATTTATAAGCTTGATGAACACTATTATAATCTCCCTCAAACTCTATTAAAGTCTCATCTTTTTTAAGTCTACTCTTACTAGGGACAAAAAATAATACTTCACAAGATAAAAGTTTAATAATTCTAGCTGCTTCTTCAGTAGAAGAAACTGTAATATCTTCTCTTGTAAAAACTTTTAGTTTTGCTTTTTTACCCTTACAATCTTGAAGATAAGTAGTTAAATCAAAATATGGTAAATCCTCTTTTATATACTCTTGTAACTCAAAATCACTAATTATATTCATCTTTTTTCCTATATAATTTTTTTATTTTTCTTTTGTAAAATATTTAAACTTATAAAAAAGATTAAAGATATTACAACTAAAATAGCACTCAAAGCTAATGCTAAATCATACTCTCCATCAAATACTGCATTATAAATTGCTAAAGAGATAGTATCTGTCTTGCCTACAATATTTCCACCTAAAACTAGAGTTATCCCAACTTCACCTAAAGCTCTTGCTGCTGATATTAAAAGAGCAACAAATAAAGAGCTTTTTATTGTAGGAAGAACAATAAATAAAAAAGTTTTAAGTTCACTCTTTCCACTTAAAAAAGAGGCTTCTTTTATCTGAGTAGGAAACTGTTCAATACTTGCTTGTAGAGGTTTTACCATTAAAGGAAGTCCTGCAATAAAACTTGCAATTACTAAACCAGTAAAACTAAAAATAATACTAATATCAAAGCTTTGAAAAAAAGACCCAATAAAACCATTTCTACCTAAAAGGAGAAGAAGGAAAAAACCTACAGCAATAGGAGGAAAAATCAAAGGAAGTGTAACAATCGTATCCAACAACCATTTGAACTTAAGTTTTTCCTTCGCTAAAAAATAGGCTAAAGGTGTACCTATAAGTAATAAAAGAACTACACTTACACCTATTGTTTTTGCACTTAAAAGTAAGGGATGCCAAATATATTCAAACTCTATATCAATCATAATCCATATTTTTTAAAGACTTCTTTTGCTTCATCTGATAATAAATAGGCTAAAAACTCTTTACACTTTTTTGTTTTACAATTTTCTAATTCCCCTGCAACAATATTAATTTCAGAATAGTATTTTTGAGGAACTTCAAAAAAACCACCTATTTTATCTCTATTTGCAAGAGCTGCTGTTAGATTAACAATTCCAACATCTACTTCATTTGTAATAATATATGTCATTGAGTGAGGAACTGTAGCTACTGTATAAAGTCTATTTTTAACTTCTTCATATAGCTTTGAATTTTTTAAAAACTCTTCTCCTGCAATTCCATAAATAGCTTTTTTACTTTGAGGAATAGAGATTTTTTTTATTTTAGACTCTTTTAATTGTTCGATATTTTCTAGCTCTGTATTTTTTGAATAAGCAATTACTAATTTTCCTTTTCCAAGATTATAAAAATTTTTAAAAACCAATGCACTTTTCTTTTCTAAAAAATTTCTATCCCCAATAATTAAAGAGATATTAGTCTGTTTTGCTTGTGCACTTACTTGCTTCATATTCCCAAAAAAAGCATCTATTTTTTTATCTTTTTTTTCATAATTAGCAACTATTTCCATTAAAGGTTTTTTATAACCTGCACCAGCAGCTACTTTAAGATTTTGTGCATTCAAAAATAAAGAGAAAGCACATACTATAAATACTATTTTTTTCATTTTCTTCTTCTATGTATGAATTGTTGGAGCAAAAGCTTTTGTACTTACTCGAACATCTTGTCCTACTCTTAGCTCTTTTGCTTCATTTGAACTAATTGTAACTTCAACAAGTTGTTGTCCTATTGCAATAATTGCAACATAAATTACATCCACTTTTATAATATCAAGAAGTTTTCCCTCAAAAGAGAATTTTGCACTTCCACTTGTTTTAAGTAATACACTCTTTGCAGTTCCATCATCTACAATTTTCCCATCTTTTAATACAATTACTCTATTACTAAGTTTATAAATTTCACTTGGGTCATGGCTTACTAAAATAGTTGTGGTCTCAAACTCTTTATGTAGTTGTAATATCTCATCTTGTAGTTTTATTCTCATAGTTGGGTCTAGTGCTGATAAAGGCTCATCCATTAGAAGAAGTTTTGGTCTATTCATCAAAGCTCTACAAAGACTAACTCTTTGTTTTTGACCTCCACTTAAGCTATTTGGTAACCTATTTTTAAGTTCCCAAAGCTCTGTGATTTCTAGAAGATGATTTGCTAACTCTTTATCTTTATTTACAAAAAATAGATTCTCTAAAACTGTCATATTAGGAAAAAGTGCATAATCTTGAAAAACAAAACCTATTTTTCTTTTTTGTACAGGTAAAAACTCTTTTTCATCTTGCCAAATCTCATTATCAACTTTAATTATTCCCTGCGCTTTTTCAAGTCCAGCTAAACTTCTAAGAAGAGTTGTTTTACCACTTCCACTAAGTCCAGTTAAAGCAACAAAATCTTTACTTCTAATATCTAAATTTACATCTAAATTCATCACTCCATTTGAACCATGAAGCTCTTTTTTTATCTCTATTTTTATCATCTATGAAGTCCCGTAAATTTTTTATTATATTTTTGATTAAAAATATATACACAAAGTAAAACTATGAAACTTATTACTAACATTATTGCACTATAAATATGAGCTGAACTATAATCAATAATCTCTACAAATTCATAGATTGCTACAGCTGCTACTTTTGTCTCTTCAGGGATACTTCCTCCAACCATTAAAACAACACCAAACTCTCCAACAGTATGAGCAAAAGTTACAATAAGTGCTGTTAAAAGTGCTGGTTTAATATTTGGTAGAGCTACTTTTATCAAAGTTTCAAACTTACTTTTTCCTGCTATATAACTTGCTTCAAGCATATTTTTATTTATACTCTCAAAACCACTTTGTAAAGGTTGTACCATAAAAGGAAGAGAGTAAAAACAACTTGCTATTACGACACCCGTAAAGTTAAAAACAAGTTTTATTCCTAATACTTCATCAAAAAAAGCACCAATTGGTGAGTTTATAGATAAAGCCCAAAGAATATAAAAACCTATTACAGAAGGAGGTAATACAATTGGTAAAGCTGTAACTGCTTCTATAAAAGGTTTTGCTCTTGATTTAGTTTGAGACAAATACCAAGCTAGAGGCAAAGATAAAATAAAAAGTATAATAGTAGTGATAAATGCTAATTTAAAAGAGATTAGCAAAGGGTTTAAATCTAAATTTATTATTGCTTCAATCATTTAACACTTCCAAAATTGCTAAATCACTTGCTTTAAATAATAAGATAATTTCTTCTTCTAAAGCCAAGTTCATTTGTTCTAAAGAGTTTGTTGTAATAATTGCTTCAATAAATGTTCCATCTACATCACAAGTTACACTACTTAATAGTTCCCCTATTTCTATATTTGCTATTTTTCCAAGGAGTCTATTTGAAGAACTTAAAAAGCCTTCAAAATTTTTTGCTAAGGTAATATTAGTAGGTTTTACTGATAATAAAACTTTTTTTTGTTCTTTTATCTCTTCATTTAAATCTAAACTTATCATTGAAAGAGTTTTTGAGTTAAATGAGAAAGAGACTAAATTTAAACTCTCTTTACTTTTTATTTTTAAAACTTTTGCCTCTAGTTTATTCATGGTACTAAATATCCAAATTGTTTAAATATCTCTTTTGCTTTTTCACTTAGAATAAAATCATAAAAGGCTTTAACCTCTTTATTTCCTTCTGCTTTTTTTAAGATGATTATTCCTTGATTAATTGGAGTATAAAGTTTTGGGTCAACATCAGTCCAATTAATTCCTTCTTTATATTTTTTCATCTTATCACTATATAGTGATGATTTTGCAATAAAACCAAGCTCGGCTGCTGTAATTGCATATGAAACAGTTTGTGAAATAGACTCAGCATAAACAAATTTCTTCTCTATATCTTCATATAGTTTTGCATTTTTTAAAGCTTCAACAGCAGCTTTTCCATAAGGTGCTGTTTTAGGATTAGCAATTGCAATTTTTTCAATATTTTTTTCACTTACAATATTGATTCCCTTTGAAAAATCTTGCTCTTTAGAACTTAAAATTGCAAGACTTCCTTGAGCATAAATTAAAGGTTTTGTTAAACTTAAACCATCATTATCTAAAGTAATAGGATATTTCATATTTGCAGCCATAAATAATTGATATGGTGCTCCATTTTTTATCTGTGCTGTTAATTTTCCACTACTTCCAAGAGTAACTAATACTTTTGTATCTGGGTTTTGTTTATTAAACTCTTTAATTAAATCTTCAATTGCATAACTTACATTTGCTGCAACTGCAATGTTAATTGTGCTTGCTACTAAACTAGAAGCTAAAACAAACATCAAAAACAATAATTTTCTCATCTTACTTCCCTATCATTATGTCACTTGATTTAATAATTGCACAAACAGGCATCTCTTCTTTCAAGTCTAATGTTTTAATGGAGTTCGTAGTAATCACAGATACTACAGAATCTCCATTTCCTATATCAACTACTAATTCAGAGTTTATTACATCTTTTGTAATAGCTGACACTTTTCCTTCAAATTTATTTCTAGCACTTAATACAATATTAGTATCTGTACTTATAAGTACATTACTTGATTTAAAAAATGCAGTAACTTCATCACCTTTTTTTATATCTAAATCTTGAGCAGCAGCTTTAGTTATACTAGAGATTAGCGTATTTCCACTTTTTAGTTTGATAAGGACTTGGGCGTTTACTTCTGAAAGTATTATTGATTCAACAATACCTTGAATTTGATTTCTGGCACTAATTTGCATAGCTAATCTCCCTATTGTTTTAAGTGTTCCTGTATCTATATCAGTCATCTGTTTTAATCTATTTAAAAAACTTTTTTGTTCCTCTTTTAAAAATAGATATGTCTTTAATAGATTTTCACCATAAACGGTTAATGAAGTTCCTCCTCCACCTTTTCCACCTTTTTCTGTAGTTACTACAGCTTGTGAAGATAGATTGTTCATAGTATCAACTGCTTCCCATGCTTTTTTATAACTCATGGGTACTTCTTTTGCAGCTTGACTTATTGAACCACATTTTTGTATTGCAAAAAGTAAGTCAATCCTTTTTTCTAATAAAAAAGGTTGATCTAACAATTCTAAAGTTAAATTTGATGAAATTTCCAATGCATTCCTTTTTTCTTTATATACTATAGTAAACAACGCGTTGCATAAAAAAAAGATTCATGCATCAAAATCGTAGCGTTATATACCTTAATACATATTGAATCTTAATTATTTTTTGTAGCCTTAAGAGGCTACTTTTAACTATTTATATAATCTTCTACTTTTTGTACTTCAGAAGAGGAACCAAAATAAATAGGTGTTTTATCATGAAGTTCTACATTAGTCATATCTAAAATACGACCTCTTTCACTTATTGCTCTTCCACCTGCTTGTTCAATTATATATGAGATAGGAAAAGCTTCAAATAGTACTTCTAGTTTTCCATTTGGGAAAGATTTTGTTGCAGGAGAGGTATATAAACCACCTCTTTTGAATAAAATCTGATGAGTATCAAGGGCTAAAGAATCAGAATATCTTAATCTATATCCTTCATTAAAAAAGCTATCAATTAGCTCTTTATGCTCTTTTGTCCACTCACTAGCAACTCCACCTGTTGAGTTGATATTTCCTTTTTTCTCTAAAGTTAAAGGGTCTTGTTCTATAAACTCTCCATCTTCATATGAAAAATAAATCACACCTTCCGATTTTGAAGCGAATACTAATTGAAAAGTTGGTCCATAGGTAATATACATAGCTGCTTTTAAGTGGAAAGCATCCATTTGATGTTCATAAATTCCAAAAATAGTTCCTAATGAAAAATCTACATCTAATAAATCAACATTATCAATAGCAACATAAGAGATTTTATATTTTCCATTTTCATTGATAGTTGTATAATCTTTACTATCTTTTCCTATAAATCCATGTACTGATTTTACTCTTTTAAATTCTCTTTCAATAATTTTTGAACAATAATCATGAATACTATCATGCATTTGTCGTTCAGTTAATCCACTTGATAAAAACTTTTCACAATCAACAAATACATTTTTTTCTATATCTTCTGCAATATTTGTAATGGCATTAAAAACTGCAATCATAAATCTTAGCCTTTTCTATTTTATTAAATTTTATAATATCAAGTAATTGATTAAAAGCTTATATAGCTTAGTTTACCAATCTTCTTGCTAAATCAAGTAACTCTTTTTTTATCTCATATTTTGAAGAGTTTACATAATCAATTGAAACAAATTGGAACTCACTTTTATTATATACAATTACGCTACTTTCAGAGTCCTCTTTTAAAATCTCCTCTATTGCAAAAGTTACAAACTCAGAAGCCATAAGCCTATCATATACAGTAGGATTTCCTCCCCTTTGAATATGACCTAAAATTGTTGCTCTTGTCTCTATTCCAACATCTTCTTCAAGCCACCTTACAAGCTCATTTGTAGTTGTACATCTATTTTTTGAACAACCCTCTGCAACTACACAAACTATATATTTTCTACCCTCTTTTAACTCTTGTTTTAATCTTTTTCCAATCACTTCTAAATCATAATCAAGCTCAGGTATCATACAAACCTCAGCTCCACAAGTAATAGCAGAAACAAGAGCTAAATAACCACAATCTCTTCCCATTGTTTCAATTACACAAGCTCTTTTAAAAGAAGCCGAAGTATCTCTAATAGCATCGGTTGCTTCTCTAATAATATTTAAAGCTGTATCTACACCTAAACAATATTCTGTTCCAAAGATATCATTATCAATAGTAGCTGGAATTCCAATAAATTTTATTCCAAAATCTTTATAAAATTGGTCTAAGGCTCTAAATGAACCATCTCCACCTAAGATTATAAGTTTATCAATTCCATGTTTTTGTAAGTTTTCAAAGGCTTGTTTTCTATACTCTAAGTCGAAAAATCTTTTTGACCTCGAAGATCTTATTTTTGTTCCACCCTCATGCATTATTCCAGCTACATCATCATAAGAGGCTTTTTTAATATTTCCATCAATCAACCCCTCTAAGCCATCATAAATTAAAAAAGGTTCAATTTTTTTATTAAAACAGTAATCTACAAACTGCTTAATTGCAGGATTCATTCCTGCACAATCTCCACCTGATGTTAATATTGCTATTGCCATTTTTAACCTTTTGCTTCTTTTTTACTTGGAATATCTGACATCAATACTGCTAACCATTGTGTACTCTTATTTGAACTAAAAGCTATTTTTAATGTCATTGTAATAGGAACAGCAAGGAACATTCCAACAATTCCTAGAACCCAACCCCATAAAATAAGTGAGAAAAAGATAACTAAAGGAGATAAACCTAACTCTTTACCCATTAGTTTTGGCTCAATAATATTACTAATCGAGATATTTATTACCACATAAAAAACTATTAAAAATAAAGTTGTATTTAAATCTAAACTAACAAGAGATAAAAGTATTGCTGGTATTGAAGCTATGATAGACCCAACAACTGGAACAAAATTAAATAACATTGCAATTACACCCCAAAGAATTGGATAATCTACATCAAAAATAATAAGCCCTACGGCAATAATAAATCCTGTTAAAAAACTTGTTGTACTTTTTACTAAAAAATATTTTTGGATATTGTGAGAAAAAAGATTAAAGTGCTCTAACTCTTCACTATTTTGTTTAAAGATTACTTTTAGTTTTCTCTCAAATGATTTTGACTCAGCCAGGATAAAAGCAACTCCAATTACTATTAGTAAAAACTTAGAAAGAAAAGTTCCAATACTTCCTATAATATTTGTAGTAAAACCAAAGAAAGAGCTAAAATTTAAAGCATCTAAAATCATCTTTTTATCAACAACTACTCCATAAGTCTCCCCAAGAGCAATTATTTTTACAACTAAACCTTGAAGTTGTTGCTCATATTGAGGCATATTTGAAATAAAGTTCTTAAGTGAAATATTTACAATATATGCAAGCAGTAAAGAGATTAAAATAAAAATTGAAATTACTAAGATATAAGAGATTACTCTAGGGATATGTCTTCTTTCTAAAATTCTTAAAAGTGTAGAAAAAATTGATGAAATAAAAATTGCTAAAAATAAAATTACAACAATTTCACTTGCAACTTTTAAACCTGCAATGATAATTACTAAAGAGGCTAAATAAAAAAAATAGTGTCTAATATTTATTGCATCCAAATTAAGCTTCCTTGTTATTCTCTTCTAAAAACTGTGACAATGTTTTAAAATCTTCAATATTTTTTGGTTCTGTTTTTACTATATCAGCTAAAGACTTAACTCCCATTGACAAAAGGTATTGTAAATTTGAATCAAAAGTTGCCTCTTCAATAACTTTAATTTTATCTTTATGTACTTCAAACATATAACCCCCATTTGGAATTGGTGTCATCGATAAAACAACTGTATAATGATCTTTTATAATAGACTCTTTTGTTGAGTACATCAAACCAACATTATAATCATCTTTAGAAAAACCTCTTATTAAAACAACAAGTACTTTTTTCTCTCCAGATTTTGAGGTATTAAAAATATTTATTAACTCTTTTATAGTAGCATAGCCTGGAATTTTAGAATAAACTTTTTGTACTATATCAACTAGTTTCGTTTCTGCAAATACTCCTATAATATATGCAAAAGCTCCCATAATAAATACCCCAACGATAGTCCATAAAAAAGGATATTTCTCAGGCTCAAATCCAAATAGTTCAAACATATTTCCAGTTAATTGATTTATTTTTTCATAAACCCAAATTACAATTATTGTGATGGCTGCAATAGGAGCTAACCAAAAAAGACCTTTTAAAATTACTGTGATAACATGGTCTTTTCCATGAGAAAAATATTTTTTAGTTTTTTTTACCATTTCTTCCCTTCTTAAATAAAAGATTATTATAACCATTTAGAGGCTTTATTTCACTAAAAATATATAGATTTATCATATTTTTTATTAAGTGCACAAATTTTTTGAATAATTTTTATACAGCTGTTAATTAAATTTCCTATTCATTTAAGATAAAATTTCTTTATGGAAAATACACTATTAATTATATTTGTTTCACTTGCGTTAGCAACTATTTTAAATCTAATTTTAAAAAGACTATCTATTTCTCATATTATTGGATATATTTTAACAGGAACTATTGTTGCAACAATATTTAATTTTAATGAGAAGAGTACTCTTCATACTTTGGAATTAATTGCTGAATTTGGTATTGTTTTTTTAATGTTTACTATCGGTTTAGAGATGCCTTTAGAGAGAATAAAAAAATTAAAAAAACTTCTTTTTGGAAATGGTCTTTTACAAGTTTGTATTAGTGCAATAATCATCTTTGTAACTACTCATTTTATATTTAAACTTGATTTCACTTCATCTTTAATAATCTCACTAGCTTTCTCTTTATCATCAACAGCTATTGTATTAAGTTATTTAAAACAATCAAAAGATATTTATACTCCCTACGGAGAAAAATCTACTGCTATCTTAGTTTTTCAAGACTTAGCAGTTATTCCTATCTTATTACTTATTACTTTTCTTTCATCTGAGGGAAGTTCTATTGAGATAATTTTGTTTAAAACATTTATTTCTGCTTTAGTAATTATTGCACTTATGTTTACTATTGGTAAAAAAGTTATGGGTTATTTATTACAGTTTTCTTCAAACACCAGATTAGAAGAACTATTCTTAGCTTCGGTTTTATCGATTGTTTTAGGTGCTTCTTTATTAGCCCATGAGTTTGGTTTTACCTATTCACTTGGAGCTTTTATTGCTGGGATGATTATTGCTGAGACTAAATATCATATAAAAGTTGAATCAGATATTTCAAGTTATAAAGATTTACTTCTTGGAACATTCTTTTTTTCAGTTGGAACTAAAATAGATATCTCTTATTTTATTGAAAATATTTTTTATCTATTTGCTGTTTTAGTTCTTGTAATGCTAATAAAAGCAGTTGTTGTATATTTTATTGTTAAACAAGATTCAAATAAGAGTGACTCTATTAAAGCAGCTCTTGCTTTATGCCAAATTGGAGAGTTCTCTTTTGCTGTTTTTGCTCTTGCTAGTGCAGATGGTTTATTAGAAGAAAATCTTAGTAATTTTCTTATTTTAGTTACTGTTCTATCAATGATTTTAACACCTTTTATTATCAATAATATTTATAAACTCTCTTCATATATTATTGTTGAGTTTTATGAGTCAGATAAGATTACTCCTATTAATAAAAAGAACCATATCGTTATTTGTGGTTATGGAACTTTAGGAAGAATTATTGCAAAAGAGTTAGAAAAACAAAAAAAAGAGTTTGTAATAATTTCAGACAATTTAAAGCATGTAGTTCTTGCAAGAAAAAATGGATATATGGCATATTTTGGACACTTAGAAAAGTTACCTGTTATTGAATCACTAAAAGTAGAAGATGCTTCAAGTATTATAATAACACTTAGCAATATCTCTAAAAAATCTCTGATTTGTGAAGCAATTTTAAAATATGATGAAAATGCAAATTTAATAGTAAAAATTGATTCAAAAAGTGAAAAACAATATTTAAGTGATTTAAATATTAAAAATTTTATTCATGCTCAACAAGAGACAGCTAACTTAATAATTCAAAAAAGTTTAGAAGCTATAAGCTAATAAGCCTAAAATAAAAAAAGAGCAAAGAAAAATCTCTGCTCTATACTACTATGAAGGACGTTTAATTAGTAGGTGAAGAAATTATAACTACTCACTATAGCAAAACAGTAGCATTTAGAAAAAATTTAACAATTTTTAAAAATTTTTTGTATATAATTATAAAATTATTAGGAGTAATATTGTACGAAAAAGAGTTGAACTCAATCAAAAAAGCTAATAGATATCGTACTAGAAAGGTCTTTGATACTAATCTTGTTGATTTAGCCTCAAATGACTATTTAGGTCTTGCCTCTCAAAAAATACTTTTTGAAAATACTTACAAAAAACTCTATCAAGAAAAATTCACTTCACCAAAAGCATCAATTGTTGTAACAGGATATAGCCAATTTCATAAAGATTTTGAAGATGATTTAAAAAAATACAATGGTTTTGAAGATGCAGTTGTAGTTGGAAGTGGTTTCTTAGCAAATATCTCAATGATTGAAGCACTTGTAAGAAAGGGTGATATTTTATTTATTGATGAAAACTATCATGCAAGTGGAATGCTAGCAACTAGACTTCTAAATAAAAATCAAGTAGTTATTTTCAAACATAATGACTGCCAAGACTTAAAAAAGAAATTTGAAAATCAAGATGCAAAGGGACGAAAAATTATTGCCATAGAAGGAGTTTATTCTATGGAAGGTGATTTAGCTCCTAAAGAAATTTTTGATTTTGCAAATGAAAAAAATGCTTTACTAATAGTTGATGAAGCACACTCTTCTGGAATCTTAGGAGATAAGCTTTTAGGAATTTTTGATTTATATAAAATCAAACCCAAAGAAAATCATATAAAAATGGGAACTTTAGGAAAAGCCTATGGAAGTTATGGAGCATATATTCTTGCTTCAAAGACTATAATTGATTTTCTTGTAAATAGAGCAAAAGCCATTATCTACACAACTGCTCCATCTTTATTTGATATAGTTTTAGGCCATGAATCATTAAAATATATACAAGAAAATAAAGAACAATTTAAAGAGAAAATTGATTCTAACTTACAACTTGTAAACAATATTTTAGGTTTAAACTCTCAAAGTTTAATTATTCCTGTGCAAATAGCAGATAACAAAAAAGTTTTAGAACTTCAAAAAAGTTTAGAACAAAAAGGTTATCTTGTAGGAGCAATAAGACAACCTACAGTTAAAAGTGCAATAATAAGACTTATTGCAAAAACTGATATTAAACAAAGTGACTTAGAGTATGTTTGTAATTTTTTAAAGGAAGCAAAATGAAGAAACTACTTTTAATCTTAGCCTTTTCACTTACAGCCTTTGCTAGTGAAAATACTTTTGTAAACATGAAGAACTGTGAAAGTATAGTGCTTTCAAAACTAACAACACTTATCTCTTGCCATCAAATGGATTACTTAGTTGAGTACAGAAATATTGATGATGAAGAGAAAGATAGAATAAAAAAGGTTACGGTTGTAACACCTAAAAGCCAAGTAATAATAAAAAATGTAGGAAAATAGCATGATATTAAATGAATTAATCAAAGGAAATGAGAACTTTAGACAGAATCAATTCTTGGAGTTAGAAAATGACTTACAAGAATTGGTTGAACATGGACAAAAACCTGAAGTTCTTTTTATTGGATGTTCAGATAGTAGAGTTACACCTGATTTAATGCTTAACTCAAAACCTGGAGATATGTTTATTTTAAGAAATGTTGGGAATTTTGTTCCCCCTTATAAACATGATGAAGATTATCATGGTAGTGCTGCGGCTATTGAGTATGCAGTTGCTGTTTTAAAAGTAAAACATATTATTGTATGTGGACACTCACACTGTGGAGCTTGTAAGTCTTTATATGAGGAAATACCAGATACAAAATCATTAATTCATGTAAAAACTTGGTTAAAACTTGGGGCAAAAGCAAAAGAGAGAACTCTTAAAAACCAAAAATTTAATACAGAAGAAGAGAAATATAGAGCTACGGAGCGAAACTCTATTAGATACCAACTTGAAAATCTTTTAACTTATCCAGATGTAAAAAGATTACTTGAAGAGGGGAAACTTAAAGTTCATGGATGGTATTATGACATCCAAACTGCTAAAATAGATTATTTTGATAGTAGTGATGATACATTTAAACCTTTAAGTGAGTTTACATATGAACCATAATCCAGAAGTTAGAAGACTTCCTAAAAAAACTGTTGCTATAATTGCCATTATGTCTATAGTAACAATTTTAGGTTTTGGCTTTGTAATGATTACAAAAAACCTAAAAATGGAAGAAGTCTTAAATAATCTTGGACACAAAAATATTTCTAGCATTAAAGTAGTAAATAGAATGAGTGTTGAAGATACGCAAACAAAAGTAAAAAGTACAGTTTATAAAGTTACTTTTTTTGATAAGACTTTAAATAAAGAGTGTATAGGTTTTGTACATAGAAGTAATGAAGGAAACTACACTAAAGATATAGACTGTAAATAATAAATAAGAAGAGATAATGAGTGTTTTAGAAAAGATTAAAAATAAACAAAGACTTGGACTTGAAGATGCTATAAAATTATATGATTTAGACCTTTTTGAATTAGCATCTATTGCAAATGATATTAGAAGAGAAAAACATGGAGATAAGACCTACTTTAATATAAATAGACATATCAACCCTACAAATATTTGTAAAGATGTTTGTCAATTTTGTGCATATAGTGCAAGTAGAAAAAATCCAAATCCTTATACAATGAGCCATGAACAAATTTTAGAAATAGTGAAAAACTCATCTAAAAATGGTATTAAAGAAGTACATATTGTTTCAGCACATAATCCAGATACTGGTCTTGAATGGTATTTAGATATTTTCAAAAAAATAAAAATGGAATTCCCTCAAATTCATGTAAAAGCTTTAACAGCAGCAGAAATCCACTTTTTAGCACAAGAATATAAGCTAAGCTATGAAGAGATTATTAAAAAAATGATTGAAAGTGGTGTAGATTCTATGCCAGGTGGTGGTGCTGAAATTTTTGATGAAAAAGTGCGAAAAAGAATTTGTGGGGGGAAAGTTACATCTCAACAATGGCTTGATATTCACAAACTTTGGCACAAAGCTGGACATGAAAGTAATGCAACTATGCTATTTGGACATATTGAGACAAGAGAGCATAGAATAGACCATATGTTAAGATTAAGAGATTTACAAGATGAGACTGGAGGATTTAATGCATTTATTCCTCTTGTATACCAAAAAGAGAATAACTATTTAAAAGTAAAAGATTTTCTAACTGGTCAAGAAATTCTTAAAACAATGGCAATTGCAAGAATTTTATTAGATAGTATTCCTCATATCAAAGCTTATTGGGTAACTTCAACAGTAAAATTAGCTCTTTTAGCACAAGAATTTGGAGCAAATGACTTAGATGGAACTATTGAAAAAGAGTCTATTCAAAGTGCAGCTGGAGCTAAAAGTGCAAATGGAATGCCTCTTCAACAATTTGTTGATTTAATTAAAAACTCTGGATTTACTCCTGTAGAAAGAGATTCTGTTTATAATGAGATAAAAGTTTGGTAACTTTATCTCATTAAAAAATTGACTTTTTCTGTTTCTTTAACTCTTCATTCTCTTTTTGAAGATTTGTAACTAAATCTTTTAAATCATTTATTCTTTTTTTATTTTCTAAATCTTTTTTAATAAAAGAATCTAATTCTCCTGTCTTTGCCGATAACATTGTTTCTAAATCATTTATTGTTTTCTCTTGTCTTTTATTCAAACTTTTAATACTATTTAAAGCTCTATACATCTGATCAAACTGCTTACTCTTATCTTGTTTTGTCATTAAATTTAATTTATCATACTCTAAATTGTTTTTTTCATAAGCTTCTAATTGATTAAGTAACTGCTTTCTTTTTAACTCATTTTGAGAAGCTTTATTCTCCAATGAAATATTAGCATTTGAAAGATCAATTATCTTTTTATTCAAAAGCTCTTTTTCACTAACTAATTGACTTATTGCTTTTTTATACTGAGTTACTTGCTCTAAATATTTTTTATAGCTCTCTCTTTTTTTAAGTTCATCTTCTGTTACTAAAAATCTAACTGCTATATACTCTTTAATCTCCTTATTAGAAGAATCAAAGATTGGAATAATCTTAGTATTTACAAAAAAAGTAGAACCATCTTTTGCTAAGTTTTTAAAAGTACCACTCCAAATTTTACCACTTTGAATAGTATCCCATAAAGTTTTGAAAAAATCCTTTGAAATCTCTGGATGCCTTATTAGCTTATGAGATTTACCAATTAACTCACTCTCTTCATAGCCAGTAACAACACAAAATCCTTCATTTACGTAAGTAATCTTGCCACTTAAATCTGTTTTTGAGACAATTGCTTCTTGATTTAAAATATCTAAATAAGTTTGTAACTCTTTCTTTTGATTTTCATAACTTTTTTTATAAAATATATCATTACAAATCCTATCTAACCTCTCATTTATAATATTTAAATCAATTGGTTTCATAATATAACTATCAATATGTAAATATATAGCTTGTAATAGTTGTTCTGTCTCCGTTCTTGCTGTAATTAACATAGAAGGAATATCTTTATCTATTTCTTTAATCTTCTCAAACATCTCTAAGCCATCCATTTTAGGCATATTAATATCACTAATTACTAAATCAAATTTTTCATTTTTTGAATAAGCATCTTGAAAAGCTAAAAAGCCATCTAAACCATTAGAACAAAGTTTAACTGTACTAAATTTTCGCTCTAAAAATTTACCTAATTTTTCCCTTGCTAACTCTTCATCTTCTACATATAAAACTTTTAAACTTTTAATTTTTTCATTTATTTCTATCATCATAAATCCTTTAAAAAAGATATCTATAGCTTATCTACTAAATCACTATCAATTGGTTTTTTTAAACTTCGATAAGCTAACTCTTTATACTTTTGTTCTATCTCATTTTCAGAAATTAAAATAAGTTTATTTTCTGAATTATTCACTAAAAAATCTAACTCCTCTTCTGTCATTTTATCTATGTCAACAATTAGCTTTTCATCTCTTTCCATATATTTTTTTAGTTCATCAAAAGAGAAAGCTTGAAGAACTTTATACTTTTTATTTAAATCAATTACCAAATTAAAAAATAGTACGGGGTCATTATTTAAAACTATTATCTCTTCTTTTCTCTCTATTAAAGTAGAAACATCCTCACTATTTGTACTTTTTATCTCTAAAAGATTCATACTCTCTAACAAGTGTTTATTTTTAGGAAAAACAACAGAGAACCTTGACCCCTTATCTACTTCACTTTCTACACTTATTTTTGCGTCTAATAATTTTGTTAACTCTTTACAAATAGCTAAACCTAAACCTGTACCACCATATTTCCTTGTAGTACTCCCATCTGCTTGTTTAAACCTATCAAATATATGTTCTAACTTATCTTTTGAGATTCCTATTCCATTATCTTCAACAATAACTTTAAAGTTTTTATTTTCATCAACCACTAAAAACTTTACTTGTCCATTTTCTGTAAATTTTAAAGCATTACTTAATAGATTTTTTATTATTTGGTTAATTCTATCTTTATCACTAAATATATAATTCAATGATTTATCAATATGGAAAACAAAATCAATATTTTTCTCTTTTACTTGAAGGTTAAACATATCATAAATACCATGCATTAACTCTTTTAAATCAATTTTATCATTATTTAAAGTTATCTCCCCTGCTTCTAGTTTTGAAAGGTCTAACACATCATTAATAAGAAAGAGTAAATCTTTTCCACATCTATTTATAATCTCTAAATTTTTAATCTCTTTTTCATTTAAAATACCTCTTTTATTTTTCATCATTACATTACTTATTACATTGATTGAATTAAGAGGTGTTTTTAACTCATGACTCATATTAGCCATGAAATCATCTTTTGCTTTATTTGCATCTAAAAGCTCTTTTTTTTGTTCTTCTAATTTATTTTTCTGAATCTCTCTTATCATAGTTAATTGTTGCATATTGATATAAGCTTCATTAATTCGTTTTGACATTTTGTTAAAAGTATTAGCAAGAGTATGTAACTCATTTTTTTCAATATTGCCTAATTTAATTTCAATTAACTCATGCTCAACAACATCAAACTTTTTTGTTGAATCAATAATAATATTAAGAGGTTCTACTAAATGTTTAGTCGAGAAGATTAAAAATAGAACTCCTAAAGTAATCATACTTGCAAGAATATTTAATAAAATTAAATAAATTGACTCTTCCATATTCTCAAAAATTTCTGATTCTTTAATAAATAAAAAGATGTAATAATTTCTATTATTGTGAGAAAACTCTATTCCATGAGTTAATAAATTTTTAGAAAAACTATATTTTAAGTTAGGAAGTCTAATTACCGATTTTATATTTTCAATATTAGATGAGACTACTCCATGTAAAAAAAGAAACCTTTGTTTCTCCTCAATAATAGCTAGACCTGAAATATCTGTAGTTGCTTCTATTGCATGGGCAATAGAACTTAACTCTTTAATATCTTTTTTTTCTGTATTATTAATTAATATATCTTTATATACTTTTTCAATCTTTATAAATACTTTTTCTAGTTTTCTTTTTTCATTTGTATATTCTGTGAATATTTGAAAGACAACAAAAATAAATACAAAAATAAAATATGTAAGATATACTTGTTTAAATAAGTTTGAACTAATACTATTTTTAAATCTTTCTATTATATTTAACATCACTTTTGAACTTAAAGTTTCACTCCTATATTTTTTATTAATCATTATATTATTAAAAAATACTATTATAGTATCATTTTCCATTATAATTTTATAAGATTTAAATTACAAAGGATATTTAATGAAAGATAATTTTTCTATTTTAATACTTGATGATGTACAAGATAATATCTATTCATTAGAGTTATTAATTGAAGACTTAGATATTAATGTCTATTCAGCTTTAAAAGCAAATGATGCTATTAATATTCTTATGAAAGAAGATATAGATTTAATTCTTTGTGATATACAAATGCCAGATATAGATGGATTTCAGTTTGTAGAATATATAAAAAATATAGATAAACTAAAAGATATACCAGTTATTTTTATCACCGGAATTTATGATAAAGATTTCTATCAAAAGAAAGGTTATGATTTAGGCGCAATTGAATATATCTCAAAACCTATAGATGATGTTCTTTTAACTTCTAAATTAAAAGCATATATTGAATTATTTAATAAAAATAAACAGATAAAATCCTCTTTAGAAAAGGCAAATAAGCTTGCTGTACATAATACAAAGATGGCAAGTATTGGAGAGATGATTGGCGTAATCTCTCATCAACTAAAACAACCTTTAAATGTTTTGTCAATCTATTGTGATGATATTAAATTTGCCTATACTTTTAATGAACTAAATGATGAAGTTATTAATGACTTTTCTGAAAACACTAAAAAACAAATCCATTATATGAGAGATACAATTGATGGTTTTTTAAACTTTTTTAAAGAAGATAAAAATAAAAATAGTTTTGAGATAAAAAAAGTTATTGAAAAAACAAAAGAGTTACTAACTCCTCAAATAGAGATGAATCAAGTTGAAATAGAGACTCAAATTCTTTCAAACTATACTTTAAATGGTATAGAAATGGAATTATCTCAAGTTCTTATTAATCTAATTACTAACTCTATTCAAGCCTTTATTGAAAAAGATATTAAAGAAAGAAATATTGAAATAATCTCTTTTACTAAAAATGAAAAAAACTATTTAGTAATAAGTGATAATGCAGGTGGAATAGAAGAGAGCAATTTAGAAAAGATATTTGATCCTTATTACACGACAAAAGAGGATGGCACAGGTATTGGTTTATATATGGTAAAACTTGTAATAAAAAATAGTTTTAACGCTAATTTAAAAATTGAAAACTCTAAAAATGGAGTTAGATTTGTAATTCAATTTTAACTATTTTGGTTGATGAAATTGTAGAAGAAATTCTATTTCTATACCAGCTTCAGTTTTCACAAAATTAATTGGATAGGCAATATTTATTGAATACATTTCATTATTTAAAATCTCAATAATTTTGAAAAATTCTAAAGGAGATTGTACAAGCATATTTACTAAATAATCAAAAGTTACAAACTCATTTTTAGAACTTGATTTAAAGTTTAGTCTTGTCTCTTTTGAAAATAGCATTTTAAGTTGCTCTGTTACAGTAATAATAGACATAAATTCATTTGATAAATATATCTCTTTATACTCTTTTGTCTCTTGCTCTTTTTTAGCTTTAAAACCTTCAACATTAATACTTGCTTTTAATACTGGTTTTTTACTCTCTTTAAATTCAATATCTATTTTCTCATACTCTTTTTGTAGTTCTGGCTTGATAACCTTAATAAAAGTATCTTTATTTAACATATTAATATCAAGTAATAATCTATCATTATCAACTGTTAATTCTGTTAATACTACATCATAAGGGATTACTTCTAAAGCTTTTAATACTTTAAACTCTACATCAGAATTTAAAGATAAATGGTTAGGAAGAATTATCTTCTTTTTTATTTCCTGTTTAACTACAACTTCTTGTTTTTGAACTACTTCTTTTTTACTCTCTTCAATTCCTAACCATTTCTTATATGGTAAAACAAAAGCACTTGCTGCAAAAACTACAGCAAAAATAGCTAAAACTATAATAAAGTTTCTAACTGTATTTGTAGGTTTAGGTCTTGGTTTTATAAAACTTTTATGGGAATGAGTATCTTTTGATAATTGAAATAACTCTTCATCTACAGATATTGGATGATAAGTTACATCTATCATAAACTCTTCACTCATTTGTGATATCTGTTCACTTGTTAAAATTTTAATATTATATAAAAGTGATATTTTCTCAATAAAAATATTTTTACTACCTTCATAAAACTCTTCAATTGTATTTTGAATTGCCTCATGTAGTTCTAAGCTATATACTTCATCAAATAGCTTTTGTCCTAAAACTTCATTTTCATAAAATTTACTCTGCTTAATATCATCAAAAGCAGTTAATTGAATCTTTTTATTGAAAACTATCTCATTTTTTTCATTTAAAACTACACAAAAAGCTTGGTCATTAAAAAGTAAAACTACTAAATTATTATTGCAAGGATTTTGCTCTATATGTAGATTTAAAATATGATATGCAGAGAAGATATAATCAACTCCACATTTTTCAAAATAGTTTTTTGTTTCAAAAAGAGTATTTTTTGAAACTGCGATATTGTAATCATTATTTAAAGATGTGATTTCACAATCTTTTGGTTTTGCACCTTTCTTTTTTATAAGGGCAGTATCATCAGCAATTAATAGTGTAGAAATATAGGTATTATTTATTTCTGAAGCATGATTATTAAGTTTTGTAGCAATGTCTCTACCTAAGATATCATCTTTTGCAATAAAAGTAGAACTATTTGTCTCAACAATATCATTATTGCTAAGTCTCTTATAGTTTATTTTTAATTGATTAGTATATTTTATTGCATTAATATATAATGATTCTTTGGAAAACATTTTAAAACTCAACCTTTATTGCATGGCGTTTTCTAGCATTTTTTCTTTTATAAGTTCTTTTGCTTCTTCCATTTCCATATTGCTAATATCTAAAGGTTCTTGAATAAAGAACTCTAAAGTACCAAAAGGTTTTGGTAAAACAAACTTATCCCAAGAGTTAAATTGCCAATATTTAGTTGCTTTATAGTTAAATATCAAAATTCTAGCATTTGTTTTCTTTGAGATAGCAACAATCCCGTCAGCAACTGAATGTCTTGGTCCTCTTGGACCATCAGGAGTTATTGCTACATCATTTTTTGCTTTTATCTCTTTAATAGCAGAAATTAGAGCTTTTGCTCCACCTTTACTGCTTGAACCTCTAATAGAGTGAATACCTAAATATTCAACTGTTCTTGTTATAGCTTCCCCATCTTTATGTTGACTTATTAAAGCACTAACTTTCCCATTTAATTTTAGTTTCCTATAATTAAATGGTTGCATTAGAAGCTCTCCATGCCAAAAAGCCACAACAAAAGATTCATTTTCATCTATCTTAGGGTGATGAAAAACTTTTTTACTTGTAAAATATATGAACTTTACAAAGAGTTGTAAGAAAAAAGGTACAACTCTTGTAATTAAAAAAATTTTCATTTAGTTTACCACTTCACCTTTTAATGCCGTTCTTGTTGCATCAGTAATCTTAACTTTTACGATTTGTCCTAATAACTCATCACTACCTTTTACAAAAACTTGGCAATAGTTATCTGTAAAACCAGCAATTTCACCATTTGGTTTTAAAGATTCAAATAAAACTTCTACAGTTTTTCCAATATTTGAATCCATTAATTCACTTTGATGTAATTTATGAAGTTCAATAACCTCTATAAGTCTTGCACTTCCAATTTCATCTTCAATCTCTAAATCTTTAAATTCTAAAGCTTTAGTATTTGGTCTTGGAGAGTATTTAAAGTTAAAAATTTGGTCAAATTTAACTTGTTTGATTACATCAATTGTATCTTCAAAATCTTCTTGAGACTCACCTGGGAAAGCTACAATAATATCAGTAGTGATTCTAACATTAGGAACTAAATCTCTAATTTTTTTAGCCCTATTTAAAAACCACTCTTTTGTATATCCTCTTTTCATAGCTTTTAATACTTGTGTTGAACCACTTTGTAAAGGCATATGAATACATTTTGAAATCTTAGGATTTTTTGCAAATTCTTCAATAAACTCATCATCCATATGTAAAGGATGAGGAGAAGTAAATCTAATTCTCTCTAAACCTTCAATCTTTGACACTTCTTGTAAAAGTTTAGTAAAGTTTGTTTTTTCTCTTCCATCAGAGAATCTTCTTCCATAAGAGTTTACATTTTGACCTAATAAAGTAACCTCTTTTGCTCCCTTTGCAACATCTTTTTGAACTTGTTCAACAATCATCTCTGGTGGAATAGAGATTTCATCACCTCTTGTTGCAGGAACAATACAGTAAGTACACTCTTTATCACATCCAATAGAAATATTTACAGATGTTTTATATAAGGAATTAGAATTTTGTGCAAATTGGTAAGTTGAGTCATCATAATCAATATCTATCTCAACAGAACCTTTTTTATCAACTACATCTTTAATCTTTGAAATATTTCTTGCTCCAACAACAAAATCTACATAAGGAGCTCTTTTTATAATATCTTCACCTAAGTGGCTTGCAGTACATCCACAAACACCAATCTTAGCATCTTTTTTCTTTTTAATATTGAACTGTCCAATTTCAGAAAAAAGTTTTTGAACAGGTTTCTCTCTTACTGAACAAGTATTAATAATAATTAAATCAGCTTCTTCCATCTGATCTGTTGTAATATAGTTTTTATGCTCTTTTAGTTCAGCAATAATATGTTGACTATCAGTGTCATTCATTTGACACCCTAGCGTTTGTATAAATAGTTTCTTTTCTTCTTTACTCATTTATCTTTATTCACTTTTTATTATTATAAAGCATGTACCTCATACATGTATTCTTCATCAGCAAGCCCATACTTTACTTCTCTGAAATATACGTTATACCCCTCATCCTCTAACGCATCAACTAAAGACATCATATCTTTGTGAGAGTTGTCTCTATCAAAATAGAATATTTTTTCACCACTTTTAGTTAATTCTTCTTTGATTTTATCAAGTTGAACTTTTTTTGGTTTCTCAGTAAGTTCATTTCTTGCAAATAATAATTCCATTTAAATACCTTTTTGTTTTTAATTAGCTAAATAGTTTATCTTAAAGTTGCTTTAATTTGTATAAAAGAACTTTTTGATATAATATTGTTCTACTCACATTGAAAATCAAAAAACATTACATTTCAATGTTAAAATAAGAAGGTAATATTAATGGATAAGATTATTGATATATTGGACTCTATTGCCTATGAAAAAGGCCTTAAGATAGAGGAAGTTGAAACAGCACTAAAAGAAGCACTTATTAAAACTGCTGAAAAAATGGTGGATGAAACTTTAACTTTTGATGCAAATATTGACAGAGCAAATAAAAAATTAGAGCTTTCACAAAAAGTTGAAGTTGTACCAGATGGAGATAGTAGATCTTTAGGACTTGATGAAGAAGGTAATAACGTAAACCCTGAAAACTTCATTGAACTAAGTGAAGCTAAAGAAATAGACCCAGATTTAGAAGTTGGGGATACAGTTGATTATGACTTAGAATTTGAGAATATGGGAAGAAATGCTGCAACAATTTTACATAGTAATTTTGAATACAGAGTACAAAGATATTTAGAAGAGACTTTAGTTAGTAAATATAAAAATAAAATTGGAAAAACTATTAGCGGAACAGTAACTAGAGTTGACAGACAAGAAAATACTTTTGTAGAGATTGGTGAAGTTAAAGGAATGCTTCCTAGAAAATCTAGAATTAAAGGTGAATCTTTTAGAATTGGAGATACAGTAAAAGCTGTAGTAAAAGCTGTAAATATTGATAAAGCAAATGGCTTAATCATTGAAATTTCAAGAACATCACCTAAATTCTTAGAATCACTTTTAAGAGCAGAAGTTCCTGAATTAAAAGATGAAATTATCTCTATTGAAGCAAGTGCAAGAATTCCTGGAAGTAGAGCTAAAATTGCTTTAGCAACTACTGATGCTTCAGTTGACCCTATTGGTTCAATTGTAGGTGTGAAAGGTGTTAGAATTGGTGCCGTTTCAAAACAGTTAAGTGGAGAAAATATCGATTGTGTTGAGTATTCAGCAATTCCTGAAATGTTTATTTCAAGAGCTTTATCTCCTGCAATTATTCAAAGTGTAAAAATTGAAACTCCTGCTGAAGGAAATGTAAAAGGAAAAGCAGTAGTAACAATTCCAAGTGACCAAAAATCAAAAGCAATTGGAAAAGCTGGATTAAACATCAGACTTGCTTCAATGTTAACTAAATATGAAATTGAATTAGTTGAAGTTGGTGGAGTATCAGCTTCAGCAGGTTCTGAAAATCAAGAAGCTGATAAAACAACTGATACTGCAAGTTTAGAGGCACTATTTAAATAATGGCACTTTTTATATTTGACTCAGTAAAAAAAGAAAAAGTTGAGTTTAAAGCTATAAAAAACAATGACGTAAAAGTTTACGTTTGCGGACCTACAGTGTATGATGATTCACACTTAGGTCACGCTAGATCTGCAATTGCCTTTGATATACTACACAGAACACTAAAAGCAAACAACTATAATGTAACTATGACAAAAAACTTCACTGATATTGATGACAAAATCATTAAAAAAATGAATGATACAAATAAATCTTTAGAAGAAGTTACTAACTACTATATCACAGCATATAAAAATGATATGAATATTTTAAATATTTTAGATAATACTTTAGAGCCCAAAGCTACAGAAAATCTTGATGTAATGATTGAAATGATTGAAGATTTAATCTCTAAAGATATTGCTTATGCTATCTCTGATGGGGTATATTTTGATGTATCAAAAGATAAAGAATATGGAAATATTTCCCACAGAGCAAGTGATGAAAACTCTCAAGCTAGAGTTGAAGTAAATACTCAAAAAAGAAACTCTAGTGATTTTGCACTTTGGAAGTTTGAAAAACAGAATGATGTAAGTTTTGATGCCCCATTTGGAAAAGGAAGACCAGGTTGGCATATTGAGTGTAGTGCAATGATAAATAAACATCTTGCATATAAAGATGAAACTTACCAGATTGATATTCATGGTGGAGGAGCTGACCTTCTCTTCCCTCACCACGAAAATGAAGCTGCACAAACAAGATGTTCAACAAAAGCTCATCTAGCAAAATATTGGATGCATAATGGTTTTGTAACAATAAATGGAGAAAAAATGAGTAAATCTTTAGGAAACTCATTTTTCTTAAAAGATATTGTTAAAGCCTATTCAGGAGAAGTTATTAGATTCTATCTTTTAACAGCTCAATATAGAACAAATTTTAATTTTAATGAAGAGGATTTAATCGCTTCTAAAAAAAGACTTGATAAATTTTATAGAGTTAAAAAAAGAGTTTATGGAGTGGGACAATCAACTGTAAATAAAGAGCTTCAAAATGATTTAATGAAAGCTTTAAATGATGATTTGAATACTCCTAAAGCAATAGCTATAATAGATGAATATATAACTAAAGCAAATGAGACTTTAGATAAAGAACCAAAAAATAAAAATATCAAAAAAGAGTTAGTTGCAAGTTTTGAATTTATTAATGATTTATTAGGTGTTGGTTTTAACGATGCTTATAAATATTTTCAATTTGGAATTAGTCACGATGATATTCAAAAAATTGAAGAATTAATCTTAAAAAGAACAGAAGCCAAAAAAAACAAAGATTTTGAAACTGCTGATAAGATTAGAGATGAAATCTCAGCCTTAAATATTTCTATTATGGATACGCCAAATGGCGTAGTATGGGAAAAGCTATAAGCTTTTTTCATACAATTTACTAAGAATTTTCTGCTACAAAACTAAACATTTTTTTCTGCTATTTTATTGCTACTATTAATTATCATACAAATATCATAACTTCTATTTATCATTAAGATATATTATTAGAAGGAGTCACTATGGGAATTGGGACACAAGCACTTTTTGCTGCTTTACCAATATTCATTGCTGCAATTTTATTAGTTGGATTTAGATTTCCAGCTAAAAAAGCAATGCCTATTGTTTATCTTGCAACTACAGCAGTTGCATATTTAGTATGGGAAGTTACATTCAATAGAATTTTAGCTTCAACAATCCAAGGTCTACTTATTACAGTTGCGGTTCTGTGGATTATTTTCGGTGCTATTTTATTATTAAATACACTTAAACACTCTGGTGCAATTGCAGTAATTAGACAAGGATTTAACAATATTAGTCCAGATAGAAGAGTTCAAGTAATTATTATTGCTTGGTTATTTGGTTCATTTATTGAAGGTGCATCAGGTTTTGGTACACCAGCAGCTATTGCAGCTCCACTTTTAGTTGCAATTGGTTTTCCAGCTATGGCAGCAGTTATGGTTGGTATGATGATTCAAAGTACACCAGTATCATTTGGAGCTGTAGGAACTCCTATTTTAATCGGTGTAAACAAAGGTTTAGATAGTGCTGCAATTAGTACTACTTTAGATAACCTTGGTTCTAGTTGGGAAACTTATTTACAAATTATCACAAGTGAAGTTGCTATTGTTCATGCTATTACTGGAACATTAATTCCTCTATTTATGGTAATGATGTTAACAAGATTTTTTGGTAAAAACAAATCTTGGACAGAAGGATTAAATATTATTCCTTTTGCTATTTTTGGTGGTTTAGCATTTACAATTCCTTATGCTTTAACAGGTATCTTCTTAGGTGCAGAGTTCCCATCATTAATCGGGGCACTTATTGGTTTACCAATTGTTGTATTCGCAGCTAAAAAAGGTTTCTTATTACCAAAAACAACTTGGGACTTTGCTCCAAAAGAGGAGTGGCCAGTTCATTGGGTAAGTAAATTAGAGATTAAACTTGATGCAATGAGCACAAAAGCAAATATGTCATTAACTAAAGCTTGGATTCCATATGTATTAGTTGCGATTATTCTTGTTATAACAAGAGTTTCTTCAGAAGCTAAAGCCTTTGTTTCTTCTTGGGTTATTCCATTCAAAGATATTATGGGAGAAGGTTTAGGATATGCTATAACTCCACTATATTTACCAGGTGGTATTTTAGTATTTGTAGCTCTTGTAACTTATTTCTTACATAAAATGGAATTTAAAGAGATGAAAGCTGCAATTGGAGAATCTTCGCAAGTAATGATTGGTGCAGGATTTGTACTTGTATTTACTATTCCTTTAGTTAGAATTTTAATTAACTCAGGAATTAATGAGTCAGGATTTGATTCTATGCCTGTTGCTATGGCAAACTTTGTTGCAACTTCAGTTGGAGATATTTATCCACTATTTGCACCTCTAGTTGGAGCATTAGGTGCTTTCATTGCAGGAAGCAATACAGTTTCAAATATGATGTTATCACAATTTCAATTTGGTGTAGCAGATGCTTTAAGTATTTCTACTGCATTTATGATTGCACTTCAAGCAGTTGGAGCAGCAGCAGGTAATATGATTGCTATTCACAATGTAGTTGCAGCATCAGCTACAGTTGGTTTACTTGACCAAGAGGGTGAAACATTAAGAAGAACAATTATCCCTACTATTTACTATTGTTTAGTTGCGGGGATTTTAGGTCTTATTGGAATGTATGTGTTAGGTTTAACTGACCCATTAATGAAATAACTATAAAGGCAAAAGCCTTTATAGTTTAAACTTTCTCTCTTACTATTTTTATATCTTCTAATTTAATATCTAAAAAACAATTCTGCATACTAGTTAAACAATCAATACAAAAAGCTTTTACAGTAAGTTCCATATTTTCATAATCATCCAATGAAACTTCTAATTCATAATAGTCTCCACAATAAGAGATATCTAAAATAGAGGCTTTTATTTTTGTTTCATCAGCAGTAACTTCAATTTTATCAATAGGAATAACAGCAAGGTTTTCCAAAGAAATAGTTGAGCCTAAATCTTCAACTAATTTATAAGGGAGTCTATTAATTCTATTTAAAAAATTTGCTACATAATATGATTTTGGTTTTTCAAAAAGTTCTTGTGAAGTTCCAAATTGCTCTATTTTTTTATTATTAATAATAGCAATTTTATCAGACATACTTAAAGCTTCTTTTTGGTCATGGGTAACTAAGATTGCACTAAGACCTAAATCTTTAATCATCTTTTTTAACCAAACTTTTGTCTTATTTCTTAAGATTGTATCTAAGTTTGAAAAAGGTTCATCAAGTAATAAAACTTTTGGCTCATAAGCTAATACTCTTGCAATAGAGACTCTTTGTTGTTGTCCACCACTTAATTCATGTATTTGTTTATATCTATGGTCAAATAAGTCAAATTGCTTTAATAAAGTATCAACTCTTCTTTGTTTCTCTTCTTGTTTTAATTTATATAATGCAAACTCTATATTTTCTTTTACATTTAAATGAGGGAAAAGTGCATAATCTTGAAAAATATATCCAATATCAGTATTACATTCATGTTTACCATTATTTACTAAACAAGTTTCATTTAAAAATATTTCCCCTTTATACTCTGAATGTAAAGAGGCTATACATCTTAAAATAGTACTTTTTCCACAACCACTAGGACCAAGAATCGTTACAATTTCTCCAGCTTCAACATTAAAAGAGATATCTTCTAAAATTTTAGTTTCACCAAAAGAAACTGATAAGTCATTTACACTAATTCCTATCATAAACTATTAATCCTTAATCATTTTTTTTACTAATATTAAAACAGAAACAATACCTAATAAAACAATAAACATAGCAGGAACACTTGATTCTACTACTTGTGCTTGAGTTACTAACTCATGAGATAAAACAGCAAGTGTATCATAATTAAAAGGTCTTAAAATCATTGTAAGAGGTAACTCTTTAATTACTTCAATAAAAATTACAATAAAACTTGCCATAGCTGAATTTTTTATCAATGGAAACATAACTTTTAAAAATGTTTGGAAAGAACCTATTCCCATTGTTTTACAAGCATCATCATAACTTTGAGGAATTTTTGAAAAACCAGCCTCATAGTTGTTAATTGAAATTGCTATAAATCTAACTGTATAACCAAATATAACTGCAATAATTGTACCACTTAGTAAGATATTAAAACTCTTGTCAATCAGAGCAAAGAAACTTAATATCCCAACAGCAACAACAGCTCCTGGAATTGAGTAACCCAATTTAGAGATTTGCATTAAATTGTCAGCAAGTTTACTCTTATGTAATCTTACATTATAAACTAATACAAAAGCTAAAATTGTAATAAATGTAGCTGAAAATACACCAATAGATAGTGTTTGATAAAGAATCGTTAAGAAGTCTTCATCTATTACCTCTTCATATGATCGATAAAACCAAACTGTCATTTGAGAAAATGGTAATAAAAATCCAAAGAAAAATGGAATAAAACAAGCAATAAAAGCAAAAAAATTACTAAATCCAGTTAGTTTCTGCTTTGCAATAGGTTTAAAATCTTTTCCACTACTTTTATATCTTTTATTTCTTCTTTGAAATCTCTCTAAAAAGATTAATATAAAAATAAAAAGCATTAACATTGAAGCAAGTTTAGAAGCATCTTCTACACTTCCCATTCCAAACCAAGTTCTAAAAATACCTGTTACAAAAGTTGCTACACCATAATAATCCATTACACCAAAATCAGCTACTGCTTCCATTACTGCTAGAATTACACCTGCTACAATTGCTGGTCTTGAAATAGGAATTACTACTTTATAAAAGATTTGAAAATTGTTTAATCCCATAGTCTTTGAAGCATCAATAATAGAAGAAGATTCTGCTCTTAAATAAGTTTTACATACAATATAAACATATGGATATAAAACTAAAGACATAACAATAATAGCACCTTCAATAGACATAATGTCAAAGAAGTAAACTTCAGATAAGTCTTTTCCTAATAATTCTAAAATAAAAGTTGTCACACTACCCGTAATATCAAACATTCCACCATAAATATATGCAACAATATATGTAGGAATTGCAAAAGGTAAAATCAAAGCATAATGAAAAAATGAAGAACCAGTAAAGGTAAAAAGTGAGGTCAAATATGCTGTAGTAAAGCCTAAAATAGCTGTAATTACAGCTACTCCTACCATAATATATAGTGAGTTAAAAATATATTCAAATAATACAGTTTCTACTAGATGTTTCCAATTCTCTCCACCTATGAATATATTTGTAAATAAAATAATTGCTGGTACTGAAATAAGTAGTGTTATAAAAACACTACTTACTGTAAGTTTATTAATATGTTTCAAATCTATCTAAAGCCTCTTATCTCCAACCTGCTCGATCGAAGATTTTAACAGCTTTAGCATTATTTTCACCTAAAGTATTGATAGAAATTGTATCATCTTCAAAAGTTCCCCAAGAAGAAACAAGTTCAGAAGGCTTAACACCTTTTAAAACTGGATATTCAAAGTTACCTTTTGCAAATAATTCTTGTGCATCTGCACTTGCTAAAAACTCAACAAATTTAATTGCATTCTCTTTATTTGGAGAATATTTAGCAACACCTGCTCCTGATACATTAATATGAGTTCCACCATTTTCAAATTTAGGGAAAATAATCTTAACTTTTTTAACTGCTTCAGCTTGAGCAATCTCTTTATTGTCTACCATTTTACCAATGTAGTAAGTATTTGCAATTGCAATATCACCAATTTTGTTAGCAATAGCTTTTACTTGATATCTATCATTTCCTTTTGGTTTATTTGCCATATTTGCAACAACACCTTTAGCCCACTCTAAAGCTTTCTCTTCCCCATGATGTGCAATCACTGCTGCTAATAAAGATTGATTATATACATTGTTTGAAGATCTAACCATAATTTTCCCTTTAAATTTAGGGTCTGCTAAATCCTCATAAGTTTTTAACTCATTTTCAATTCCACTTCCAATTCTATATACAGCAACTCTTGATCTTTTAGTAAGTGCAAACCATTGATTATCTTTGTCTCTTAATTTTTCAGGAATATTCTTTGTTAAATACTCTGAATCAATTGATTGGAAAAGATTTTTTTGTTTTGCTTGGTATAAATTTCCAGCATCTACAGTAATTAAAACATCCGCAGGAGAATTTTCACCTTCTGTTTCCATTCTTTTAATTAATGCTGTAGCATCTGCTTTTACAACATTTACTTTGATTCCTGTTTTATCTTCAAACATTTTAAAAAGTTCTTTATCTGTATCATAATGTCTATGAGAGTAAACATTTACTTCATTTGCCGCGAATAACGAACTTGCAAGTACAAGTGTTCCTAATGCTAGTTTTTTTAACATTTATGTCCTTTTTGTTAATGATAATAGTTATTGAAATATTAATCAATAATCTCTTAGTTCTTCCTTAATATTAAGAACGATTATCATAATATAATGAAGACATAAAAAAAGGGAAGGTTTTTAAACCTCCCCTTTAATACTTTACTAATAAAATTACTTTGCGTATGCTGCGTCAGTAACGTCTTGAGTATTTACAATATATGGAACTAGTGCCATGTGTCTAGCTCTTTTAATTGCTTTTTCTACCATCTCTTGAGAGTTTTTAGAGTTACCAGTAAGTCTTCTAGGCATAATCTTACCTCTCTCACTCATAGAAATTTTTAATAAATCAGTGTTTTTGTAATCAATGAAATCAACTTTCATTTCAGTGTATTTACAAAATTTTTTTCCGTATTTTCTTCTTTCAGCCATTTTTTATCCTTATCTTCTAGAACGGTATTTCATCGTCATCGATATCGATTTCAGGTATGTTATGTTCTGGCGCATTTTGTTGCCCTTGATTCATACCACCATAACTATTTTGCCCAGCATTTTGCTGTGGTTGACTATATTGATTTTGTGATGCTTGATTATAATTACTTTGAGGAGCATAACCACCTTGAGTATTTTCATAACCTACATTTTGTGCTTCAGATTTAGTATCTAACATTTTCATAGTATCAACTCTTAGAGCATGTTTACTTCTATTAGAACCATCTTGAGCAGTCCACTGTTCAAAAACAAGTCTACCTTCTAATAAAACTTTTGAACCTTTTCTTAAGTATTGGTTAGCAACTTCAGCAGATCTTCCAAAGATATTAAAATCTAAGAAACAAACTTCATCTTTTTGTTCACCAGTTTGAGTCTTATATCTATGGCTAGTTGCGATTGCACCTTTTGCAAGGGCTGCTCCATTAGGCATATATCTTAATTCGATATCTCTTGTAAGATTTCCTACCATTACTACTTTATTATACATAAGATGTTCCTATTTATTTTTATTAGTTAGCTTTTTTTGCTGCCTCATCGCTCATTTTTGTCCATGCAGCGATTTCTTTTTTATTTTCATATTTAATGAAAATGAATCTAATGATATTTTCATTGATTCTATAGTTTCTTTCGATTTCTTTTAGTGAAGTTGGCTCACCTTTGAAATAAACAACAAAGTAGTAACCTCTTTTGTGTTTTTGAATTTCATAAGCTAAGTTTCTTGAACCCATATCATCACAAGCAACGATTTCTCCACCATTCTTAGTGATTAAAGCTTTTACTGCTTCGATTTGTGCCGCAGTCTCTTCTTCTGTAAGAGTTGGCTTAACAATAAACATTGTTTCATAATGTTTTAATTTTGACATCTATTTTCTCCTTATAGTTTGTGCCGGTATCTTTACAAATATCAGCAAGGACTTTTTTGTAAAGTTGCTGATTTTATCTAATTAAAACTGAAACTTTTCTAAGGCAAGCTTGTAAATAGAGATTTGAGTCATGAATTTTTGAAGATTTTAGTTCTAGTTCTATAGAAAGCAAATAATTTAATATCTCTAAGAACTTCTCTGGTTTTATATTTATTGCTAATCTTGTCTTTTTTTCCCAAACATTTTTAGGAGGAACGAAACCTAATATCTCTTTTGCATTTGGAACACCATGAACTCTTGCATATGAACTTATCATAAATAGTTGTTGTACAAATGAAGTCACTTGAGTTAGAAGATAAATTTCATTCATTCCTTCTTCTAAAAGAAGTTCTAAATCATCACTAATATCTTCTGAAGATAAAAGGTTATGTAAGAACTCTTCAAAATTTACAGCTCCTATCCCAAAACAGTGAGCATTTACTTTATCAGTAGTAATTTTTTCATTTAAAATTGCAAGTTTTTCTAAATCATTTACACATAAAGATAGATCTTGTCTATGCATAAAGTAAAGATGATTTAGTGCTGAAATTTCATAATTTAAGTTTAACTTTCTTGCATGAGTCTCTATAAGTTTTACTGCCTCATTTGCAAAAGGAGAAAAAAATCTTACACTAACTGCATTTAATTTAGGTGTAAAATATCCATCCATAGCTTTAAAGTCACTATCTCCCATACAAGCAAAAATAACTTTTGAATCAGGATTTATAGAACAAGCTTCAAGAAGCTCAGTTACATCTTTTTTAGGAAGTTTTTTATCTATTTTGATAATAAGAATATTATTTGAAGAAAATAGTGATGATTGAAGTAATTTATCTTTTGCATATTTAAAATTATAATCATCAAAGTAGAGTTTTTCTATCTCATCTTTATTTCCCAATTGATTAGCTACTAAATTAGTATAATACTCAATTAAAAAAGATGATTGCCCATAAAACATATAGGCATTAAAAACTTCGTTTTGTTTTAATTTATTATCAAATTCATTTCTATACATTTTGCAATAATAACTAAAACTTGCTTTTTTTGTACTTTTTTTACTTATTAAATAACTCTTCTTATATCTTTTATTATTTCAGATTTAGTTACAATATCAAAAATAAAAAAAGGTTATTTATGGAGATTGAAATTTCAACCCCTGCTTTACTATTTCCAGCAGTCTCTTTACTATTACTAGCTTATACAAATAGATTTTTAACAACAGGCCAACTAATTAGAGCTTTAAGTTCACAAGCTAGAAAGGGAGAAATTGGAGAGTTTAGAGGACAGATTGAAAACTTAAAAAAGAGATTAGAACTAACAAAATGGATGCAATTTTTTGGAGCTTTATCACTTCTTATGTGTACTATTTCTATGTTTTGTCTTTTTTTAGGCTTTTATATTTTTGGTAAACAGATTTTTGGATTAAGTTTAATCTCTATGTGTTTATCACTTGGTATCTCTATTTGGGAAGTTTATATTTCATCAAATGCTTTAAATCTTGAATTAAAAGATTTAATGGAAAAATGTAGTTAAAAAACTTATTAGGAGTTATTATGCAAACTGAAGCAAAAATTTTATGGACAAGTGACAATAAAGAAACAGTTGAAAATATGGTACTTTTATATGCACACAATGCAAAACTAAAAGCTTGGATGCAAGAAGTTACTATTTTAGTTTGGGGAGCAAGTCAGAAGTTAATCCATGAAGACAAAGAGATTCAAGAAAAAATCAAACAGATGTCAAAAGATGGAGTTAAATTTATTGCTTGTTTAAAATGTGCTGATAACTTAGAGATAACCTCAACATTAGAAGCTTGCGATATTAATGTTTATTACACAGGAGAACTTCTAAGTCAATGGATTAAATCAGGGGATACAATTCTTACTGTTTAATCTATTTTCTTATATAGCGCATAAATAAACTCTCTTTTATCTAAACTTGGCATCGTAAATTCAAAAGTTTCAGACTCTAAAAGTTTGAAAGCTTTGCCAAGATAAAAATTAAATTCTTCTATATCATACTGCTTTAAAGGTAAACTTGCACATTTTTCTGCTGTTCCTTTTTTATATTGAGCAAATAGAATTAAACCATCTTTTCTAAGACTTTGTTTTAAACTTTCAAAATAGTTTTTTATTTCATCTTCCTCAATCAAAAAATGAAGAACTGCCCTATCAATCCAAACATCACACTCTTTTTTAAAAGGTTTTGAAATATCAAATTGAAAAAACTCTACATTTTTACCTTTGATTCTCTTTTTTAAAATATTTAAAGCCTCTAAACTTATATCATTTAAAACTGTTTTACCTTCTCTTAGAGCTAAAATGTCTGCTATCTTTGAAGTTCCTACTCCACTCACAAATACATCTTTATTTTCTAACTTTTCTATCTTCTGTAAATATTTTAAAGTTTGAGAAAAATCTTTCTCAAACCAACCTAAAATCTCTTCACATTGTGTATTAAAAATTTTATCCCAGTGCTTTTGCTTTTCCATTAGTATTTTAATGACCCTACAATTTTTTTAGTAAGAATATCACTTGATTTTATAACAACTTTTTGTTTAGAAAAAAGTACTTGTCCCTTATAATTATCTAAATAGATTTTCATACCTGGCATTATGCCATAAGAGACACAAACACCTTTTTCATCATCTGTTATTTTAACTTTTATCTCAAGACCAAGATTTTTAGCAGCCCATCTAGCATATTTTCTATCTTCAAAATCCCAAACCATTTGATCTATTTTTCGCTCTTGAATTGAGATATGTTCACAGATTTCATCTATATTTTTAGGAGTCTCTTTTGTTTTAAGCATACGGTGTAATACTAAATCAGAATATCTTCTAATTGGACTCGTAAAGTGCGAATAAGAAGAGAAACCTAAACCAAAGTGTCCTAAGTTTTTAGAAGAGTATTTTGCTTGTGTTTGTGCATGAATAATTAACTCATCTATCTCATCTTTTATTACAGAATGTTTTGCTTTCTCTTGAATATGTGTAATTGTATCATGCACATCATTTTGTAGTTTTGCTTTAATACCTAAAGCATTTACATCATCAACTAATTTCGAAATAGCTTTAAAAGGTGGTTCTTCATGTATTCTAAAGATTCCTACAGAGTTTACTTTTTTACTAGCTTCAATATTTGCTAAAAGCATACACTCTTCCACTAACTGGTGAGAAGGTGACGAGGTCTCAACATCAATACCTTCTAACTCATATTGTCTATTAAGTTTTAATCTATACTCAACACTTCTAAAATCATAACCCTTTTTAAGTCTTTCATATCTAAAAGATTTTGTAACCTCATATAAAGAGATTAAAGTATCAAAAATCTCTTTTTCCTCTTCAGTATAAGTATCAAATTTTTTCTCTAATACTCTATCAATTCTTCCATAAGAAAACTTTCTTCTTGATTTTATTATTGCTTCAAAAACTTCAGATTTTAGTACTGCTTTATTTTCAATATCTAAATAGATTTTAAATACATAAGAGTATCTTTCAACACCCTCTTTTAATGAACACATATCTTCACTAAGTTCATTTGGAAGCATTGGTAAAACTTTTCCTGGTAAATATGCAGAAGTACTCTTTAAAAAAGCTAATTTATCAAGTTCACTTCCCTCTTTTACAAAATAAGAGACATCAGCAATTCCAACATAAAGAATTTCATTTTCTTCATCATAATAAATTGCATCATCATGGTCTTTTGCACTAGCTGGATCGATTGTTGTAAAAGCTAAATGAGTTAAATCAACTCTTTGTTTGGTATCATCCATTTTTGCTTCTACTTCAAGGGGCTTATTTAGTCTAAACTCTTCATTATATAGATATAAAGATATTTGTTCATCAATCTTTGCATCAGAAATGTTTCCAAGCTTTTTTATTACTTCAAAGTTTTTATCATCTATTAATAAAATATCATTTTCATTAGCTTCAATCTCTTTTTTAACTTGAAGTTCAATATTCTCTTTTAAAGTAAAAAAAGCATTATCTCTTTTATAAATTAGTATCTCTTTTTTATTTCCTTCTAAAACTCTTATAACTTTTGCTTTTGTTTTACTTCTTGGATTAAAAACTCTTTTTGCTAATACTAAATCCTTATCATATGCACCAGATAAATTTTCAAAATCTATTTTTACATCTTTATGTTCATTTGCTAAATCTTTTAAGGTTGCATTATTTTTATTGATTTTTACAATAGCAACTTTATATTTAGAATTTATTTCATATAAATCATTACTTCCAATTATAATTATATTTTCATCTATAAACTCTTGAAGTACTTCTTTTTCGCTATTTGAGAAATCATTTATACCTTTTACAATTTTAGTAAAAATTTTTTTCAACAAAACTATTCCTTTTCTTTCTTAATATAATATTATGATATAATTTATTTTTTAAAGTTATTCATAAGGAAACTAAATGCTTTTCAAAATAATTTTTACTCTTATTCTGTTATTCAGCACTTCACTTCAGGCAAATAGTAGCAAACCTACACTTATATTTTATTGTGGCATCACAATGGTAAAACCAATTAAAGAGATGGCAAAAATTATTGAACAAAGATATAACTGCACAATTAAAATCTCACAAGGAGGTTCAAAAGACCTTTATGACGCTTTAAAATACTCTAAAGTAGGAGATTTATATCTACCTGGTAGCAACTCATATAGAAAAAACAATTTAAAAGATGGCTACTTATTAGAAGCTGTTGAAATAGGTTATAACCAAGCTGCAATTTTCATAAGAAAAGATTTAAAAAAAGAGATAACTTCACTTGATTCTTTTATTGATACCTCTCTTGCTTCTATTCTTTGTACTCCAAAATCTGGAAGCATAGGAAGAGAAACAAAAAATATTCTTACAAAATATAAAGGAGAAGAGTTCTTTTATGATGCTTTTGATAATGCTGTAGAAATAGGAACAGATTCAAGAAATTTAAATAAGGCTTTAATTGAAAAAAGAGCAGATATTACTATTAATTGGAGGTCAACAGGGTATTGGCCAGAAAACAATAAATATATAAAAATAGTTGAAATTGATGAAAAATTTGCACAAAAGAAAAAATTAGAAATCTCTTTACTTAAATTTTCAAAAAATAAAGAGATTGCAAAGGCTTTTATGAATTTTGCTTCTTCACAAGAGGGTAAAGATATTATGAAAAAATATGGCTTCTTATAGGATATAAACTTGTTCGGAAAATTCACGTATACTCTAAAAAACCTTATTTTATTACTTTTAGTCTTTATTTTTGGATTAATATTTTTAATCTCTTTACATATTTTTTTCCTAAACTTAATAGACAATTTAGATAAAAAAACTGAAAACCTAAAAGCAAAAATGGAAATTGGAGAGTTTATTGTAGATGATTTACATAAAATCCGTTCAGATTTTTATGAATTAGCAACTTCTACAACAAATCTTAAAGGTATTGAATTAATAAATAATAGAATAGAGCAAAGAATAAATAATATTGAAGATGGCTTAAATATTTTAGAAAATGGTGGTGTTTTAAAAAGAGTAATTAGACTAAATATTGTAGGGCATAATGATACAGAAAAAGTCATTCATTACAATAAAGATGATAACAATATTTCTTTAGAGGTTATAGATTTAAGTCCTAAAATTATCGAATTTGAAGAGATGCTTCAAACTTTAAATAACTTATTGAAAAAACAAATTGCATTAAAACAAGAAAATGACCCAATTGGTTTTATGAAGCAAAATAAAAAAATAAAACGATTTTATAAAAGTACTCCTGCTTTTTTTGTAAGAATTACAGAAAATGCAAATAGATTACTTTATGAAGGGACAATTGAGTTAAAAAAACTTCAAGATGAAATTAAAAAACAAAAAAAACAATATACAAACCTTGAACTGCTTTTAATCTTAATTATTATTTTTATAGTTGCTATTCTTGGTTTTTTAATTGCTATTCAAATAAATAAAAATACAAAAAACTTAGAGATACAAGAGCGTTCTACAAGGGGGATTCTTGATGCACAAAAAAATATAGTTGTTGTAAGTAATGGCGAATATATGATTGATGCAAATCAGGCTCTTGTAGATTTCTTTGATGGTTATAATAGTTTTGATGATTTTCAAAAAGAGCATATTTGTATTTGTGATTTTTTTGTAGATATAAATGACGATGATTATGTAATTGATAAAGATTATGATGGAAGGATGTGGTTTGAATATATCTTAGACAATCCTAGTAAGTTGCACAAAGTTGCTATGTACAAACAAGAAGTCTTAAATTATTTTACAATTTCAGCTTCAAAAAAAGTTTTAGATACAAATAACTTTATAGTAATTGTAGCTTTAAACAATATTACAAAAGAGATTGAGGCACAAAAAGAGTTAAAAGCTTTAAATAATAATTTAGAAAATATAATTGACCATAAAACAAAAGAGCTAAAAGACTTAAATAGAAACTTAGAGATAAAAATCAAAGAAGAGGTTGAAAAAAATAGAGAAAAAGATAAAGCTCTTATCCAACAAGGAAGATTTGCTGCATTAGGAGAGATGATAGGAAATATTGCACACCAGTGGAGACAACCTCTGTCAGCAATCTCTTCAACAGTTTCTTCTATGCAATTACAAATTGAATTAAATATTGCAACAAAAGATGATATAAAGAACTCTTATAGTTCTGTTATGAAGTATGTAGAATTTTTAAATCAAACAATTGAAGATTTTAGAAGTTTTTTTAGAAAAGATAAAGAGGCTGTAAAGTTTAATGTTATTGATGTACTTAATAATTCTCTTTGTATTACAAGTGCCGTATATAAAGACAATGCTATTACAGTCACTTTAGATTTAGAAAAAAAAGAGCTTTGTTCAGTAGGCTTCCCAAATGAGTTAGCACAAGCTTTTTTAAATATTTTAAATAATGCAAAAGATATTCTAAAAGAGAAAAAACTAGAGAAAAGACAAGTTTATATAAAAGCCTATGAAAATGAAAATCAAAATATAATTGAATTTTATGATAGTGCAGGAGGAATTTCTTCAAATATAAAAGATAAAATATTTGACCCATATTTTACTACAAAACATAAATCACAAGGTACAGGAATAGGTCTTTATATGAGTAAAGATATAATTGAAAAGCATATGAAAGGTTCTTTAACAGCCTATAATTCTGACTTTTTTATAAATGAGTATCACTATTTTGGTGCTTGCTTTAAAATAAAATTACCAAAACTTTAACTTTATTTAGATATAATCCTCAAAATTTTGAGAAGAGGAACACAGTAATGGCATTAAATGTTTACTACGATAAAGATTGTAATATTGAATTAATCAAATCTAAAAAAGTTGCAATGATTGGATTTGGATCACAAGGTCACGCGCACGCAGAAAACTTAAGAGACTCTGGTGTTGAAGTTGTTGTTGGTTTAAGAAAAGATGGTTCATCTTGGGCTAAAGCAGAAGCTAAAGGTTTTGAAGTTAAAACTGTTGCAGAAGCAACTGCTGCTGCAGATGTTGTAATGATTTTATTACCAGATGAAAATCAAGCTGATATTTATACAAATGAAATTAAACCAAACCTTAAAGAAGGTGCTTATTTAGCATTCGGACACGGGTTTAACATTCACTATGGAAGAATTGTTCCAGCTGCAAACACAAACGTAATGATGGTTGCTCCTAAAGCTCCAGGTCACACAGTAAGATCTGAGTTTACTAAAGGTGGTGGTATTCCTGATTTAATCGCTATTCATCAAGATGCTTCTGGTGACACTAAAGATGTAGCTTTAGCATATGCTTCAGCAATCGGTGGTGGAAGAACTGGAATTATTGAAACTACTTTCAAAGATGAAACTGAAACTGATCTTTTCGGAGAGCAAGCTGTATTATGTGGTGGAGCTACTGCGTTAGTTCAAGCTGGATTTGAAACATTAACTGAAGCTGGTTATGATCCAATGATGGCATACTTTGAGTGTCTACACGAATTAAAATTAATCGTTGACTTAATGTATGAAGGTGGTATTGCTGATATGAGATATTCTATTTCTAATACTGCTGAATATGGTGATTATATTGCAGGTAAAAGAGTTATCAATGATGAGTCTAAAGCTGCAATGAGAGAACTATTAAAAGAGATTCAAGATGGTAGATTCGCTAAAGACTTTATCTTAGAAGGTCAAGCTGGTTACCCAAGAATGAATGCTGAAAGAAAAAATTCAAGAGCTTCTTTAATTGAGCAAACTGGTGCACAATTAAGATCAATGATGCCTTGGATTGCTGCTAAAAAAATCGTAGATCAAGATAAAAACTAATCTATAATTAATTAAAGTAAGAGAATTTTCTCTTACTTTTTTTTCTATCTATGGCAAAAAGAAAAGTAACAAAAAGAAAAACTACAAGAAAAAAACCTTCTAATATTAAAAATATTAATTTTAAACTAATTAATATCCTTTTATTAATAATCCTTGCCCTATTAATTGCAATAGGAGTTCTAATCTATTTAGTTGATGCTAAGAAAGTTGAAAAATCTAAAAAAGAGATTATCAAAATAGAGAAGCAAATTAAAGAAGACCTAAATAAAATACAAGAAACAAGTGAAGATAAACTAAACAATTATTTTAAAGATGTAAAAAAAGATGATTTTGAAGAGTATACAGAAGATTTATATAAAGAGTATATTCCAGAAAAAACTGAGACTAAAAAAGAACCTATTAAAGAAGATACAAAAAAAGAAGAAGAGACTCTACAAACAGAAGAGAAACCTGTATTCCATAAAGCTCTTCCAATAAAAACAAATAAACCTAAATTAGCAATCGTAATTGATGATGTAACTACTACTTATCAAATTAATAAACTACTTAATGTTGGATATAAAACAACTCTATCAATACTACCTCCTACTTCAAGAAATGGAAGTACTACAGAGATGGTTAAAGATTTACCTTTTTATATGATTCACTTTCCTATGGAAGCAAAATACTTTAAAGGAGAAGAGCAATATACTCTTCATATTAAAGACTCATATGAGCAAATTGAAAAAAGAGTTGCACAAATGAGAAGTTGGTATCCAAATGCACAATTTACAAATAACCATACAGGTAGTAAATTTACTGAAAATAAAGAAGCTATGGATAAACTATTTAGAGCTTTAAAAAAATATAATTTTACTTTCATGGATAGTAGAACTACAAGTAAAAGTGTAGGTAAAATTATGGCAGAAAAATATAATATGCCATATCTTGCAAGAAATATCTTTTTAGATAATGAACAAGATTTTAATTATATTCAAAACCAATTAAAACAAGCAATTAGAATTGCTAAAAAAAGAGGACATGCTATTGCAATTGGGCATCCTTATGATATAACAATAAAAGTTTTAAGAGAATCAAAACCCCTACTTAAAGATTTAGAATTAATCTACGTTAATCAACTTCCAAATTTATAACAATCTTATAATCTTTTTTCAAGACCAATAGCTACTAATATTATCAAAGGGATAAAAAAGATAGCCAATTTAATTTTTTCTTTATCAATTTGCATTTTGATTACTTCCTAATGTTTTATATTTATCCTCTTGTTCTTTTGATTGGTAGTTTTTAAAGAAGTTTACAACATCTGTTAAAAGTTCTATCATCTCAGATGGATTTCCTCCAAATTTTCTTGCTCCTTCTTCTAGTCTATTTATTTCATCTTGGAAATAGTTTTTTGTACTTTCAACTGATATAAACTCTTTTTTAGGATTTTTTTGTGAAGGGCCACTTTCTGTAACATTTCCATTTAAATCTTCAGCAAGTGTATTGTGAAATGACTCCCAAAGGTTTGTACTAATGGACATAAATTTTTTTATATCTAGTTCTGCCAAATAGTTAATGAATTCACTTTTAGCACTTTGATCTTTTTCAAATACTGAATTTTCAAACCATTTTTCCCCATTTGCAATACCTAGAGCATTATATCTTTGT